>JBDTML010000163.1:0-63376 GCA_039934255.1 Acidobacteriota bacterium | reverse complement strand
CGGACTCGTGCACGCGCCGCGCGAACATCGCGCTCGTGGGCGCAGGCGCGCGGCCCGCGGCGGCCGCGTAGGCGGCCAGGAGCGACGTGAGCTCCGTCGTGACGAGATACCGGCACTTCGCGGCCTTCAAAATCGCGAACGCCTCGGCATCGTCGGTCGCCGTGAACAGCCGGCATTGCCGGCGCCATCCGTAGACGAACGGGTCCGCCGCGGCCGGCCGCTCCGCGAGCGCGGTGACGAAGTGACCCGCGGACCACGGCGGCATCACGCCGGGAATCGTTCCCGGAGCCTGTTGCGGGACGGCCGCCGGATCCACGGGAGGCGGGTCGAGGGCGCGCAGCCTCGTGAAGAGCTCGAGAACGTCATAACCGGGTCCGCTTGCGAAGGCGCGGGCTCTCTGAAGATAGGGCCAGCCCGGCACGATCACGAGACCGGCGGCAAGCAGGTACACGAAAGCCGTCCTCGGAAAGCCGCGCGGGCGGGGGGCCACGCGCGCGCAAGCCTCGGCGAGCGCGAGGGCGCTGAAGATCGCGAGGTAGTACACGTTGCGCTGCTGAAAGAGGGCCATCGCGAACACCGCGGCGGCGAAGAGCGCGAGGAGGATCCGGCCGAGCGAGCGTGGCAGGCGCGGCTGACGGAGCGCGATCGTCACCCAGAGAACGGCCGCGAGGGGCACGAGGAGGAAACCCGGCGAAAGCTCGCGGAGGGCACGTTCGAGCGATTTCCAGCTGCTGACGAGAGGCTGGCACTCGGCGACGAGGCGCAGGAACTCCTGCGGATAAGAGAGAAAACCTCCGTCCGCGAAATCGGGCCCGCTCGCCCCCGCACCCTCCTTGAAGACGTAAGCGCCTCCGTGGAAAGCGGCGGCGAGGACACGGTGGGCGTTCGGCAGGGCGACGGCCAGGCCCGCGGCCGCGAGCACCCCCCAAATGAGCCGGCGTCGCGGTTTCTCGGCCCGCCACGCGGCGAGCGCGAGGATCGGCACGCTTGCACCGGCGAGGAGCAGCGTCTGGAACCAGCCGAAGGAGACGAACGAAAAGGGGACGGGCGCGGCAGGAAGGACGAACAACGTGGCGAGGGCGACGAGGGTCGTCGCGACGAGCGCCGTCACAGCCGCGGCTTCGCCGACCGCGAACGCCGCCCAGAGGAATGCGAGGCCTGCCACGAAAACGGCCCCCTGCCACGTGAGGACGGCGAGGGCGATCGCGGCGCCGAAAACGGCGGCGCGCGCGAATCGAGCTTCCCCCTGCGCGGAAACGGTCCACGCGCCCGCCGCGAGAACGAGGAGCAGGTTGAGCGCCTCGGCCACGTGATGGTCGAAGTGCCCGAAACCTCCCCAGAGGACGGCGGCCGGAATCGCGGCGTAGGCAACGACGGCGATCCGGGCGCGACGGCGGCCCAGGACCCGGCGGGCAACCGCAAAGAGAGGGAGGACGTGGAGCGCGCCGAGGAATGCGGGGAGGAGGGCCGCGACCCTCAGGACCTGCTCCGTCGTCGCCGCGCGCCCGTAAAGGGTGCGCGAAATGCCGCCCGCGAGGAGGTCGAACGCGGGCGGCCAGATGAAGACGCCGCCGTCGGGATGGTTGAGGTACGCATCGCGGACGGGAACGCGCGGGAAATTGCGGGCGACCGAGACCGTGCGCCGGAGGTGGCCGTAGCAGTCCGGCGACAGGAGCCGCCATCCTCTGGCCGTGGCGTCGGGGAAGGACGCGAGGCGCAAGGCCAGGGCCGCGAGGAAGATCAGGAGGACGAACTGCCCGTCTCGCGAGAGGCCCGAGGAGCGCGCGCTCACGGGCGCGAGCGTAACAGGGGCGAGGAGTCACTCCCCCTACAATCCCCCCGGTGTCCGACGCTCCCCGCGTGAGGTTCCGTGTTGCCGTGCTCGTCCTGGCCACGTGCGGCGTCGCACTGGTCTTCGACCACACGCGCCTCGACAGCCCGACGATGGACGAGCCCTTTCACACGCTGGCGGGGGCGGAGTACGCGATCTCGGGGACGTACTACGCGAACCTCGAGCATCCGCCGCTCGTGAAGCTCCTGTCCGGCTTCGCGCTGCGTGCGGCGGGCGGGCGCGCGCCGAAGATGGACGTCCCTTTTTCCATGGGATCGGCCGAGCAACCCCGGCCCTTCAGCTTTCACTCGCCGCTCCCACCGGAGAAGCTCTTCGGCGTCGCGCGCGCGCCGGTCGCCGTGCTCTTCTTTCTTCTCGTCGTCGTGGCCGCCTCGGCCGTAAGGGCGTGGGCGGGCGATCTCGCCGGAGTCCTCACGGCCGCGGTCCTGGCCTTCGAGCCGAACCTTCTGGCGCACGCGGGCGTCGTCCACACCGATCTCGCGGCCGCCCTCGGTTTCTTCGCCACGCTCGTCCTCGCCACGCGCGCGCTCGAGCGCCGGTCTCTCTGGCTCTGGACCGCCACGGGCGCGGCGCTGGGCGCGAGCCTCGCCGCGAAGTTCTCGTGCGTGCTTCTCGTTCCGATGGTCGCGATTCTCGCCCTCGTGGGCCTCCTCCGGGAGCGCCGCGACGCCGCGCGCGCGGGCCGTCCCCCCGATCTCCTCCCGCTCGGCGGCCTTCTCCTCGCGGGCGTGGCGTCGGCGGCCGTGCTGCTCGGAAGCTACGCGGTCGCGATGCGCCACATGAGCGGGTCCGAGGCCGGAAAAGCCGTGCGGATCTTCCTCGTCTCGCGGCAGGCCCCGCAGGAGACGATCGACCGGATTCTCGCGGTCTCACGTCTGTCGAAGGAGGCGGGTCACTACGCCGCCGGGCTCGCCGGGATCGCCGTCCAGAACCGGACGGGAGGCGGCGTGAATTACCTGCACGGCAGGCTCTCCGTGGACGGATTCTGGGAGTACTTCTTCGTCGCGTTCGCGGTGAAGAGTTCACTCGGTTTTCTCGCGATCCTGATCGCCGCCTGTGTCGTGGGGGTGGCGCGGCGCGTGCTGCCCGACCTCGTGCTCCTCACGCTCGTTCTCCCGCCGGCCTATTTGTTCGTCACCGGCATGGCGACGTCCTACAACATCGGCATCCGGCACATGCTGCCGGTGTATCCGCTCCTCCTCGCGGCGGCGGTCCTCGTCCTCTTCCGGGCCCTTCCCGCGCGCTCGGCGGCGGCGGTGCTCCTCGCCGGGGCCGTGGTGCAGCTCGGCGAGACCCTTCGAATCCATCCGCACGAGCTTTCGTTCTTCAACGAGGCGGCCGGAGGCCCGGCGAACGGCGCGGCCTGGCTCAACGACTCGAATCTCGACTGGGGGCAGGACCTCGGGCGTCTCGCGCGCCGGCTCCGGGAGCGGGGGGACGAGGCGCGCGCGACGATCGCGTACTTCGGCGGCGGCGACGTGCCGTATTACGCGCCGCGGGCGACCGTGTTCGCTCCCGCCGTGACGCCGGTCCGTCCGGGCCTCTGGGCGGTCTCCTCGTTCCTGATGTGCTGCGGTCCGGAGGCGACCGCCTTTCACGGTGATCCCGTGGGCGCCGCGGGCTTCGGCCGGCTCCGCCAGACGGTCTCGGCGCGGGGAACTCCGGTCGATCGCGTGGGATACTCCATCGTTCTTTACGACGTGAAAGAGCAGAGCCCATGAAGTTGTCGATCGTGATGCCGGCGTACAACGAGCGCCAGACGATCCGCGAGATTCTCGCGCAGGTTCTGGCGGTGGACCTCGGGGATCTCGAACGCGAGATCGTGATCGTCGACGACGGCTCGACGGACGGAACCCGCGACATTCTCCGTGAGCTCGACGGCAAGAACGGCGTGCGCGTGATCCTCCAGACGCGCAACATGGGGAAGGGCGCCGCCGTGTGGGCCGGCATGCGCGCCTCCACGGGCGACCTCGTCGTGATCCAGGACGCCGATCTCGAGTACGACCCCGAGGAATATCCGGTTCTTCTCGGCCCCATCCTCGCGGGCAAGGCCGAGGTCGTGTACGGATCCCGCTTTCTGGGCAGTCCGCACGGGCACCGTGTCCTCTACTTCTGGCACACGGTCGGCAACCGCCTCCTCACGCTCATGTCGAACGTGTTCACGGACCTGAACCTGTCGGACATGGAGACCTGCTACAAGGTCATGACCCGCGGAGTCGTGGACCGGCTGGATCTCAGGTCGCAGCGGTTCGGCGTCGAGCCCGAGATCACGTGCAAGGTGGCGCGCATGCGCGTCCGGATCTACGAAGTCCCCATCTCGTACAACGGGCGGACCTACGAGGAAGGCAAGAAGATCGGCCTCAAGGACGCGTTTCAGGCGGTCTGGACGATCCTCAAGTACTTCCGGTGGGAAGCGCCCGAAAGCGACGTGGGCGCGATCACGCTCCGCCGTATGAGCGAGCTGTCGGTCTACAACCGCTGGATTCACGAGCGGTTCGAGGCGTGGCTCGGGTCGCGCGTTCTCGAGGTCGGATCGGGCGTGGGCAACCAGACGCGGTTTTTCGCGGACCGCGAGCGCGTCGTCGCGTCGGACATCGAACCGCACTACGTGCGCGAGCTCCTCAACCGGTTCGAGAAGCAGGGCAACGTGCGCGTCGCCTCGTTCCGGTTTCCGCTCACGGAGGGAGATCGCGCCGACCTCGGCCGCGAGCGCATCGACTCGATCGTCTGCCTGAACGTGCTCGAGCACATCGAGGACGACGCCGGAACGCTCGCCGACTTCCTGCGCGTTCTACAACCCGGAGGGCACCTCGCGCTTCTCGTGCCCGCCCTGCCGGCGCTTTACGGCACGCTCGACGAGAATCTCCGCCACTACCGTCGCTACGAAAAGGGCGCCCTCGCGACGCTCGTCGCGCGCGCGGGCTTCGCCGTGGAATCCGTCCGATACCTGAATCGGCCCGGCGTCCTCGGCTGGTGGGTCAATTCCCGCCTTTTGAAGCGCCGCGTCCTGCCGAAGAGGCAGCTCGGCGCCTTCAAGTGGCTGATGCCCCTCCTCCGGGCGGAGGAGAAGACGGAGCCGTCGTTCGGGATGTCGCTTCTGGTTCTCGCGCGGAAGCCCTGAGGCACGTGACGCGCGCACCGGAGGAGTCCCCTCGCCTCCGCGCCCGTTTCACTGCATGGGCGCTCGCCGCCGTTCTCACTGCCGCCGCGATCCGGTTTGCTCCTTTCCTGGTCGGCGGCACGCTGTATCGGCGCGACGCGGGCTTCTTCTTCGTCCCCTGGAGGCTCGCCCTCGGGCGGCTCTTCGGGGCGGGCGAGATGCCCGTCTGGAACGAGTGGATGTCCGCGGGAAGACCCTTCGCCGCGGACCCGAATGCCGCCGCGTTCTGGCCGCTCTCGCCGCTCCTCCTCGTTCTCTCGCCGACGGCTCTCGCTTTCGTCGCCATCTTTCTCGTCCTCGCGGTCTTCTTTTTTTCCCTGCGGCGCATCGGCCTCTCGCCTCAGGCCTGTGCCGCGGGGACGCTCGTTCTCCTCTTTTCGGGCGTCGCACAGTCGCTTCCGGTCTACGCGACGACGTGCGCGGCCGTCCTGCCGCTTGCCTTCGCGCTCGCCGAGGCGCCCCGCCTCGCCTCGGGAGACGCGGCTGCCCGCGGTCGCGCCCGCGCCGTCGCGGCGCTCGCCGTCGGCCTCGCGGCGCTCGGCGGCGAACCGGCCGTGACGCTGATGGGCGCGGCGGCATTCTTCGCGGTTGCGGCGTTCGGCGCGGGGCAGGCGCGCGGGCGCGCCATTGCCGGCGCGCTTCTCGCGCTGGGTCTCGGCGCGGGTCTTGCGGCGGTCCAGATCTGTCCGGCGGTCCTCGAGCTTTCCCGCTCCGCGCGGGGTATCGAGATGCGGCCCGAACACGGAGCCCTCTTCCGGTCCGTGAGGCCGTCGCGCGTCCTCACGCTTCTCGAACCGCGGCTCACGGGCGATCCCCAAGGCGACACGTCCCTCGATTGGGGCAGGGGCACGTTCGACGCGGGCAGCCCCTACTTCGAGGATCTCGCGCTCGGGCTTGTTCCGCTCCTTTTCGCCGCGGCCGCGTGGCGCGACAGGCGGGGACGAGCCGCGCTTCTTCTCGCGCTCGGCGGAGCCGTGCTCTCGTTCGGGCGGTTCCTGCCCGGGGCCTCGTTCCTCGCGGCGGCCGTTTCAGTCCTTCGCTATCCGGAGAAATGGTGGCTCCTCGTGACGTTCGCGCTCGCGGGGGCGGCGGCGGTCGGCGTCGATGCTGTGTTTTCCGATGAGGTGGGGGAGACGAGAAGAAAAGCCGTCGATTTGCTTCGGAGGGGAGCGACCGGGCTCGCTCTCGTTTGCGGCGCGCTCCTCGCTTTGGCGGTCGGCGCGGAAGATTTGCTGAGAAAGGGAATATGGGCGATGGGGCTTGGTGTGGGCGATACCTCTGGTGCCGCCGTCGCGGGAGTCCTTCGAGCGCCGCTTCTCATGGCCACCGCGACCCTTCTCCTGTGCGCGGTCGCGTTCTCCCTCTTCACCTTCAAAGAAAAGCGCCGTGACACGATGCTTCTCGCCAGCATCATTGCCGTGTTGTTTCTGGCCGACGCGGCGCGGCGCGTGGCGGGGACGTGCCCCGCGGGGCCGCCGGATCTTTACCGCCGCGAGACACCCGAGGTCGCGCTCGTGCGCGCGCGGATCGGGGCCGGGCGCTTCTACGACGACGGCGCCGGCGCCGCGTCGACGGTCGCGCGCCGGACGCGCGAGGCCGGCGGATTCGACCCGCTGCTCCCCGCGGCGGGTGTCGCCTTCGGGATCCGATACGCCGGGGAGAACGACGTGGACCGCATGACGGCAGCTCCCTCGGCGCGCTTCGCCCGCGCACTCGCGGGACTCCAATGGGGAGCGGAAAAGGTCGCGCGCCTGCGCACTCTCGGCGTGACTCTCGTGAGGACGGCGGCGGTGCCGCCCGATCCGCCCGGAGTCGTCGAGATCGGCCGCTTCGGAGAGGACCGGATCCTGCGCGTCGAAGGCGCGCGCGCGGAGTTCTGCTTTCTCCCGGCGGGCGGCGGGACGGTTTCGGTGGAGGAGAGCCGGCCGGGCCGGGCCCGCCTCCGGGTACGGGTGGGCCTTCCTGTGGCGGTGCTTTTCGTCGCGCGGACGTTCGACCCGAACTGGCATGCTCGGGTGGACGGGGCGGATCTCGCGATCCGCCCCTCGGACGGATACATGATGGCCGTGGACGTTCCGGGCGGAGACCACGAGATCGCGCTCGCATACGAGAACCCCGCCTTCTTCGCCGGGGGGGCGCTCTCCGTCGCGTCGCTTCTGGCCGTCGCTCTTGTCGCCCGGCGAGGGGCGCGCCCGTGAAGGCACGTCTGCGCGAATCGCTTCCTCTCGTCGGGGCGATCCTTCTCGTGCTCCTGCCGTTTCGCGGGCTTTTCGGATCCGGCGTTCCGGTGGGGCGGGACCTCCTGTTTTATTTCTTTCCGCTGAAGGCTCATCTCGTCGAAGCGGTCCTTCGTGGAGAACTGCCCTGGGTGGATCGCTTTCGATGGGGAGGGGCGCCGCTTCTCGGCGCTCCCTCGGCGGCGCCGTTCGACCCCGCGAACATCCTCTTCCTCGTGCTGCCCCTCGGGGCCGCGATGAAGGCGTGGATCGTTCTGCATCTCGGAGTGGCCGTCGCCGGATTCGCCGCTTTCGGAAGGCGCCTCGGCCTTTTGCGCGGGCCGGCGGCCCTCGCGGGACTCGCCTTCGCGCTCGGCGCGGCGGCGGTGTCCGTCGCCACGTTTCCGCCCACGATGTCCGCGCTCTCGATCCTTCCGTGGTTTGCCGCATTCGTCTACGACCTCGTGAAAGCGTCGCGTACGCGCGAGGTAGCGGAGGTGGCGAAGGTGGCGAAGGTGGGAATCGCGGCGGCCCTTATTCTTCTCGCGACGGCGCCCGAATTCGTGATTTTCGCGTTGTGTGTCGCCGTCGCGGTTCTCTTCGCGGCACGCGGTGAAGGCGGGACGTGGCGACAGGAGGCGCGTCCGCTGGCTCTCCTCGTGGCGAGCGCGTTTCTCGCCGCCGGGCTCGGCGCGATCGCGATCCTGCCGGGGGCGGCCACAGCCGCACGCAGTATCCGGTCGCCGGGAGGAGGCATGGGCCCGGCTGCCGCCGCGTTGAACCCATTCGTGCTGTCGCGCCTCAAAGACCTCTTCACGGACGGGCTGGTCGCGGACTGGGCGGTCGTCGCGTCGGCTCCCGGAATTCCGGACTATCCCTACCTTCCCTCCGTGACGCCGGGGCGAGTCGCGTGGATTCTCGTCGTCGTCGGACTCGTCCGGAAAGGGCCGGGACGGGTCGCGGCTGTGCTCCTCGCGGCCACAGGCTTCCTCCTCGCCCTCGGCGGCGCCACGCCGGTCTTCGGGCTCGCCGCGCGGCTGCTGCCGCCTCTCGGCTGGATCCGGTACCCGGAGAAGTACATGGTTCTCCTCGGATTCGGGCTCGCCTGGCTCGCCGCGCTGGGGCTGTCGAGCCTCGCGGGCGCCCTGTCGCCCCGGGCTCTTCGCATCGCCTTGCCACTCCTCGCTTTCGCGATCTTCATCGATCGGGAGGGAATCGCGCGGCGCCTCATGCCTCTCGAGGATGCGTCGGTCATCACGCGCGCTCCCACGCTTCTGGCCGGATTTCCCGCGCCCCCAGGCGCCGCCCCACCGCCGCGCCTCTTCTTCCGGGACCTCTACGCCCCCGTTCCGGTGTACGACTCGCGCGACCTCAGGGCCTCGGGCCGCGTCGGTCGGGAATCGCTGCTCCCGGCCTACGGGTCGCTCTTCGGCGTCGCCTATCAATTCGAGGTTGACTACGACCTGTCGCTTCCGGCGGAAACGTTCGAGTGGACGCGCCTCCTCAATCGCGCCGTCCGGGAAACGCCGGCGCTCGCCATCCGCATCGTGCGTGGCACGGGCGTCTCGGCGATCGTCCGGAGCGAGCGAGAAGAGGACGGGCGCTACCGGCCGCGTCTCGAGCCGATTCGCGACCCGGTTCCGCCTTACCGGTTCGCGGCGAAGCTCGCGGCCTCCCCCGACGCTCGCGCCGTCTTCGGGCGACTTCTCGAGGACGGCTTCGGCGTCGACACCGCGTACGTCGACGAAGCGGTCCCGGGAGTTTCTCCCGCTCCGGCGGCTGGCCGCATCCTGGCCGTCGACGATCGGCCTTCCGGGCTCTTTCTCGACGTCGAGGTTGCGGGGCCGGGCCCGGGCTTTCTCATGCTGTACCGGTTGTGGGATGCCGCGGAAGAGGCCACGCTCGACGGCAGCCCTGCCCGCGTCTCGCGCGTCGCGTTCGGGTTCGCGGGCCTGGCGGTTCCGGAAGGACGTCATCACCTGCGTTTGCGGCCGGACACGCGGTGGGTGAAGATCGGGTTCATGATTTCCGTGGTCACCGCGCTGGCGCTCGCCGTCAGCCTGCTCGTTTCGCTGCGCCCCTCCGCGTTTGGAAAAACATGACGCTGGGGCCTCGCGCGAAGCGGCGCCTCGCCTTGTACGGGGGCGCTGCCGCTTTCGCCGTGCTCGCTCTCTGGGCTGTTCCGGCGATTGTGTCGCGGCTCGCGGCGCCCATCGCGATTCGCCAGGTGTACGTCGAGGCGGACGCGGCCATGGAGACCGAGGCCGTGAAGCTCCTCGTGGAATACGTGCGCATCGACACGACGAATCCGCCCGGAATCACCCGCCCCGCGATCGACTTTCTCGCCCGGGTTCTCGCGTGCGATGGGATTCCGTCGGCGATCACCGGCGCCGATCCGGAGCGCCCGATCCTCGTCGCACGCATCAAGGGCCGAAGCCAGGAGGGCGCGCTCGCCCTTCTCAACCATGCGGACGTGGTGCCCGCGGGGGATCTCGGCGCGTGGGTCAGTCCGCCGTTCGCGGCCGCGCGAGGCGCCGGGCTCGAGCGCGATCGCCTCTACGGGCGCGGGACGCTCGACATGAAGGGGCAGACGATCGCAAACCTCCTCGCCGTGGTTTCGCTCACGCGCGCGGGCCTCGTGCCGCTCCGCGACATCGTCTTCGTCGTCGAGTCCGGAGAAGAGACATTTCGCGAAGACCTCGGCATGGGCTGGCTCTTCGACAACCGGCCGGACCTCCTCGCGGGCGTGACGGACGTCTTCAACGAGGGAGGAGTCAACGAGGTCAAGACCCAGCAGGTCGAGCGCTTCGGCATCGAGACGATGGAGAAGGCGGTTCTCTCCGTGGCCGCCCTGTCGTCTGCCGCGAAGCCGCTCGAGGATTTCCGCGAATTCCTGAAGGCCCGGGATCAGCAGCAACCCGTCCGCGTAGTCCCCGCCGTGAGGGAGTTCCTGCGGTTCATCGCGCCCTCGCGATCGGATGTCTGGGGCCGCTACATGATGGATGGAGCCGAGAAGCTCGTTCCGGAGGCGGAGCTCTGGAAGGACGTTCCGGAAGTCTACCGTTCACTTCTCAAGGACAGCATCTATACGGGCAGGGTCGAAAAGGAATCCGACGGCTTTTCCATGCGCGTCGTCAGAACGCTGCTGCCGGGAAGCCCGGTCGCGTCCGCGCGCGCCGAGCTCGAGAGCTGGGTTCGGAGCCGGGGCTTCGGCCTCCGCCGCTTTTTCGAGACCCGTGACTCCGTATCGAGCCCCACCGAGGGGAACGCCTGGCGCGCAATCGAGAACGTTTACGGTCTGGACCCGGAGAAGGCACCCGTCGGGCCCTATATCCTGAGCGGGCAGGCCACGTCGGCGGCCGCCATTCGCGCCCGCGGCCTCCGCGTTTACGGCGTGTCCCCCTTCGCCGTGAACATCTACGATGCGGCGACGATCCATCACCCGAACGAACGCATTTCGCTTCCACTTTTCATCGATGGGATCGGGCGGACGAGGCGGGTTCTCCTCGAGTTCGCGACCGCGCCCTGATGAAGCGGCTGTTACACTTCGAAGGCCGGGTCTGGCACGCTCCTCGCGTTAAGGAAAGACCTCGTGCCGGCGCGGCCGGGCATCCCATTCAGGAGTTTGGATGAAACCTTTCCTTTTCCTTTGCACGGCCCTTTTTCTGGCGGGTCTCGCCACCCTTCCCGCGAACGCGCAGATTCAGGTCCAAACGCAGCAGACGGGTCCCCAGACGGGCTCGGCGGCCCCGTCGACGGGCACCCCCGTGGCCCACCCGACGCCGCCCCCCTGCCCCGGAATGGCAGGCCTCGAAATCGGGCAGACCCGCGCGTTTTCTTTCGAGCGGATGGCCCTGCACGAGCCGGCGAAGAAGACGGTCGTTCGGGACGTGAAGGTCCTGCACACCCCAGAGAAGCGGCCATGGATCGTGGACGTGACCTATTCGTCCGACGCGGCCGACGCGACCGTCGTGGCACTGCACTACCTCCTCGACCCGCCTTCCGGACTTTACGAAGGAATCCTCGAGCGCTACGGCAAGGGAACGCCCGTCGCCTCCGACCCGGGTGTGTCGTCCTGGGCGGTCCCGGAGTGCCGGGTGCGCCTGCGCTATCGGATGGGCATGTCCGACAAGCAGCGCCGCGTGGAGGAGATGTGGGTCGAGCCTCTCGCGAAGCTGGCGCCCACGAAGAAGAAGGGCTGAGTTCGGGGGTCCATGAAGCGCGTGCTCGCGGGGATCGCGGCGGCGGCCGGCGCCGCGGCCGTGCTCGCCGGGGCCACCCTCGGTATTCTCGTCACTCGGAACCTTCCGGACCTCTCGTTTCCGAAGATCCCCGGACTGCGCGCGAACGTGAGCGTCGCGTTCGACGACCGGGGCGTCGCCACCGTGACGGCCTCCGATGCCGGGGACGCGTATCGCGCCCAGGGTTACCTGACGGCACGCGAGAGACTCTTCCAGATGGAGCTGCAGCGCCGGCTGGCGGGCGGCGAGCTCGCCGAGATTTTCGGCCCCGTCGCGCTCCCGTCCGACCGGCTGCATCGCATCTACGGCTTCTCGAGAGTGGCAGAAGCGGCCGTCCCGCTTCTGCCGGCGGACGAGAGCGCGGACGTCGTCGCGCTGACCGACGGCATCAATGCTTTCGTGGATTCGCACCTGCGGCGATGGGGTCTCGAGTTCACCCTCCTGCGCCTGACGCCGCGACGGTACACGCCTGCAGATGCGCTGCGCGTCCTCCTCATGATGTGCGAGGAGCTGTCCTCCACGTGGAGGAAGGAGATCGCCGTGGAGCGCCTCCTCTCGCGGCCGGCCTCGGTGCGACGCTTCCTCACCTCCGGCTTCACTTCCGACGATCTCGTGCTCGTTCCGGACGCCGGGAAGCCCGAGTTACCGCCGCTACCTCTCGCGGGCGACGCGGCGTCGCGTCCGGCTCTTTCGGCCCTCGGCTTCAGAGAGCGGGGAGATCCTGACGAAGTCCCGGGGTCGAACAGCTGGGCCGTTTCCGGCGCGCTCACCAAGAGCGGCAAGCCGATCCTCGCGAACGATCCTCACCTCGGACTCGGCGCGCCGGGAATCTGGCTGCCGATGCGATTCGTCATCAGCGGGCATCTCGTCGAGGGTGTCACTCTGCCCGGCCTGCCCGGCGTGACGCTCGGGCGGAACGAGCGTGTCGCGTGGGGTTTCACGAACCTGTGTTCCGACGTCGAGGATCTGTACCGCGAGTCGATCGTCGGCGGACGGGCCAGGCGCGGCACGGAGTGGGAGAAAGTCGCCGGGCGCGAGGAGACGATTTCGGTCCGAGGCGGCGCCGCCGAACGGCTCGTCGTCCGTTCGACGTCGCACGGTCCCCTCGTCACGGGAAATCTCGCGCTGAAGTGGGTCGCTCTCGACCCCGCGAATCTGAGGCTCCCTTCGTCGAGCGTGATGCGGGCGGGGGACGCGGAGAGCGTCGAGACAGCTCTCAGCGGGTTCCTCGCGCCCGGGCAGAACGTCGTGTGGGCGGATGCGGCAGGGAACATCGGCTGGCGGGCGACGGGCCTCGTGCCGGTCCGGCGCCCGGGAACGGACGGCAGCATTCCCTATGACGGCTCGGACGCCCGAAACGACTGGCGCGGGTTCGTTCCCCAGTCCGAGATGCCGCGGGTCTTGAATCCGAAGGAAGGCTTTCTCGCGACTGCGAACCAGCGCGTCGCGGGCACGAGCTGGCCCGGGGTTCTCGGGACCGACTGGCCCTCGCCCGCCCGCGCGCGGCGGATCGCGACCCTCCTCGAAGGGGCGGGGCGCGCAGGACAGAAGCTCGATCGTGCCGCCGTCGAGGCCATCCAGCTCGACACGGTGTCGGCCGTTCTCGCCGCCACGATGGAGGCGGTCGCGCCGCTTCTGCCGCCGGATTTTCGCGAGCGCTTCACCAGCTGGGACGGGCGCGCCGAAGCGGCGTCCTCGCGCTTTCTCGTCGCGCGCGTTTTTCGCCGGAGGTTCGCGGAGCGGGCCTTGAAGGCGTGGCGCGTCGCTCCGGACTTCGGCCTCGCCGAGTACCGCGTCCTGGATCTCGCGCGCGCGGACGACGCGGCGTTCAGGGGCGCCGGTCTCGGCGCGAAGGCCGCCTTCGTGAAAGGCGCGTGGGAGGACGCGCGCGCCGATCTGGAGGCGAGGAATGGGAAGAACGCGTCTCGCTGGACCTGGGGCGAAGCGAACCGGCTCGCCGTTCGCCATCCGCTCGGACGGGTACCCGGCCTTTCCTGGCTCTTCAATCCGCCCTCCTTTCCGCAACAGGGAGCGACGGGCGTCGTGCGCGTCGCGTCGGGGGCGTTCGGACAGTCCATGCGTCTCATCGTGGACTGGGGCGCGCCGGACGAGACCACGCTCGTCGTCCCATTCGGCGTCTCCGGGCACACGGGCTCGCGGCATCGCCTCGATCAGCTTCCGTTCTGGCGGGACGGGGATCCGTCGGGCGGGGCGACCCGTCTCGCGAGGCCCGCGCGGGAAGAGGCGGGGTTCGTCCCGTGAGCGCTTCTTCCATTCTTCTCGCGGCCGTCCTCACGGCGACGGCGGCTCCGAGGACGCTGCCGCAGGGCGGTGTCGCCGGGATCCGCGTCACGAGCGACGCGGCGCTCACGGGCCTCGTCCTCGTGGACGGCGAGCGGCGCATTCCCCTCGAGCGGGACCCTTCCGGCCGGAGCTTCCGCGGCCTCTTCGGCCTCGACCTCGACGCGAAGGTCGGGACGCGGGAGGTGGTCGTCGAGTCGCCGGACGGCGCGGCGCGTCTCGCTCTCCCGCTCAAGGTTATCCGCGGCGCCTTCCGCATCCAGAAGCTGTCGGTGGACCCGAAGTACGTCGAAGTCCCTCCGGCGGAGCAGGAGCGGGTAAAGGCGGACGGCGCGCGGGTGAACGCCGCTTACCGGAGCGCGGAGGCGTCGCGCCGCTGGTCGTCCTTTGCGCGGCCGGTCGCGTTCGAAGGCGCGAACTTCGGCGCGCGGCGCGTTTACAACGGAAAGACGCAGAGCTTCCACGGGGGCCTCGACATGCCCGCGCCGAAAGGCACGCCGGTCGCCGCCGCCGCGGCGGGCCGGGTGGCCCTCGCCGGCGACCTCTACTTCTCGGGCGGCACCGTTCTCCTCGATCACGGCGGGGGGCTCTTCACGCAATACATGCACCTCTCGCGCGTGGACGTGAAGGACGGGGACATCGTCGCCAAAGGAGCGATCCTCGGCCTCGTCGGCGCCACCGGACGCGTGACGGGCCCTCACCTGCACTGGGCCGCGAGGTTGAATGGCGCCCGCGTGAATCCCGAGGCATTCCTCCTGCTCCCGGTCTGGCCTCTGTCCGGCACGCACGACACACCCTGAACTAGACTCGCCTCCATGAGCGTTTCGATTTCAGGCAGGCTCACCTCTCCCACCGGCACCGAGCTCCGACACGGCCCTTCCGGAGCGGTTCTCGAAACGACGGCGCCGAAGGACAACGGCGGCGACGGGAGTCGCTTTTCGCCGACGGATCTCTGTGCGGCGTCCCTCGCGGTATGCGCGACGACGACGCTGAGTCTGTACGCCACGCGGAACGGGATTCCCCTGACGGGCGTGACGTTCGACATCGAGAAGCACATGACGCCCGCGCCCCCGCGGCGCATCGCGAAGCTCGTGGCGCGCTACCGCGTTTCGTCGCCCTGCGACGAGGCGGACTTCCAGAAGCTGGTCCACGCGGGCAAGACCTGTCCCGTGAGGCTTTCGCTCCACCCGGACGTCGTGGTGGAGGAAACCTGGGAGCGGGCGTGAAGGTTCAGGGCGCTGGCGAGAATGAGCCCGTCGGGCTCATGGGAATCCGCTCGGCCTCGATCTCGACCTGGTAACCGGCCTCTTCCCACGCGTCGAGCCCGCCTTCGAGCGGGCGGACGAGGGCGAACCCGCGGTCCATGAGGAGGCGTGCCACACGGGCCGCCGAGGCTTCGTTGGGTCACGTGCAGTAGAGAACGATCTCCCGGTCCGTCGGCAGGTGGCCGATCTTCTCGTCCAGCTCGAGGATGTTGACGACGATCGCTCCGGGAATCCTTCGGGGATCGCGGTTTCGGGCGTTGTTGGAGCGGACGTCGACGATCAAGGGCGTCTGTCCGTCGTCCATGAGCCGCCGAAGGTCGTGGACGCCGATGCGGGCCATTCGGAGAAACCTGTAGAAGCGGCGCCGCTGGGTCCATTTGACGGCGACGTAGAGAACGAGGCCTCCCGCCAGCAGAGCGAACGCGCCGCTGCCGAGACTCGAGAGAAAGGCCAGAACCCGGTCGATCGCGCCATGGAAGACGAGGCCGAGACCGAGCGCGGTTCCCGCCCAGAGCAGAGTTCCACCCGACGTGAATACGAGGAAGCGGGGCAGCGTCGCGCCCGCCGCGCCGGCGAGGGGCGGCGCCACGGTGGAGTAACCGGGAACGAATTTCGCGAAGAGCAGCGACCGGAGGCCATACGAATCGAAGAGGCCCTCGGTTTGCCTGACGCAGGAATCGGGAGAGAGCGACAGCTTGCAGAGCGCCTTGAGGACCCTCTGCCCGTAGCGCCGGCCGAGCAGGAACCAGGCCGTGTCGGCCGCGACCGTAGCGAGGAATGCGGCGGCAAGCAGGCTTCCGAAAGGCAGCCTTCCGTCGGCCGCGAGAGCGCCCGCGACGAGAAGGGTCGGGACCGCGGGGACCGGAACGCCGAGCTGCTGGAGGAGGACGTTCAGAAAGACGAAACCAACGCCGTTCCGGAGCACGAGAGCGGAAAGCTCGTTCACGTCAGCTCACGCCGGTGGAGGACGAGGACACGGACGCCGGATCGACGCCGAGGCGCGCGAGCGCGCGCTCCCAGAGCCGGTCGACGTCGTTCGTGAAGACAAGCCCGGGGTTCCACGGAAGGACGAGCCAGGCGCCCTCCTCCATCTCGCTCTCGAGCTGGTCGGCCGCCCAGCCGGAATACCCCATGACGAGGAGCCCGGGCGTGCCCGCGGACGGGGGAGCCGTGAAGAGCCTGGGGAGAATTTCGGCGGCGGCCGACACGCGGAGCCCCGGCGCCATCTCGATCGAATCGACGTCCTGCACCTCGTCGGGAAACAGCGCAACGAGCCCGTTCGTCAGGACGGGCCCGCCGACCCGGAGCGGGGTCTCCGGGTGAACGGCCGTGTCGAGCGGCGGCGCGAGGAGCTTGATGGCCGGCTCGCCGAGCAGGCGGTTCACGATCCAGCCCAGCGCGCCCTCGCGCGTGTGATGGCCCATGACCACGACGGTCTTCGAGAAGTTCGGGTCGAGCATCACGGGCGCGGCCAGGAGCAGATAGGGCGTCGTCAGGGACTCGACCATGGCTGGAATCTATCGCAACACAGGCCCGCTGCCCGAGTAGGATGATGGTGATGAACGTTTCGGGCGACGGCCTCGTGCTCTTCGGCGTCGCGGCCGCCGTCGTCCTCGTGATTGTCCTCGAGGGCTGGCGCCAGCGGCGCATCTACGGGAAACCCTCGGGCCGGCCGAACCTCCAGGGCGTCGGAATGCTCGAGCTCCAGAAGCACCTGCAGGCGGACCGGCGGGTCGAGACGCTCGTCGAGCTGCAACGGGACGAGAGCGCCGAGACCGAGCACGACGAGGCGGGCGGACCGCGGCGCCCGTGACGCCGCGGAAACCCGTCGCGACGGCGTCTCGTATGAGGCGTCGGAGGGAACTCATGAAACCGTTCTTCCGCTTGCTCGTTGCGGCGTCCGTTCTCGGCGCGTGCGCGCGTCCCGTTCAAGCCGCCGGGGACGAACGGGCGCTGGCCGCCGTCGAAAGGCTCGGAGGAACCTTCGAACGCGACGCGGAGCGGCCCGACCGTCCCGTTGTGAATATCGACCTCCACGGCTCTGCGGTGACCGACGAGGACCTCGTGAGCCTCGGGTCCCTGAAAGACCTCCGCACGCTCGACCTTCGCCTCACGAAGATCTCCGACGCGGGTGCCCCGCACCTGAAGGAGCTCACGAATCTCCGCTTCCTGAATCTCTTCCGGACCCGGATCGGCGACGCCGGTCTCGCCTCCCTGAGGGGCCTCTCCGAGCTCGAGACCCTTTTGATCGGCGGGACGAAGGTGACGGACGAGGGACTTCGCAGCGTGAAGGGGCTCACGCACCTCCGCAAACTCAGTGTCTTCGATACTCAGGTCGGCGACGCCGGGATGCGGAACCTCATGGAGATGAAGAGCCTCGAGGTACTCCTCGTCGGCAAGTCGAAGGTCACGGAAGCCGGGACGAAGGCGATGCTGGAAGTTCTCCCCAACCTTCGCTTCACCGAGCCGACGTAGCCGGCGCGAACGTCTCCCACGCGGCCTTCGCGACCGAGGCAATCGCGCTCTCGCGTGCGGCGGCGTCCTTTCCGCCGCGGGCGAAGACGGCGAGGACGATGTGCGAACCGTCCTTGAGAGTCACGATTCCGGAGTCGTTCGCGCACGAGCGCAGTGTGCCTGTCTTGTCGAAGACCTCCGTGCCTTTCGGAAGACCCGCGCGGAGCCGGCGGCCGCCCGTCGCGCACCGGCGCATCGCGTCGAGGATGCGGTCCGTGGACGGACGCGAAAGGAGCTCGCCCTTGAAGAGGCGCACGAGCAGCCCCGCCATCGCGTCGGGGCTCGCGCCGTTCTCGGAGCCCCTCTCGAGCGCGGCGAGATCCTTCTTCATCGCGGCGCCGAGGCCCTTTTCGTCGAGCGAGATCCGGATGCCGGAGACGCCTTTCGCCGTCAGCGCCTTCTCGACGGCGTGCGGCCCGCCGAGGAGGCCGATGAGGACGTCCGCGGAGGTGTTGTCGCTGTCGACGAGCATGACGTCGACCATTCGCTCGACCGTCACGCGCATCCCGGGTTTCCACTCGTCGTAGATCGGACCGATCTCCATCCGGTCCGACTCCCGAATCTCGGCCTCCTGATCGAGCCGCAGCTTTCCTTTCTCGACGGCGTCGAGGATCGCGATTGCGACGGGCACCTTGAAGACGCTCGCCATCTGAAATGTGTCGCCGCCGCGGTGAGCAACGTGCCGGCCGGACTCGATGTGGAGAACGGAAAAACCGATCACCGCGCCGGAGGCCTTTTCGGCGTCCGCACCGGCGCGGACGATGGAGGCGGCCGCGGGGTCCGGGGCGGCCGCCGACGGAACGGCCGCGAGGGCGGCGAGAGCGATGGGGAGAACGACGTTCAACGGGAACCTCCTAAGAGGAAGATTTTCCTAGAAGGTAGAAGAACAAGCGAACGACCGGCCCCTCGAAGCTTAGTCCTCGAGGTAGGTGTACTGCGACAGGACCTGCTCGAAATCCTTCGCGATGGCCTTCGCCTCGGGCTCCTTGACCTTCTTGCGCTCGGTGGCGCGGCGGAGCTGGCGCCAGATGCCGTCGAGGATCTCGTCGCGGTCGTAGTTCATATACGAGAGGACCCGCTCGCAGGACTCGCCGGGCAGGACGTCCTGGATGCGCGTGCGGCCGTCGTCGTCCACGCTCGCGAGCACCTCGTGCGCCTCGCCGAAGAGGTTGTGGAGGTCGCCGAGGACGTCCTGGTACGCCCCGACGAGGCAGAAGCCGATGTAGTACGGCGTCCCCTTGTGGAACGGATGGAGAGGAAGCGCCTCCTTGATGTCACGGAGGTCGATGAACTTCTCGATCTTGCCGTCCGAATCGCACGTGATGTCCGCGAGCGTGCCGTGCTCGGTGGGGCGCTCGCGCAGGCGGTGGATCGGGAGTATGGGGAACAGCTGGTCGATCGCCCACACGTCGGGCAGCGACTGGAAGACGGAGAAGTTCATGACGTACTTGTCGGCGAGCATCACTTCGAGCTGCTCGAACTCCTCGGGGATGTCCTTGAGCGTGTGGAGGTGCCGGCGGATGCGCTCGCAGATGTTCCAGTAGAGGATCTCGCCCTTGCTGCGGTCTTCGAGCGAGACGTAGCCGAGGTTGAAGAGCGTGAAAAGCTCTTCCTTGTATTGCAGCGCGTCGTGGTAGCTCTCGCGCATGGTTTTCGCCGTGACCCCTTGCCACACGTCGTAGAGCTCGCGCACGACGTGGTTCTCGTCGCCGTCGAGCTTCACGGTGCGGCCCTGCTCGATGCGGTCCGCCACGTCGAGGACGTTCGTCACGAGGACCGAGTGGTACGCCGTGATCGCGCGGCCCGACTCGGTGACGAGCGTCGGGACGGGCACTTTCTCCTCGTCGCAGATCGACTTGATCGTGTACACGATGTCGTTCGCGTACTCCTGGACCGTGTAGTTCATCGACGAGTCGAACGCCGTCTTCGAGCCGTCGTAGTCGACGCCGAGCCCCCCGCCCAGGTTCAGGAACTGCACCTCGACGCCCGAGCGGTAGAGCTTCGCGTAGACGCGGCCCGCTTCCTTGATCGCGTTCTTGACCTTGCGGATGTCCGTGATCTGCGAGCCGATGTGGAAGTGGATCATGACGAGGCAGTCGAGCATCTTCCGCCGGCGGAGGATCTCGACGGCGTCGAGCATCTCGGTCGTCGTAAGGCCGAACTTCGCGGCCTCCCCGCCCGACTTCGCCCACTTGCCCGAGCCGCGCGCGTAGAGCTTGCTGCGCATGCCGATCAGGGGCCTCACGCCGCGCTTCTTCGCGACGTCGAGAATCCGCTCGAGCTCGGAAACCTTCTCGAGGATGAGAACGACCGTCTTGCCCATCCGGAGCCCGTTCAGCGCGAGCTTGATGAACGCCTCGTCCTTGTAACCGTTCGTCGTGATGAGGCAGTCCGGGCCGAGGTCCTGTGAGAGGGCCGCGAGGAGCTCGGGCTTGCTCCCGGCCTCCAGCCCGTAGCCGTACTTGCGGCCCGACTGGATGATTTCGCGCACGACGACCTTCTTCTGGTTCACCTTGATCGGGAACACGCCCCGGAAGACCCCCTCGTACTCGTACTCCTTGATCGCGCGCAGGAAGGCCTCGTTGAGCTCCTTGACGGTGGCGTCGAGGATCTGCGGAAACCGCACGACGACCGGCGTCGAGATGCCGCGCAGGGCGACGTCGTCGATGACTCCCTTGAGGTCCACGAAGCGGTGACTCTCTCGGGTGGGGTGAACGAGGAGGTTTCCGTCGTCCGAGACGGAGAAGAAACCCTTGCCCCAGTTCTCGATGCCGTAGAGCTTCTCGGCGTCCGCGAATTTTTCGGGGACCCGGACGCGGGACGGTTTCGGGGTCTTGGTTTTCCGGGAAGCGGCCGCGCTGCTGGACATCGCGCGAATCTTACGCACGCAGGGCGGGTTCGTGTCGAAAATATCGGCGGTAGGATGAGGTCCGTGAGAGTCCCCTTTCACGTCCTCTCGGGTTTTCTGGGCGCCGGGAAGACGACCGCCGTGAAGGACCTTCTCGCGCGCCGGGCCGATCGCGAACGGATCGCGGTCATCGTGAACGAATTCGGCACGCTCGGCGTCGACGGAGCGCTTCTCTCGGACTGCGCGAGCTGCGTTCTCAAGGAGGTGCCGGGCGGCTGCGTGTGCTGTACGGCGATGGCCGATCTCGAGGCGTCGCTCGAAGAGGTCTCGGACCTCGTGGCCCCGACGCGCTTCGTCCTCGAGCCCACGGGGCTCGCGCGGCCGTCCGAGCTCGTCGACCTCCTGCGCGGCCCGCGCTGGGCGCAGCGCTTCGACGTGCGCCCCGTCATCACGCTGCTGGATCCGCAGCAGGACGTGGCGGGCGAGTACGCGCGGAGCGGGCTGTTCCGGGACCAGATCGACGTCGCCGACGTGATCGTCGTAAATCGGTGCGATGTCGCCGGAGAAGAAGAGATTCTTAGAAGTGAAGAGTTCCTCCGCACATTGGCGCCGCCGAAGCTGCTGATCGTGCGGGCGAAGCACGGCGTCCTCCCCGACGAGGTCTGGGATCTCGAGCGCCCCGCGACCGCTGCCGCCGCGACCCTTCTCGAGGCGCGGGCGTCACACCACCTTCATGGAAATCCGAATTCCTCCGAAGGACATGTCGGGAAGGGCGTTGCGTACCCGCCGGAGAGAGTCTTCGACGCAGACCGCCTTCTCACCGCCCTCCAGGCGCTGCGGTCCGGAAATATCACACGCGGCCGCGTCGCGCGCGCGAAGGGCCTCTTTCACACGACAGCGGGCTGGCGGGTCCACGAGATCGCGGGGGGCCGGCTCTCGACCGAGCCGACGTCCTGGCGGCGCGACAGCCGGGTGGACGTCATCTTGAAGGACCCGGACACGGGGGGGGGAGAGGGACAGGGAGATTTCTTTGAATGGGAGAAAGTGCTGGCGGACGCGCTTATTCCGGAGGGCGCCCCGCTCCTGACGCTCGAAGACGGGAAGGGCGCGATGCGCTCATTCGATCCAAGAGGCTTCGAAGCTCTCTCCGTCTTCCTTTCTAAGCAAATTTCTCCTTCTTCTTCTTGCGAAGCCTCGCCCGCCTTCCGCCTAGGCGACGTTTTCGCCCATGCCGGCCTCGCCCGCGAGGCCGACTGGATGTGGATCGTGATGGACTCCGGCCTCTTCGGCGTCGGCGGGCCGCGCCGCGTCCTCGAGAACGGCGTCGTCTTCCCCGGCGACGGCGCGTTTCGTTACGTCCTGTCCGACGAGGCGGCACGCGGCGCGGAGGACGAAGTCGACGCGTGCCGCGATCTCTCGAACGTCTGCGGCGTCCGTCTGGGAGATGCGCCCGGCGCGGCGGAAGGAGTTCCTTCATGAAGTCGGGCCTGCTCCTCTACGGCGCCAACGGGTATACCGGGAAGCTCATCCTCGAGGTGGCGCTTCGCGAGGGCCTCCGGCCCACCCTCGCGGGCCGCCGCGCGGAGGCTGTCGAGTCGATCGCGAAGGCGCACGGCCTCAAGAGCCTCTGCTTCGGACTCGAGGATTCCGGGACCGTGGGGCGACTCCTCGAGCCCTTCTCCGCGGTGCTTCTCGCGGCAGGACCTTTCTCGAAGACGAGCGCCCCCGTGCTCGAAGGCTGCCTCGTTGCGAAGACCGCCTATCTCGACATCACGGGCGAGGTCGCGGTATTCGAGGCCGCGTTCGCGCGCGACTCTGACGCGAAGAACGCGGGAATCCCCGTCCTTCCGGGCACGGGGTTCGATGTCGTGCCTTCGGACTGCCTCGCGAAAGCGCTCTCGGAAGCCCTGCCGGGGGCGGAGACGCTCACGCTCGCCTTCCGGGGCTTCAAGCCGAGCGCGGGAACGATGAAGACGATGGTCGAAGGCGCCCACAAGGGCGGGCTCGTGCGCGTCGACGGAAAGCTCGTCGGTGTCCCGTCGGCATGGAAGACGATGGAGGCTCCGCTTCCCGAGCCGCGCCTCGCGATGACGATTCCGTGGGGTGACCTCGCGACCGCATGGCGCTCGACGGGGATACCGAACATCGAGGTTTACATGGCGGTCCCCCCGTCCGCCGTCGCCAATGCACGGCGCATGCGCCGGCTCGCACCGGTCCTCGGTCTGCCGTTCGTACAGCGCTTTCTCATGAGGCGCATCGACAGGAGCGTGAAGGGTCCCACGGCGGAGGAGCGCGCGCGGGAGCGCTCGTTCCTCTGGGGGCGCGTCACGAAGGACGGACGCTCCGTGACGGGCACGCTCGAAACGGTGGAGGGTTATGCGCTAACGGCCGAGACGTCGATCGCGATCGCGAAAAGGGTCCTCGCCGGCGAGGTCGCTCCCGGCGTCCACACGCCCTCGGAGGCGTTCGGCGCGCGCTTCATCGAGTCGATCCGGGGAACCAGGCTCGTCGTGCCTGCATGACTCCGGTCCGCCTGGCCGTCCGCCACGTCACGAGCCGGCCGCTCCGGAGTGCGCTCACGGTCGTCGCGATCGGTCTCTCCGCCGGGCTCGTGGGGTTCCTCTACCTCGTGAACGGGGCACTCAAGAACGATTGGTCCGAGAACATGGGCAGCCGCGCGATGGTCATGGCGAAGACGTCGATGTTCGAAAAGCTCCCGATGGCGTATCTCGCGAAGCTCGAGGACGTGTCCGGCATCCAGCGCGTTTGTCCTTTCGATTTCCTGATGGCCTTCTGGCAGAACGACCGGCCCGAGAACCAGGTTCCGCTCTCGTCGGCCCCCGCGGACGCGTTCCTCGAGGTCTACAAGGAGGCGAAGATCCCGGCCGACCAGATCGCCGCGTGGAAGGCCGACCCCACAGGGTCGGTCATCGGCCCGATCCTCGCGAAGCAGCACGGCTGGAAGATCGGCGACCGGATCGTCCTCAAGGCGCCCGTGCAGGGTGGCGTCATCGAAACCACGATCCGAGGCGTCATGACGTACAAGCTCGACAACGGGCTCTACGTCCACCGCAAGTACTTCGAGAACGCGACGGGAGACGCGGGCCGGGTCGGGATGTTCTGGATCCTCGCGAAGTCGCGCTCCGACGTGGCGCGCGTGACGGCCGAGATCGAACGCCGGTTCGACAGCGCGCCCGTTCCGATCAGGGCGATGAGCGAGAAACAGTGGCAGCTCATGTTCATGGACATGATCGGGAACGTGCAGCTGCTCCTCGGCGGGATCGGCCTCGCGACGGCCTTCACGCTCTTTCTCATCACGAGCAACACGCTCGCGATGTCCGCGCGGGAGAGGCGGGGAGAGGCCGCGCTGCTTCTCATCCTCGGGTTCTCGCGCGGGACGGTCCTCCGGCTGCTCGTTCTCGAGAGCGCGTTTTTCGGGGGGGGAGGCGCCGTCCTCGCCGTCGGCTTCATGGCCCTGTTCGCCCGGCTCATCGAAAACGCGCTCATCGAGACGCAGTGGGCGGGGATCGGCGCGATGCTGAACACCGACGCCACGATGGTCGCGTCCGTCGCCGGCCTCTCCCTCCTCGTCGCCGTCGCTTCCTCGCTCCTGCCGGCCATCGACCTCTCCGGCCGGCCGGTCGTGAGCCTTGCGCGCGAGGGCGCCTAGCGACCTCTGCGCTTTTCCGCCGGGCGCTCGAGGGTGAGCTCGAGGACGAGGGCGGAGCGCCCCCGACCGAAGGTGGGTGACACGGTGATGCGCTCCGGCTTTCCGTAAGACAGCCGCAGCGATTCGTCCGCTCGCGCGATCCGGATGGTGACCGGAGGCTGGCGGGGCCCGGGCTCTACGTCACGTGTGACGGAAATCGAGCAGACCACGAGTGCGTCTGTGTCTCCGGCGTCGAGGACGGCGACGCTCGTGTAGAAGCTTCGATCCAGAAGCACTCCGGCAGCCGCCGTCTCGTGCGACCCGGACTGAAGCGTGCCTGCTGCCCCGGCAACGAGCTGGATGCGGGGGGCGAAAAGCACTTCGTCGCCGCCCGCGCCGGCGTCGAGGATCTGCACGGTGAGCAGGAACTGTCCCGTCTGCGAAGCGGGCACCGCCTTCGACGCGCCGTCCCTCGAGCCGAGTGCCTGGAGAGTGAGAGGCGCGGAGCATTCGGGCAGCCGAAAACGAGCACCGGGAGCGACGATCCTCGCAAGCGCGGCCGTGCCGCGAGGGGGCCCGAAGACGACTCGCGGAACGCGGTCGTACGTGTCGCCCGGGAGAAGGATGACCGGCAGAGGCACGGAGCATCCGGGGAGGGTCACGGTTGCGAGCGACCCGCCGATCTCCCACACCGCCGAGGTGCCCGATCCCTCCTCGCGGAACTCGAACGAACCGTCGAAGAGATTCGGTTTCTCGGCCGCGGGCCGCCGGGAGAGCGAACCATCGGAGAGAAAAGCGCGATCGAGAGCCTCTTCGTCGGGCTTTCCCGGTGCTGTTCGTGTTTTCTCGCCGGCCTTCGTGACGTACATGCGCGCTCCATCGAGACGAATCGAAAGTGCATGAGACGTCTCGAGCCCAGCGATCACGTCCGACACGCGACTTTCCCGGGCTTCGAGTGTGACGGTCCCCTCGATTCCCGGCTGGAGGATCAGCGTCCTGCCGAGGAGGGTCGCGAGGCGCTCGAGCACCTGACCGAGGTCGGCCTCGTGCAGATTCAGAGTGACCCTCTCGTCGAGGTGCGCGCGAGCCCCCGACGCCGCGGGGGGAGCGCCGGAGGCTTCCGGTTCGGCGGCGGGCGACGCGAGCGCGAGGGTCAGAGCGAGGGCGAGCGACGGGATCATGTGCGATCTCCTTTTCTCGGGGCGACCGGGACCGATGCCCTCTCGCTACGCCGCGCGACGCCCGGCCCGGTGAGGACGACGCCGGTGGAATCGCCCTGAATCACGTAGACCGTCGCGGGCCGCGTGGCGGACCGCAGACCGAAGACGGCGGCCATGAGCAAGGAGCCGGCGACGAGCGCGCGACCGGCGAGGCGGCTCAGCCTCTCGAATCGGCCCGCGCTCATGGCCGCGACGACGAGCGCGTCGGCGAGACGGGTCTCTTCGGCATTCGGGTTCATTGTTCTTCCTTTCCTTCGAGGACCGCGGCGAGACGCTTCCGTCCACGGCTGAGCCGCGCGCGAACCACCTCTTCCGAGACGTTCATGAGGGCCGCGACATTCCGGGTCGAATGGCCTTCGTCGGCGACGAGGAGGAGGGTGCGCCGAACCTCCGCGGGTAGCGCTTCGAGGGCCGCCGCAGCGCGATGGACGTTCCCCCTGAGAAGCGTCAGCTGCTCGGGGGACGGGGCAGACGTGGCCCGTTCGGTCTCGAGCCGGTCGAGGGATTCGCCCGAATTTCGTCGGCGACGCCGCTTCGCATTTGCGCCGAGCCGATACGCGATGGCGTACAGGAAAGAACGGAAGCGCCCGGGGGGATCGACGCTGACCGGGTCCCGGCGGGACAGCAAGACGACGAAGAGGTCCTGGACGAGGTCTCGGGCGTCCTCGCCGTGGCCCCTTCGCCGAAAAAAGCCCTCGAGTTTGCGCGCGACGAGGAGCGCGTCGTCAATGGCCTCCTGGGGCGCTTTCACTTCGTTCGCCACACGGAGGATATGTCGGCTGCGGCGGTTTCGTGACCGCTCCGGGCATAATCGGGCTCTCTTGCCGTCCGAGCCTTTCCTGACGCACTCGGTCCTCCGGGACGCACTCGCGTTCGCCGCGGCCGCGTTTTTCGTCGCGCTCGCCGACCGCCGCGAGCGGCGCCGCGTCCTTCGGGTCGTACTCCTCGGCGTGCTCGGCTTCGCCGTCCATGCGGCCGGCCACCTCGCCCCCGAGATCGGCATCTCCGCGGCGGCCCCGGCGCTGGACCTCACGGGGCGCGCGATCGCCGCGGTCGCCGCGGTCGCGCTCTTCGGGACGCTGCTCTTCGACGTCCTCTTGCCGCTCGCGAAGATGCGTCCGCCGCGAATTCTCCGGGACCTCGCGATCGCCGCAGGCAGCATCGCGGCCACGCTCGCCGTGCTTTCGTCCGGGCGCGTCGAGGTCGTCGGCATCGTCGCGACGTCCGCCGTCCTCACGGCCGTCGTCGGCTGGGCCCTGCAGGACACGCTCGGCAACGTCATGGGCGGCCTCGCGCTCCAGCTCGACGGGTCCGTGAAGGCCGGCGACTGGGTCACGTACGGCGAGTTCACCGGACTCGTGCGGGAGGTCGGCTGGAGGCAGACGTCGATCGAGACGCGCAACCGCGATCTCGCCGTCGTGCCGAACTCCCTCTTCATGAAGAATGCGGTCGTCCTGCGCGGCCGCGGGATGGGCGCCGTCGACACGGAGCGCCGCTGGGTGTGGTTCAACGTGGACGCGGACGCCGCGCCGACCGAGGTGATCGCGCGCGTCGAGGAAGCCCTCCGGCGCGACGCGATCCCGGACGTCGAGCGCGAGCCGGCGCCCGAGTGCATTTTCGTCGACTTCGCCGAGAACTCCTCGCGCTTCGCGGTGCGCTACTGGCTCACGGACATGTTCCGCGCGGACGCGACGGATTCCGTCGTGAGGGCGCGCGTCTGGTTTGCGCTGCGCCGGGCCTCTCTCGCTCTTTCCGTCCCGGTCCGCCACGTCGTCGTCAGGCCGGACGACGCGGAGAGCCGCGGCCGCGCGCTCGAGACCGAGCAGGGCGCGCGGCGCGCACTGCTCGAGCGCGTGTCCATTTTCGCGCCGCTCACTCCGGACGAGCGCGCTCTCCTGGCGGAGACGGTCGCCTTCACACCGTTCGCCGCGGGGGAGTCGCTCGTGGTCCAGGGGGCCGAAGGACATCACCTCTACGTCCTCACGGAGGGGCGCGTCGAGGTGCGTGTCTCGGTGGACGGCTCCGCGCCGCGCCCCGTCGCCACTCTCTCGGCGCCCGATTTCTTCGGCGAGATGGGCCTCCTGACGGGGCAGCCGCGCAAGGCGTCGGTTGTCGCCCTGACGGACGCCGAGGCGTGGCGCGTCGAAAAGGGTCACTTCAGGGAGATCCTCGAGAGGCGGCCCGCGGTCGCCGAGGCGATCGCCAAGCTCGCGGCCGAGCGCGACGCGGCGCTCGCGGCCGTGCGCGAGGGGCTCAACGCCGAGGCCCAGCGCCAGCGGGCCGAACGCTCGCAGCCACTCACGCTCGCGGCGATTCGCGCGTTCTTCGGGATCGAATAAGCTCTCCCCTTGATCCGTCCGGGAGACACCCCCACCATCGTCAGCCGCCTCGTGAGCGCGGCATGCCTCCTCGGTCTCGCTTCCCAGGCGCCGGCCGCCACGCTCTTTCTCCCGGGCGTCGCGAATACACGCGGGCTGAACGGGACGGTCTTCCATTCGAACGTGTTCGTCGTGAATCCGGGGCCGCTCGAGGCGACGGTGGCGATCGGGCTCGTCCCTGCGGGAGGTTTTTCCGCTCCGGCTGCTGTCACGAAGGTCCTGCCGGCGGGCGCGTCCCTGGCCTTCTCGAATGCTCTTTCGGATCTCTTCGGCCTCGAAGGCACGTTCGGCACGCTCACGATTTCGAGTGACGTTCCCCTCATCGTGCGCGGCTCGACGGTGAACGTGGCCGATCCCGCGGCTACGTACGGCGTCTCTCTCACGGCAGTGGGCGACGAGGGAACGCTCTTGCCGGGAGAGACGGGCCACGCGATCTGGCTCTCGAGCTCCGCCGATTACGTCCGCGGTTACCGCACGAACGTGAATCTCGCGCTCCTCGATCCCGATAGCGAGGCGATCGTGACGGTGTGGGACGAATCGGGCTTCGCACGCGGCTCGGCGCGGGTCGCGTCGGCGGCGCCGGTCACGTGGCAGGCGTCAACCGGCGATCTCGCGGCCCTCCCGAGCCTGGTGACGGGCCGGGTCACGATAGAGGTCACGCGCGGGCGGGCGATCGGATTCACGGCCGTCGTCGACAATGTCACGGGGGACGGCATCGCGGTCGTCGCCGAGCGCGTGCCTTTCGAGAATGGCGATGTTCTCCTGGACGGCGCGGCACGTGCCGGGGGTCTGAACGGAACCCACTGGACGACCGATCTTCGGATCTTCAATCCCGGCCTGGCCCCGCTCGTCGTGACGGGGGCGCCGGTTGGCTTCCCCTCCGCGGCGTCCTTCACACGCACGCTCGCGCCGCGCGCGCTCGTCGAGATCGCCGACGTCCTCGGGCCGGGCGGCTTCGGTCTGGGCGAGGGCGTGGCCGGCGCGATCCTCCTCCGGGCGTCGGGTCCGTTTCTCGCGGCTGGGCGCACACGCAACGCGGATCCAGCCGGTGCGCGTCCCGGGGGGTTCAGCGCGGGCCTTCGCGCCATTACCTGGACGGCTGGCCTGACCGCCGCCGGGCGCGAGGCCACACTGCCCGGGCTCGTCAACTCCGGCGCATCGCCTGGCTTCCGCACGAACATCGCCGTTCTGGGCGGACCCGGGGGTGCGAGCGGCTTTCTCACGCTTCGGGACCTCGCCGGCGCCGAGACCGCGAGAAAGGCATTCCTCCTCGGGCCGACCGAATGGCGGCAGCAGGGGCTCGAGGGATGGTTCGGGGCGGCAGCAGGCGCGCCGTTCGGAGCTCGCGTCGACGTCACGTTGACGACGGGATCCGCCGATGCGTACGCGAGCGTCGTCGACAACGTCACGGGGGACGCCGTGGTGGCGCCTGCGATGCCGAAGCCTTCCGCGTGCGCGGTGCCCTCGATCGACATTCTCTCGGTCGTGCCCCTTCGGGCGGCGCCTGGAACTCCGGTGACGGTCTCCGTTTTCGCGGGGGGGCCAGCCGTGCGCACCGACCCGGGCGGGATCACGTCGACGCCCGGCAACACGCTGACGCTGACTCCCGCGGCCCTGACGACCTATCGGCTGTCTTCGACGAACTCCTGCGGCACGGGAACCGCCGCGCTGACCCTCGACGTCGCTTCCGTTCCCGCCGTCGTGCCGACGTCCGGCGGAACGGTGCGGGGCTTTCGGATGGGCCAGGCGCTGGTCTACCGCGGAATTCCCTACGCGGCGCCTCCGCTCGGGGCGCTCCGATTTCGTCCTCCGGTGCCTCCCGACCCATGGACGACCGTCCGCGATACGTCCGGGTTCGGAAGTATCTGCGCGCAGGCGACGGGCTCGGGCCAGGTCGTCGGGTCGGAGGACTGCCTCGTGCTCAACGTGTGGGCGCCGGCCACGCCTTCTCTCCTGCGCGCGCCGGTCGTGTTCTGGATTCACGGCGGCGGGAACGTGCAGGGCGCGGGGAGTTTTCCGGTTTACGACGGCGAGGCCTTCGTGGAAAAGGGCGGAGTCGTCGTCGTGACGATCAACTACCGGCTCTCCACTCTTGGCTTTCTCGCACACCCCGCGCTCGACTCCGAGAGCGCGGAGGGCGTTTCGGGGAACGGCGGTCTTCTCGACCAGATCGCCGCTCTACAGTGGGTGCGGCGCAACATCGCGGCATTCGGCGGCGACCCGGACGGGGTGCTCGTCGGCGGCGAGTCGGCGGGAGGGGCGGACGTCTGCTCCCTTCTCGCCTCTCCGCTCGCGAAGGGGCTCTTCGCGCGCGCGCTCATCGAAAGCGGACATTGCAGCCAGCCGACGCTCCGCGAGGCGGAGGCGGCCGGCGAGACGATCGTCGAGGCGGCGGGTTGCCGCGGAGCGTCCGACGTGGCCGCGTGTCTCAGAACCGTGAGCGCGGAGACGCTCGTGTCGGCGGGACGCCCCGATGCCGTCGCGTACGGCCCCAACGTGGATGGCTTCGTTCTCCCCGAGTCGCCGCTGGACGCGCTCTCGGCCGGCAGACATCACCATGTCCCGCTTCTCGTCGGCGCGAATGCCGACGAGACCTCTCTCGACGCCCCTTCTCTCCCCACGGACGCGGCCTTTCGGTCGGCGATCTTTTCTTTCTACGGAGGCCTCCTCGGCTCGCGCGTTCTCGCGGAGTACCCCTCGAGCGCCTTCGCGACGCCGCAGAAGGCCTGGATCGCGGCGACGACCGACGAGATCTACGTGTGTCCGGCGCGGCGAATCGCGCGCGCGGCGGCGCCCAGCCAGACCGAGCCCGTGTTTCGTTACTTCTTCACCAAGGCTCTGGATTCGTTGTCTGCCGCTTCGTACGGCGCGTACCACTCGCTGGAGCTCCCGTTCGTCTTCGGGACCCTCGACAAGTTCCCGGGCTTCACGCCCTCCGAGCGAGAGCGGGCGCTTTCGGACGCGATGAACGGGTACTGGTCCCGGTTCGCCGCGAAGGGAGACCCGAACGCTCCCGGCGCATCGCCCTGGCCCCGCTACGACGCGGCTCTCGACACATTTCTCGGGTTCGACAACGTGATTGCGCCGGGGGCCGGGGTGCGAACGTCCCGTTGCGACTTCTGGGACGCGATCGCCGGAGCCTTCTGAAGAGGGGCGTCCCGGAGGCGCGCCTCGCTCATAATCCGTTCATGCCGTCCCTTTTTCCCGATCTCGAGCCGACCCGCACGCTCCGGCTGCGTGTTTCGGACATTCACGAGCTGCACGTCGAGGAAGCGGGCAATCCGTCCGGCCGTCCGGTCGTCTTCTTTCACGGCGGCCCGGGCGCCGGCTTGTCCCCGATCCACCGCCGGTTCTTCGACCCCACGTTCTGGCGGATCATCCTCTTCGACCAGCGCGGCGCGGGGAAGTCGACGCCGCTCGGCGAGCTGCGCGAGAACACGACGTGGGATCTGGTGGCGGACACCGAGAAGATCCGTGAGCATCTCGGGATCGAGAAGTGGCTCGTCTTCGGAGGTTCGTGGGGGTCGACGCTGGGCCTCGCCTATGCCGAGAAGCACCCGGAGCGTGTCACCGGTCTCATCCTCCGCGGAATCTTCCTCGCGCGGAAGTGGGAGATCGAGTGGAGCTTCACGGACGGCATGCGCCGCATCGTGCCCGACGCCTGGGAGGAATTCCTGGCGCCCCTGTCGACGCGCGAGCGCGGGTCGATCGTGCGCGCGTACCACCGGCGGCTCACGTCCGAGGATGCCGTGCTCCGCCGCGAGGCCGCTCTTGCGTGGAACGCGTTCGAAGGGGCCGCCAGCCATCTCGTACCCGACACGAAATCTCCCGATCCGGAGGACCTCGAGCGCGAGATCGCGCTCGCGCGAATCGAAGCGCACTATTTCATCAACGGCACGTTCCTCGAAAGCGACAGCCAGCTCCTGAGCGACGCATGGCGTCTCCGCACGCTGCCGGGCACCATCGTGCAGGGCCGTTACGACCTCGTCTGCCCCATGCAGTCGGCCTGGGACCTCTCGGCGGCCTGGCCCGAGGCGCGGCTCGTCGTCGTGCCCGCGGCCGGCCACGCGGCGGACGAGCCGGGGATCTCGAGCGCGCTCGTCGAGGCGACGGAAGAGTTCAAGAAGAAGGTCTGACGTGGAGGCCGTCTTCACGAAGGATGCGCCCCCGCCCGCAGGGCATTATTCACAAGGAATCATCTACGGGGGCCTCGTGTACGTCGCGGGCCAGCTCGGCAAGGACGCCGCCCGGCCGGACGCGCCTCCTGGAACCCTGGAAGAGCAGACCGAGCGCGCGCTCCTGAACGTGAAGGCCGTCGTCGAGGCGGCGGGCAGCGACCTCAGCCACGTCCTGCAGATGACGGTCTACGTCTCGGACGCCGCGTTCTGGAGCCGCGTCAACGAGGTTTACGCGCGCGTCATGGGCGCGCATCGCCCCGCGCGCGCCATCGTGCCCGTCAACGAATTCCGCGGCGGCTGGCAGGTCGAGATCCAGGCGATCGCGGCGGTACGGTAAGAGCGCGGGCCATGCATCGCCTTCTGCGTTTCTATCCCAAGAAGGCGGGCTCTCTCGCGGTCGGAGCGCTCGCCCGGCTGCGTCTCCTCGAAGGCCTGCGCCGCCCGCTTCTCTTGCGCTTCGCATCGGCATTCGGGGCGAATCTCGACGAAGCGGAGAAGGAGATCGGCGCGTATGTGTCATTTCTCGACTTCTTCACACGAAGGCTGAAGCCTGGTTCGAGGCCGCAGGCGCCGGCGGTGGCGGGCGGAGTCAATTCGCCGGTCGACGGGGTCGTGATCGCCGCGGGGCGGGTGGAGGAGGGCACGCTCATCCAGGCCAAGGGTCTGCCGTACCGCCTCGACGAGCTTCTCGACGGGGACGCCGTCGCCTCCGAGTTGTCGGGCGCGCACTACGTCACGCTTTACCTCGCGCCGAAGGACTATCACCGCATTCACGTCCCGCTCTCGGGAGCGTGCGTCGCGGTCGGGCGCGTGGAAGGGGAGCTCTGGCCCGTCAACGCCGCCTCCACGGCCGCGACGCCGCGGCTCTACGTGAGAAACCGGCGCGCCTACTGGATCGCACGGGGCGCGCGGGAGGACGAGGGACTCGTCGTCGCCGCTGTCATGGTCGCGGCGACGCACGTGGGGGGGGTCGTGGTGGACCCGCGCTGGCTCGCGGGGCGATTCCTGCCGCGCCGCGGCCGTCTCGAGGTGTCGAATCTTCCGTGCTCCTCCGGCGACGATCTCGGGGCCTTCGAGCTCGGCTCGACGGTCGTCCTCCTCGTCGGCGGGCCGAGGGCCGCGGAGTGGCTTCCCGCCCGCGGACTCGGGCCCGTGAAAGTGGGAGAGCGGCTCGGGAGCTTCGAGACGTGATCCGGGCCGTCCTCGTCGCGGCCCTGCTGTCCGCGGGCGCCGCGGGCGCGGCGCGCGCGGCGGGGCCCGATTCGCTCGTCCTGCGGTGGGGCGGCGACGCGGAGGGGGGCGCGCCGTTCGTCGAGGCCGACCCGGCGGATCCGGGGAAGTTGCGCGGATTCGACGTCGAGATCGCGTCCTCGCTCGCGGAAGGCCTCGGCCGGAGATCGCAGTTCGTGCAGGTGGCGTACCAGACGATCGACCAGTCCGTCGCGCGGGGCGATTTCGAGATCGGCATGTCGGGCGTCGAAGACACGCCCCAGCGCCGGGAGGCGCTCGCTTTGACGATCCCGTACTTCGAGTTCCGGGAAGTGCTCGCGGTCCGGGCCGCCGACACCGGCCGCTTCCGCTCGGTTGCCGACCTCCGCGGCCGAAGGGTCGGGACGCTCGCGGGCACGATCGCGTGGGACCTTCTCGCCGCCTCGGAGAAGACGGACGGCATCGTCCCCGTCTCCTACGACGACGACGTGCATCCCTACGAGGACCTCGCGAAGGGCAGGCTGGACGCGGTGCTCCTCGATCACGTCCTGGCGGCGCGCTCGGTGCGGCGCGTCGCGGGCCTCGCCATCCAGCCCGCGACGATCGCGACGGGGCGCTACGTCGGCGTTCTCGCGAAGGAGAACGCGGGGCTCAGGGACCGGATCGACTCGATCCTGAGGGAAAAGATGCGGGACGGGACGCTGCGAAAGATCTTCGAGAAGTGGAACGTGTGGGATGGAGAACAGGAGAAATTCCAGGAGAAGGAAATAGAAAATTCTTTGCTTCGGATTTCGGAGGGGACGGGGACGAGGATTTCCTCGAATGGCAAAGAGGCGCCGGGCGGCGCCGAAGCGCTGCGAGCGGGCGCCCTGGCGCAGCCCGCCTCTTCTCCCTCTTCCTCTTCACCTTCTAAGAAAATCTTCTCTTCCTCCTCTCTTTCTCTCGTGATCTCTTATCTCCCCTCTCTCCTGAGAGCATCCCTTGTCACCATCGTGCTTTCGTGCCTTTCGATGGCGCTCGCCGTCGTGCTCGGCGTGGCCATCGCGAGCGGCCGGGTGTACGGGAACACGCCCGTGCGCTTCTTGCTGACGGCGTACGTCGAGATCACGCGCGGGACGCCGGTACTCCTCCAGCTCTTCGTCCTCTACTACGGGCTCTCGTCCGTCGTGCGCCTGCCCGCATTCGTCGCGGCGCTCCTCGGGCTCGGCCTCAACTACGCCGCGTACGAAAGCGAGATCTACCGGGGCGCGCTCGAGGCAGTGCCGAAGGGACAGCTCGAGGCCGCGCGCACGCTCGGGCTCACCGAGGGGCAGGTCCTCCGCCTCGTACGCGGCCCCCAGGCCTTCCGGCTCGCGCTCGCGCCGATGACGAACGACTTCGTCGCCCTCCTCAAGGATTCTTCGCTCGTATCCGTCGTGACGGTCGTCGAGCTCACGAAGCAGACGGCCATTTTCGCGACGAACATCGCGAGCTGGGCGATTCCGGGCGCTCTTTGCGCGGCGCTCTACCTCGCCATGTCCCTGCCGCTTTCGCGTCTCGCGCGGCGGCTCGAGGGGCGCTGGAAGGCGGCCTCCGCGTGAGCGCTCCCTTCCTCGCGATCGACGACCTGAGGCTTTCGCGCGGATCCACGGGTGTCCTGAACGGCGTGACGCTTTCCGTCGCGCGCGGCGAGTTCGTGGCCCTCATGGGGCTCTCGGGAGGAGGGAAGACGACGGTCCTCCGGGCCGTCGCCGGCCTCGAGGGCTTCGACGCCGGAAGGATCACGTTGGACGGAGTCGCGCTCGAGCCCGGCCCGCCGCCCGCGGGCGGGACGCTCCGCGCCCTCCGCGCGCGCGTCGGAATGGTCTTTCAGCACCACGGGCTCTTCGAGCACCTCCCGGTCCTCGATAACGTGACGCTGGCGCCCGTCCACGTCGCGAGGGTGCGGCGAGAGACCGCGGAGGCGCGTGCCCGCGCGCTCTTCGGCACGCTCGGCGTCGGGCACCTCGAGAAAGCGCTGCCCCGCGAGCTGTCGGGCGGCGAGGCGCAGCGCGTCGCCATTGCGCGGGCTCTCGCGATGGAGCCCCCGCTCCTCCTGATGGACGAGCCGACGGCCTCGCTCGATCCCGCGCGCCGCAACGAGCTGGGGCGCGCCCTCGCCCGACTCGTGAAGGAGGACGGCCGGACGCTCGTCGTCGCGACGCACGACGACGATCTCGTGCGCGATTTCGCCACGCGCGTCGTGATTCTCGCGGACGGTGTCGTCGTCGAGGAGGGCGAGCCGGCGATGGTTCTGGGGAACCCGAGCCACGCCGCGACGCGCTGGCTCCTGCAGTCGAAAGGCGCGCAGGTGTTACCCTTTTTGGGTTAACGATGGCCGACGTGAAGCGACTCCGGCAATCAATCCTCAAGGACGCGATCCGCGAGAACGTGGACGTCATCGAGGGCCGTCTGCCCCGCGGGCTCAGACGCGCGGACCGCGTGCGTCGGCGCCTCTTCCGCGCGTCCGTGTTCGTAGTCGTCCCGCTCGCGCTGTTCCTCTCGATCAACGCGCTGACGACGGGGAAGGGCGAGCGAACGGACTTCCTCGTCGTTTCGGCGCCGCCCGCGGTGCCCGCCGTGCCCGCGACGGTCGTCAACGCGCCGAACGGCCTCGAGCCTTCGCTCTTCCGGCTCGAGGTGCGCTCCGTCGTCATCGACCCGGGGCACGGCGGGACGGACCCGGGCGCGACGGCTTCCGGTATCGCGGAAAAGGACGTGACGCTCGACGTGGCGCGCCGCCTTCGCGACCTGCTCGTCGCCCAGAAGATCACCGTGTCCCTCACACGCGAGGCGGACTCGACCCTGTCCCTGAAGGACCGCGTGGTCTTCGCGAACGCGAGGAAGTCCGATCTTTTCGTCTCGATTCACGTGAACTCTCTTCCCTCGGTGAAGGACAAGCGCGGCGTCGAGACGTACTTTCTCGGGACCACGACCGACCCGCACGTCCAGCAGCTGGCCGGGGACGAGAACCGCTCCTCGGGGTACACGATGGCCGACTTCCGGCGCCTTCTCGAAGGGGTCCTCGCGGACTCCCGCCAGGGCGAGTCCCGGAAGTTCGCCGAGTCCGTGCAGGGCGGCCTCGTGACCTCGCTCCGGCCCGTCGTTCCCCGGCTCCAGGATCGCGGCGTGAGGAGCGCGCCGTTCGTCGTCCTCATCGCCACGGAGATGCCGGGCATCCTCGCGGAGGTCGCGACCGTCTCGAACGACGAAGAGGCGCGGCATCTCAGGGATCCCGGTTATCGTCAGCAGATCGCACAGGCCCTTTCGAACGGAATCCTCGCGTATGCGGAGGCGCGGAACCATCCGCCCTCCAGACGGAGTTGACATGAGCGGGAAGAAGGACGTTCTCCACGTCGGGATCGACCTCGGCACGTCGCGGAGCGCCATTACGGCCTCGAACGGCGCGCACCACGTCGTGGAGAGCTACGTGGGCTGGCCCCTGGACATGGTGGCCCGCAAGGTCGTGAAGAAGCCGATTCTCTTCGGCGCCGAGGCGCTCGAGAACCGGCCCATGCTCGACCTGCATCGCCCTCTGGAGCGCGGTCTCATCAAGCAGGGTTCCACGAAGGACGAGGAGGCCGTGCACGAGCTCCTCAAGCACCTCATCGGTCTGGCCGGCCGAAAGGAGGGCCAGTCGATACAGGCCGTCGTCGGCGTGCCCGCCGAGGCCCTGCGCGTCTCCCGCCAGCACCTGCGCACGGCGGTTAAGGGGGTCGCGGACGCCCTCCTCATCGTGTCCGAGCCGTTCGCCGTGGCGTACGGGATGGACGCGCTGCTCCACACGATGGTCATCGACATCGGCGCGGGAACGACGGATTTCTGTGTCATGAACGGCCGCTACCCGACCGAAGACGATCAGCGCACGCTGACACACGCGGGCGACTCCATCGACGAGCAGCTCATGACGCTCGTGAAGGCGAAGAACCCGGACGGCCGTTTCTCGATTCACATGGTGCGCGAATGGAAAGAGAAGCACAGCTTCGTCGGGAGCCCGCCGGGTCCGGTCGTCGTGCGGTTCCCCGTGAAGGGGAAGCCGGCCGACGTCGACATCACGGCCGAGATGAAGAAGGCCTGCGAAAGCATCGTCGGGCCCATCACCGAGACGATGCTCGACCTCCTCTCGAAGGTCGAGCCGGAATACCAGGAAAAGGTGCAGCGCAACATCGTTCTCGCGGGCGGCGGCTCGCAGCTGCCCGGTCTCCAGGCGGCGCTCGAGAAGGCGCTCGCCGAGATCGGCGGCGGCCGCGTGCGCGCCGTGGACGATCCGGTTTTCGCGGGCTCGAATGGCGGCCTCGCCATCGCACTCGACGCGCCCGAAGGAGACTGGGAGCCGCTCTCGGCATGAGCCCGCTCGACACCGGATTCCCGCGAGATTCGGAGCCCCGGAAGAGGATGCTGCCGGCCGTGACGGACGTCGTGCGCGATCTCGCCAAGACCGTTTCGGCGGATCCGGCGGTGCTGTTCAAGGCGGCGCGCAGCGTGGTTGCCGAGGAGCTGGCGAAGGTGAAGCAGGGATTCGAAGCCGCGCCGCTGGACGTCCTCGTGAGGCGGGCGCGCCTCCAGCTCGAGCGGGACGGGTCGGTAATGCCCGTTGCGGAGCCTGCGTCTCCGCCCATGCCCGTTTTTCCCGCCCGGCCGGCGCCCGCGCGCGAGCCGCCGGCGTCGCCGCCGCCGGCGAAGCCTGTGCAGGCCGACGATCCCTTCCAGGATCTGGCGTCGCGTTCGGATCTGAACTGGGAGAAGGATCTGCCGATTCAGGCCGAGGACGCGCCGTTTCGGTCGGCGATCCTGCCGATCCCGCACAGGTCGCGAGGTCCGGTCGGGATCTCCGCGCCCAGCGAGCCTGTGCGCGACTCCAGGCCGGCACCGGAGCCCATCACGTTCGCTCCCGAAGCGGCCGCGCCCGCGGAGACCGAGCCGTCGCCGCCGCGCGAGCCTCTGCCGCCGCGCGAGCCTCTGCCGCCGCGCGAGCTGCAGCCTTCTGCCATGGGCGATCTCTTCGGCGAGCTGCCCACGGAGGCTCCGGCGAAGCCCAGACCCCTGTCGAGGCCGGCCGTCGTAGCCGCCCCGTCGATTCCGCTCGAGCATCCCAGGGGGCCGGAGCCCCCGTCGCTGCCCGTCGAGCCGCTCCCGGCGGCCCGTTCTGCGGCGGGGTTCGAACGCTTCCTCAGGGCGCCGACCGCGCCGTCGATCCCAGCCATGCCCGCGATCCGGGAGGCGGATGAGCCTTACGTGCCGCTCGAGCCGCCGGCCAGGGCCATGTCCATGTCCGAGGTGCCCCCGATCAGCGACGACCTGCTGGAGGACAACACACAGCCGGCGATGGAGGAATTCCACTTCAAGTCGCCTGATTCTCGTCCGCCGGCACCGCCACGTTCCGGTCGGCGGGGCTGGATCGTGGCCGTCGCGCTCGTTCTCGCGGTCGGGGCGGGGCTCGCGTGGGCCGTGCGCGAATACGTTTTCAGGAACGAGATCGTGAAACCGGTCGCGCCGCTCGTGCGCAAGAAGCCTGATGAATTGCCAGCCGCTCCCGTCGCCGTTTCCGTGCCCGCCGTGGCGCCGACAGCCGCTCCGGCGGCGGCCGCGAAGCCCTCGGCCCCTGCTGCGAAACCCGCGCCCGCGCTGCCGAGGGGCAAGGCCGCGCTTCTTGTGACGCCCGACTGGACCGGGAAGCCCGCCGTTTACGTCATCCACTTCTCCTCGACGAAGGACCGCGCGAGCGCGGCGAAGGAAGCCGCGAAGCTCGGCGCGGCGCTCGGGTCGCCCGCGCGCGCCGTCGAGGTCGATCTCGGGGACAAGGGCGTCTGGTATCGCGTCGTCGTGGGCGAATTCCCGGACGTGGACGCCGCCCGCGCCTACCGCGCCACGCTCGAGGAGAAGAAGACGCCCGGCATGGGCTTCGTCTACGAGATGCGGGGGCGCTGAGGGCGAAAGAAAAGGGCCGCGCGAGCGCGGCCCGAAGCCCGGGGGCGAAGCGCCGTCAGAACGACGGCTGGAAGCTCTTGATGATGTCCTGCACGGTCGACTGCGGCTTGCCGGCGAGGGCGTTCACCTTGACGGTTGCGAGGCGGTCGAGGAGCGTGGGCTCCGAGACGTCGAAGAGGACCCCGGTCGTCACGAATTCGGTCTCGCGCGTGTAAAGGAGCGCCGCCGCGCGCGACGAGGCGTCGTGGTTCTCGGGGAGCTGCCTCTGCTTCGCCTTGAGCGTCTTGAACTGGTCGTCGCCGCGCCAGGTGACACAGGGAGACATGACGTTCAGGAACGCAAAGCCCTTGTGGCGAAGGGCCTTGACCATGAGCTCGACGGTGCCCTTGAGGTCGCCCGAAAAGGCCCGCCCGACCCACGTCGCGCCGACCGAGATCGCGAGCTCGCAGGGATCGACCGCGGGCTCGGGGTTGCCGTAGTGAGTGGACTTCGTTTTGTCACCGGCGGGAGTCGTGGGCGCGGCCTGGCCCTTCGTGAGGCCGTAGATCTCATTGTCCATGATGAGGTAGGTGACGTCCAGGTTCCGCCGCGCGGCGTGCAGGAAGTGGTTGCCGCCGATCGCGAGGCCGTCGCCGTCGCCTCCCACCGCGATGACGGTGAGGTCCGGGCGCGCAACCTTGACTCCCGCCGCGAGCGGGAGGGCGCGGCCGTGGAGGCTGTTCACGCCGAACGTGTCGACGTAGCCGGGGAGGCGCGACGAGCAGCCGATGCCCGAGACGACGACCGTCTCCCAGGGCTTCACCTGCAGCTCGGTGAGCGCGCGGTAGAGGCCGGTCAGGACGCCGAAGTCGCCGCAGCCGGCGCACCAGACGGGCTTCAGGTCGGTTTTGTAATCGGCCGGCTTGAACGGAGCGGGAGACTCGGGAGGGAGCGCGACGGCTTCGCTCATGCGGACACCTTTTCCTGGGCGCGCTGGGACGCGACGAGCGCGACGATCTCCGCGTCCACCTCGGCGACGGTCAGGTTCTTGCCGCCCGACCTCTTGTAGACGCGTGTTCGATCGAGGGGAAGATCGAGGAATGTGCGGAGGTACTTGTAGAACTGCGCCGCGTAGGAGAGCTCGACGACGAGAAGACTCTTGACGCTTTTCTGGAAGGCTTCGAATTCCTTCGTCGGGAACGGGTAGATCATCTGTGGCACGAAGGCGGCCACTTTCTCACCCCGCTCGTTCGCGCGCCGGACGGCCTCGCGCACGGCTCCCTTCGACGAGCCCCAGCAGACGATCCCGACGTCCGCGGCCTCCGGGCCGTAGCGCCGGTGAAATGTGTAGGCGTCCCGGATGGGGCCGAGCTTGCGGTAGCGCTTGGCGTTCATGCTCTCGTGAAGGAGAAACCCGGAGCCGGGGCTGCCTTCCGCGTCGTGCTCGAGGCCGTTCGTCTGGTAGATCCCGCCTTTGACGCCCGGACGCGCCATCGGCGAAACGCCGTCGGCGGTCTCCCGGTAGCGGTGGTAGTCGGTCAGCTCGTCGGCGGAGGGGAGCCGCCGCTCGCGGACCTCGTGGACGAGGGACGCCGGGTCGAACGTCTCCCGCCGTCCGGCGACGAGCTGGTCGGAGAGGACGATGACGGGAATCTGGTACTCCTCCGCGATGTTGAACGCATCGACCGTCGTGTGAAAAGAGTCCTCCACGTCCGAGCAGGCGAGGACGACGCGCGGCATGTCGCCGTGCCCGGCGAAGACCGCCTGGAAGAGGTCCGACTGCTCGCTCTTCGTGGGGAGACCGGTCGAGGGACCCCCGCGCTGCACGTTCACGACGACACAGGGGAGCTCGGCCATCGACGCGAGCCCGAGCATTTCGGTCATGAGCGAGAGGCCCGGGCCCGAGGTCGCCGTCATCGCCTTCTCGCCCGCGAAGGAGGCGCCGAGGACGGCGCCGATCGCGGAGAGCTCGTCTTCCGTCTGGACGAGCGAGCCGCCCATCTTCGGAAGCCACTCGTCGAGGAACATGAGGATCTCCGTGGAGGGCGTGATGGGGTAGCCCGCGAAGTAGCGGCAGCCCGCGTGCAGGGCGCCGATCGCCGTCGCCTCGTTGCCCGACATGATGAGCTTGGCGGGTCCCGGCGTGAAGGCGAGCCGGCGCTCCGGCATCGGGGGGAGCGTCCCACCGAGGAGGAGGCCGGCCTCGAACGCCTTCAAGGCCATTTCGCCGACGGCCGCTTTCTTCCGCCCGAAGCGGGAGACGATCGCGCGGCGAAGCGTGCCTTCGGGCAGGCCGAAGAGAGCCGTGAGAACGCCCAGGCCCACGAGGTTCTTCGATCCCTTCGCCCCCGAGTCCGTGGACAGCTTTCCAAACGGCAGCTTGATCCAGACGGCGTCCGCCGAGAGCCCAAGGTCCTCGGGGGTGCGGGCGACGGGATCGGCTTCGTCCGAGAGGACGACGGCGTTCCTTGCGGGCGTGCACTCGCCCTTGAAACGGCTGAAGTCGGCCCAGCTGAAGACGACGAGGACGTCCGCGGCGTCGCCGGATTCGTAGATCGGGTCCCCGCTGAGACGGACCACGCTGGAGGACTCGCCGCCCCGGATCTGCGGGCCGTAAGCCTCTGTCTTGAGGACGTTGAGGCCGTCGCGCGCGGCGGCCTGCGAGAGGACGTCGGCCATCGTGACGATTCCGTCGCCCCCTGCGCCGACCATGGCGATCGTGATAGTTCGGTTTTGCACAGCGGCCTCGCCTTCTCCCATGGAAAATGATCAGGAAAGGTTCCCGGAATGGACCCTTCGGGTGCGCGTCAGAGTGCGGGCGGACCCGGTCTTCCTCAATGGTGCAAACGGATCACTCCGTTGAGTCCCCGTCTCAAGCCCCGGCTTCCGCCCCGGCATGTCAACCGGAAATCAGTCGGGCCAACGTATACGCCGCTCCGGATGCGAGCGCCCCGACGAAGACGGTGCGCAGCGCCTCGCTGAGGATCGGGCGGCCCGTGAGCTTGCCCTTGAACGCCCCGAACACGGCCAGCGCGAGAAGGGTGACGACGACCGACGTGGCGAGCGCCGTGGTCACGGGGACCCCGAGGAGATAGGGGGACAGCGGAATCGCCCCGCCCGCCACGTACGAGCCGCCGATCGTGAGCGCCGAGACGCGGGCCCGCTTCGGGTCGGGCTCCGAGAGGTTGAGCTCCTCGCGCATCATGAAGTCCACCCAGCGATCGTGATCCGAGCAAACGGCGTGCGTGGCCGCCTCGAGCGTTTCGCCCACGAGGCCCCAGCCGCGGAAGACCTTGCGGACCTCTTCCTGCTCTTCCGCGGGAACGTCCTTCACCTCCTCGTACTCGCGCTTCAGCTCGCTATGCCACGTGTCGGCCTCGCTCTTCGCGGCCAGATAACCGCCGAGGCCCATGGCGATCGCGCCCGCGGCCAGCTCGGCGACGCCCGCCACGAGGATGACCCGCGAGCTCGCGACCGCGCCGGAAAGTCCGGCCGCGAGGGCGAACGGGACCGTGAGGCCGTCGGACATCCCGAGCACGACGTCGCGCACGGTCTCCGAGCCCGAGAAGTGGGCCTCCACGTGGTGATGGCGGGGGAGGGGCCGGGAGGTGCCCTTCGCGTGGGGGGGCGCCGCGGGCGTGTGGGGCTTGGGGACTCCATGTTTCGACGTCACGGGTTCGTCTGCCAGATCTCGAGGGCCGTCGTCATCGCGCGGTCGTCCATCGCCACGAGCGACACGATCGCGTTCGCGACGTCCTCCGGCTGGATCGCGCGTTCGGGCACGAAGTCCATTCCTGCCTTTTTGACGAGGTCGGTGTTCACCGTGGACGGGAAGACGCACGTCACGCGCACGTTCGAGGCGCGGGCTTCGTAACGCATCGCCTCGGTGAGGCCCGCGAGCCCGAATTTCGACGCGCAGTACGCGCCGCCTCCCGCGAACCCCCGTCGGCCCGCCGTCGACGAGATGTTCACGATGTGCCCGCGCTTGCGGGATTTCATACCCGGCAGCACGGCGCGGGACATCAGGAAGGGACCGCGGAGGTTGATGGCGAGCATGCGGTCGAAGGCCACCGTGTCCATCTTCTCGATGGGCGCCAGCGCGAAGACGCCCGCGTTGTTCACGAGGACGTCCACCGGCCCGAGCTGCTGCTCGGCGGCGGCGACGGCGCGCGAGACCGCCCCCTCGTCCGAGACGTCCGCCGCGAGGACGACGGTCGCGGCGCCGGAGTCCTTCAGCTCCTTCTGGACCTCGAGCAGGTTCTTCTTCGTCTTTCCGAGAAGAGCCACCTTCGCCCCCGCCGCCGCGAAGGCGTGCGCCAGCGCGCGGCCGATCCCGCGCCCGGCGCCCGTGATGAGAACGACCCGGCCCTCGAGCTTCATCGCGCGCCTCCGGATCGGGATTCTAGTGCGGTTGCGCCTGCTACTCTCTGCCGCCGATGTCGGCCTCCGTCGCGCCCCGCTTCGATCCCGCGCGGCGCCGGGCCGTGACGATCGCACTGCTTCTCGTGACGGCCCTGTCGTCGTTCGAGTCGACGGTCGTGTCGACGGCGATGCCGACGATCATCGGCGAGCTCCACGGGCTGCCGCTCTACTCCTGGGTCTTCTCGATCTACCTTCTCGCCTCCACGATCACGATGCCGATCTACGGCCGGCTCGCCGACGTCTACGGGAGGCGGCGCGTCCTCATGAGCGCGACTCTCGTGTTCCTGGCGGGGGCGGTGGCGTGCGCGCTGGCCCGGTCGATGCCGCAGCTCATCGTCGCGCGCGGCCTCCAGGGCCTCGGCGCGGGCGGCCTCGTCCCGATCGCGCTCACGGTCTCGGGCGACCTTTATTCGCTCGAGGAACGCGCGCGGGTGCAGGCGTTCTTCAGCGGCGTCTGGGGATTCGCGAGCCTCGTGGGCCCGCTTCTCGGCGCCTTCCTGACGCTGACGTTCGGTTGGCGGTCCATCTTCACGATCAACGTGCCGCTCGGGCTCGTCGCCCTGTTTCTCGTCGCGACGAAGATGATCGAGTCGCGCAAACCCGGGTCCGACCCGCTCGACGTCGCGGGCGCGCTCACGCTGGCTCTCGGGATCGCGGCGCTACTCTTCGCCGTCCTTCAGAGAGCGGGAGCGGGGGCCCTCGGGACGGGGGTGCGCCTTTTTCTCGGGTTCCTGGGTCTCGCCCTGCTCGTCCTTTTCGCGCGGCTCCAGGCCGGGCGCAGGCACCCACTCATCCCACCGGAGCTCTTTCGGCACGCGGAGACGGCAGCCCCCTACATGGGAGGCATCCTCCTCGGGACAACGATTTACGGGGTGGATACGTTCGTGCCGCTCTTCGTGCAGGGAGCGCGCGGCGGCACCGCGGGGGCGGCGGGCGCGGTCATCACGCCGCTCGTCCTCTTCTGGGCGATCTCGGCGGCGGCTGCGGCGCGCGTGATCGTCCGATTCGGATTTCGGAAGACCGCGCAAGCCGGCGCGATTCTCATCCTGATCGGTTTCGTTGGGCTCCTCATGGCGGCTCGATTCGACGCCCCGGTGGCCGCGATCAGCGCGGCGTGCGGCTTGATCGGAGCCGGGCTCGGCCCCTCGTCTCTTGCCCAGGTGCTCGCGATCCAGAACGTGGCCCCAGAGCATCGGCGGGGCGTCGCGACGAGCCTCGTGCCTTTCTTCCGAACGGTGGGCGGCTCGCTGGGCGTGGGGGCGCTGGGAGGGATTCTCGCGGCCGGCCTGACGCGCCGGATGGGTGCGGCTGCCGATTCGGCCGGATCTCTCCTGACGGAGGGGCACGTCCCCCGCGAGATGCGTCTCGCGCTCGAGCAGTCGCTCCTGCCGGTTTTCGCCGTGCTCCTCGCTCTCGCCCTCGTCAACCTCGTCGTTTCCTCGAGGTTTCCCGACCGAGGGGTCCGACCGCGCACGCCGGAGTCCGCCTGAGGACGCTGCGGAACCCGTGACCCCAAAGACTACAATTCGCATATGAAGGTCGCCCTCGCCGCAGTCCTCGCCCTCGCGTCCGCCGCCGGCGGCTCGGCACGCGCGCAAGCGCCGACGCCCATCCCGCCGGCGCCGGCGTCGACGCCCGCCGAACAGCACGTCGTGGCGCCGTCTCTCCCGGATCAGCCGAACAAGGAAGGCGTCGCGCGGCCGAGCGGCTCGATGCCGACGGACTCCGAGGGATACGTTCGGACGAATCGCGGCGCGGTGGATCCGTCCGCGACGCCGGCCCCCTCGACGGGCGTCGTCGGCGTCACGGGCGGGGGAACCACCCTGCCGGCCGCCGCTCCGGCTCCGCCTCCCGGCCCGACCGGCCCGGCGGAGGTCAAGGCGGCGTTCCTATCGCTCCGGGGACGCGTCAAGGCCTACGCGAAGGGCGTCTCGATCACGATCGTCGAGAAGAACGGGCGCACGCGCACCGTGGCTCTCGCGCCGGGCGCGCGCGTGTACGAAGGTCTCGCGACCGGAGACCGCGTCGTCGTCCGCGTTCCGTTCGAGGGCCCCGGCAGCGGGAAGACCGCAGACCTCGTGTCGCGGCAGACGCCGCCCAAGGCGCCGCCGAAGTCCAAGTTCTCCGCCGCGCAGTCGCCGGTCCGTTGAAAGCCGGCGCGTTCCCGTCCATTTTCCGCGTCGCTTTCGGTTCACTGATGGCGCTAACCGGTTGGCGGCTCTCCGCGCAGGAGGCCGCCCCGACACCCGTCCCGGAAACGACGGCACCCGCTTCCGCCCCGACGCCCGAGGGCGGACCGACCGTTTCCGCGCCGCCGCTCGTCGCGTTCCCGGCGGCCGGCCGCGTCCGGCTGAAGTCGGGCCTCGCCCCGGGCAAGCCCGTCATGCTCGGGCGCTCGGCCGCGTCGACCGTGACGGGATACGTGCCGGGAAGATCGATCACGGTGACGTCACCCGCGGGACAGCTCGTGAAATACCCCCTCGCGAGGGACGCGTCCGTTCCCGAAGACCTGGCGTCGGGACGGATGGTTCTCGTCGAGACGAAAGTCGTGAAGAAGCGCCGCTACGCGTCGCGCGTCATCTACGCGGAATCCCGCGTCGTCATGACGAACGTGGACGAGCTTCCGGCGCGGTGATCCTCTTCGCGAACGAAGACGTCCTGGCTCTCGACAAGCCTCCTGGCGTCTCGATGGCGACGTCTTCGAAGGAGGGCAAGTCCGCGGAAGATGCGGTCCGGCGTCTGCTGGCGGCCTGCGGGGTCGCTCTGCCGGACCCTCTCCCGCTTCTCGTGCACCGCCTCGACGCGGGAACGTCGGGCGTCGTCCTCTTCGCGAAAACCCCCGCCGCGCATCGCGCGCTCAGCCTCTCGCTTCAGGAGCGCCGCGCCCGGAAGACGTACCGTGCGCTCGTCTGGGGCCACCCGGTGCCCGCGAAGGGGACGATCGACCTCGCGCTCGCGCGCGACCCGAAGGACGGGCGCAAGATGCGCGTCTGGGCCGACGGGAAGCCGTCCGTCACGCTCTACGCAACGCTCGGGAGATTCCCGTCGCTCGCCGATCTCGAGCTCCACCCCGAAACCGGACGCACGCACCAGATCCGCGTCCATCTTTCCGCGAATGGCCACCCGATCGTGGGCGACGACTTCTACGGGGGCGCCAGCCGCTGGCATGGCGTGAGGGACCGCGCCCTGCGCGAGGCGCTCTCGCGGCTCACACATCCGCTGCTCCACGCCTGGCGGATCGAGGTCGCGGAATTGGGAATCGACGTCACGGCGCCTCTGCCGGCGGATTACGAGGGAATTCTCGATTGCCTAGAAGGATGAATGAGCGATGGGCTCACACACCCTTCTAAGCAGGAAAACACGTTCAGGCCATTCGAGACGTCCGATTCAGAAGATCAATTTTGCGGCGAGCTGGAGGATGCGGGGGCCGAACGAAGCGGTCGGCGCGCCGAAGCTCGCGAGCGGCGTGAGCACCGTTCCGTTCGCACCGTAGTAGCCCTGGTTCACGCTCACGATGTTCGACCGATTCAACACGTTGAAGGCCTCGAGAATCACCTGGAGCGTCACCCCTCCGAGCGGGACGTCCTTCGTGATGCGCGGGTCGATCGAGAAGAACGTCGGGTAGTTGAACGAATTGCGCGAGAAGCCCGGGGCGCGGTCGTTGCGGTTGTTTCCGTCGTTGTTGATGTCGTTGAGCGGCGAGAGGATCGGCGAATACGGCTGGCCGCTCGCGAGCGTGACGATCCCCGAGAGCGACCATCCTCCGAACAGGGCCTGCCCGAGACCGCCCGCGCTGCGGTAGTACGGAAGGCTCCAGTAGGCCGAGAAAACGATGCGATGGCGCTGGTCGGCGTCTCCCGGGGCGTAGTCCGCCTGGAAGTTCTTCGGGTCGGAGGCCTGTTTGGCGTCGTCGCCGCCGCCCGGGACGACCGAGGTCGCGTCGGGCTTCGTGTCGAGCACCTTGCCGAACGTGTACGCGACGCGCGCCTGCCAGTTGTTCGAGAAGCGCTTGTTGAGCTCGAGCGTGACGCCGTTGTAGTTGGATTCCGCCGTGCTCTGGAACTGGACGACGCGCGCGAAGTTCGTGAAGGGACGGTCGGCGCCGTAGCGCGTGATGGGATAGACGTTCCCGGCGGCGTCCGTGAAGTTGACGACGGATGGGGATCCGACGTTGATGTCCGTCGAGCGCTGGAGCTTGGTGCCCTTCACGTAGAGATAGGACAGGCCGACCGAGTAGTCGTTCGACATCGCATGCTCGATGCCGAGGCTCGCCTGGTGGACGAGCGGGTTCTCGAAGTTCGGGTCGAAGACGAAGATCGTCGGCTTCGGCAGGGCGACGCCCGTCGGGATCGAGGGGAAGATGTTCGGGTACGTCGGCATCTGGGCGCCCGTGAACGTCAGCGTCTGCACGTTGACTCCGTTATTCGACATCGCGGTGCCGATCATGATCGAGGGCGTCCGGCCGTAGAACATGCCGTATCCGCCCCGCACGACCGTGGCGTCCTGGCCCTTCGGCGACCACGCGAACCCGAGGCGGACGGCGACGTTGTTCGTGTCCTCCTTGATGACGCTCGTGTCGATGCCCGCCGCGAGGAGCTGCGCGTCCGGGTTCCTCACCGTGGGTTGCGCGATGCCCTGCTTGTCGTACCTGAGGCCGAGGTTGAGGGTGAGGCTCGGGGTCGGCCGCCACTCGTCCTGCAGGAAGAGTCCGATCTCCGAGAGATCGGGGTTCGTGAAGGGGCCGCTCGTTCCGGGGCCCCCGAACGCCTGGACGAACCGGATGGGTTGTCCGAGGTTGTAAGAGGCGATCGAGTTGAAGGTATAGCTGCCGGAGAAGTTTCCGGGGAACCAGTTCAGGATCAGGTCGCGATTGAAGTCGAAACCGCCCTTCACGGCGTGGTTTCCGAACAGGAGCGTCACGGCGTCGGCGACCTGATAGCGGGTGATCGTCGTCTCGCGTGGGCTGAAGTTGTTCCGCCCGATCGTGAAGGCGAAGTTTCCGACGTCCTGAATCAGCGCCTCGGGGTCCGCGCTGTTCGCGAGGCCGGGCTCGGAGTCCCTCGCGTACTGGCCGCGCAGTTCGTTGAAAAGCGATGCCCCGAAGGAATTCGTGAGGGAGGCGGTGACGGTATCCGTCTTGACGAGCGAGTTGCCCGAGTGCGTGACGGACTGTGTCGTGCCGCCGTTCTCGTTGTTCACGCCCGTGAACTCCTGGCGGTTGTAACGCACGGAGACGTGCGTCGAGGAGCCCGCGTCGTAGTCGGCCTTCGCGAGATAGACGTCCTGGTTCTGGCCGCGGTCGTACGGGCCCGCGACGGCGGTGAGCTTCGCGAGACCGGCCGTGGTGTTCGCGTCCGTTGGGAGGGCGCCGGTGGAAAGGATGACGGGCTGCCCGTTCGTGTTGCGCTGCCCGTCGTAGTTCGCGAAGAAGAAGAGCCTGTCCTTGAGGATCGGCCCGCCGAAGCTCGCACCGAACTGGTTGTAGTGGTAGTTGCTCTTGTCGCGGCCGTTGATCACGTTGACGTAGTCGTTCGCGTTCATGCCCTTGTCGCGGAAGAACTCGAACGCGCTTCCGTGGAACTCGTTCGTGCCCGACTTCGTCACGACGTTGATGACCGCGCCGCCTGCCCGTCCGTACTCGGCCGTGTACGCGTTCCGGTTGACCTGGAACTCCTTCACGGCGTCCTGGCTGAACTGGTAGGGCGCGCGGCCCGAGCCGGTGCGGCCGAGGGCCTGGCCGAAGAACGTGTTGTTGTTGTCGGCGCCGTCGATCACGAGGCTGTTCAGCGTGCCGCGCTGGCCGGCGAAGCTGATGTCGCCGAGGCGCGGGTCCTTCGTGACGCCCGGCGTCGTGAGGACGAAATCGATGAAGTTACGCCCGTTCGTCGGGAGGTTCGCGATGTAATTCTCGTTCACGACGGCGCTTTGCTGCGTGCGCGTCGTCTCGATGAGCGGCGCCTCCTCGGTGACGGTCACCGCCGTCTTCACGCTCGAGAGAGCGAGCACGAACTTGAGCGTGACGTCGCCGCCGACGTTTACTTCGATTCCGGTTTTCGTCGCCGAGCCGAAGCCGGAGAGGTCCGCGGTCACGCCATAGACGCCCACGGAGAGAAGCGGAAAGTTGAACGCTCCCGCGGCGTTGGAGACGGTCGTCCGCGTGGACCCCGTCTTCGTGTTCTTCGCGGTCACGCTCGCGCCCGGGAGGGGCCCGCCGGAGGCGTCGGCCACGGTGCCCGAGATGGATCCCGCGCTGCTCTGCGCAAAGAGCGGTGCGGGGGGCCACACGAGAGCGAGCGCCAGGGCAACCGTGAATACGGCGATAGAACGAATCACTCGAGACATCGAAATCCCTCCTTCGAACAACGGCATGATCGTCACCACTCGGTGCAGTGGATGTGTGAAGCTGGCGTGAAGCCTATCTCAAGATCGAAGCTCCGGCGCGGGGCGCGAGCGTCCGGAATCGGCCGCAGCCCCGGGCCGCGAAAACGGCGGTCCCGGCGATCAACACGAGACTCGCTCCGAGGAGGAGGAGCAGAGGCCCCTTCCGCGGTACGGGCATTTCGCTGGTCACGGCCGCGGCCGTGGAGCGGGGCCTCCGGAGGGGCGCCGTGGAGTCGGCGACGGAGGCGGAGACGGGGGCGAGGGCGGGAACTTCGCGCGTGACGGCTCCCCTCGCGGGCCGGGCGTGCAGATCGCGCCGCGCAACCACGAGGTCGAGAATCATCTGGCCCGCGCTGCCGTAACGTTCGGCCGGGTCTTTGCGGAGGGCGCGCGCGACGATCTGCTTGAGGCTTTCGGGCACGAGGTCGGGCTCCGGCCAGGGATCGGCTTCCTTCGTCATCATCTTGGCCACCATCTGCGTCACGCTCGCGCCCGAGAACGGGTGCACGCCGGACAGCATCTGGTAGAAGACGATGCCCAGGGAGAAGAGGTCGGACCTCTCGTCCAGGGGGTTGCCGAGGGCCTGTTCCGGCGACAGGTAGTCGAGGGTGCCGACGATCATCCCTTCTCCCGTGTGAAGGTGAGTCCGCGACGCGTCGCGGGCGCCCTCGGAGAGGATCTTGCTCAGCCCGAAGTCGAGCACCTTAACGTGGCCGTTGGGCGCGAGCATGAGGTTCGAGGGGGTGACGTCCCGATGCAGGATGCGGCTCTGATGCGCCACCTTGAGGCCCTCGAGCGCCTGAATCGCGATGTCGAGGCACTCCGAGACCGAGAGGCGCCTCCTGTCCATGATCTCGTCCAGTCCCTCGCCTTCGAGGTACTCGAGGACGAGATAGAGGGCTCCGGGAGGCACTCCTGTGTCGCGCGCGTCCGTCGTCGCGAGGTCGTGGATCGTGATCACGTTGGGATGGTTCAGTGCCGCGACGGCGCGTGCTTCATTCATGAAACGCCCGCGCATCTTCGCGTCGCTCTGAAGGGCGGCCGGGAGAATCTTGATGGCGACCTGGCGGCCCAGCGCGGAATCCGTCGCGAGGTAGACCTCGCCCATGCCGCCCCGGCCGAGCAGACGGACAATCTCGTACCGGCCGATGCTCTTGGGAAGTGGTTCCGCGGCCACCGCGCGGCAAGTATAGGGATACGGCGCCGGATCAGGCGGGCGGGGGCGCCAGCGGGTCGAGCGCCATGAGGATCGTCAGGATGCTCCCCTGGTCGCGCGTCGCCGTCGGGAGATCCGTGCGCTCGAAGACGCGCAGCATGCGCTCGTTGTTCTTCAGAACCTCGGCCTCGAAGACCGCGATTCCCCGCGCCCGCGCCAGCTCGGCGAGACGCCGGAAGAGGATGCTGCCCAGTCCGCGACCCTGAAAGGCGTCGGCCACGGTGAACGCGACTTCCACGTGGCCCGGCCGGTCGGCGAGGCTCTCCCAGCGCGCGATGCCCACGACATCGCCCGCCGTCTCGGCGACGATCGCGTAGCGCCGATCGTAGTCGACGTGCGTGAGGTACGCGATCTTCCCCAGGTCCTTGTCGGGTACCGCGAAGAAGCGGAAATAGAGGCTTTCGGGCGAGAGGCGGTCGTAGAGAGAGAGGAGACCCGCCTCGTCGGTGTCCCTGATCGGCCGCAGGTGCACCGCCGTGCCGTCCTTCAGGGCCACGTCCTCTTCGTCCCCGGCCGGGTAGGCCCCGATCGAGCCGATCCCGCCCCCCGGTTCTACCCGGATCGTTCGAACCACCGAGCCTCCAACCAAGCCTTCTCTTCGACTTCGAAAGACGATACAACGCGCCGTCATGAAACTCATCACGACGATCATCCGCCCCGAAAAGCTCGCGGACGTGAAGGCTGAGCTGTTCCGCATGGGTGTCACGGGGATTTCCCTGTCGCGCGTGCAAGGGCACGGCGGCGAGCACGAAACGGTCGAGCAGTACCGCGGAACGACGATCGTCTTCGAATTCGTCGAGAAGGTGCGCATCGACATCGCCGTCTCCGAGCCTTTTGTCGAAGCCACGATCGCGGCCATCATCGCGGGCGCCCGCACGGGAGAGGTCGGCGACGGCAAGATCTTCGTCCAGCCGCTCGACCGCGTGATCCGGATCCGGACCGGCGAGCAGGACGTCCAGGCGCTGACGCCGGTCTCGGCCGGCGAAGTCCAGGCGCGCGCGATCCGTGTCGCGAAGGGCGACCCCTCGTGAACGGCGCCGCTCTGCCCGCGATAAACGCCGGCGATACCGCCTGGCTTCTCGGCTCGGCCGCGCTCGTTTTCGTCATGAACCCGGGGCTGGCCTTCTTCTACAGCGGCCTCGTGCGGCGGAAGAACACGCTCAACACGCTCATGATGACGTACGTGGCCATGGGCATCGGAGGAATCCTCTGGATGCTGGCCGGGTACTCGCTCGCGTTCGCGCCGGGCTCGGCGTTCCTCGGGGGGCTGAAGTGGCTTGGACTCGGCGGCGTCGGCGCGGCCCCCGAGCCGGCCTACGCCGCGACGGTTCCGCACCTCGCATTTTTCGTCTTCCAGGGCATGTTCGCGACGATCACCCCCGCTCTGATCTCGGGCGCGATCGTCGAGCGGATGAGCTTTCGCGCGTACATTCTCTTCATCGGTCTCTGGAGTCTCGCCGTGTACGCCCCCGTCGCACACTGGGTCTGGGGCACGGGAGGATTCCTGCGCGGGTGGGGCGCGCTGGACTTCGCCGGGGGCACGGTCGTTCACGTGACGGCCGGAACGGCCGCGCTCGTCGCCGCGCGCATGCTCGGCGCGCGCCAGGACCACAAGCGTGTCGCGCTGATCCCGCACAACGTCCCGTACGTGCTCCTCGGCTCGGGCCTGCTGTGGTTCGGGTGGTTCGGTTTCAACGCCGGATCGGCGCTGGGGGCAAACGGCGTCGCGTCGCTCGCGTTCGTCACGACGAACGCCGGGGCGGCGGCAGCCCTTCTCACCTGGCTCCTCCTCGAGAACCATTTCGGCGGCCATGCGACGGCGGTCGGCGCGGCGACGGGCGCGGTCGTCGGGCTCGTCGGCATCACGCCGGGGGCCGGATTCGTGTCGCCGCTCTCGGCGATCGCGATCGGGGCGCTCACGGCGCTCGCGAGCTTCACGGCCCTTCGCTTACGGGGGCGCACGTCCCTCGACGACACGCTCGACGTCTTCGCGTGCCACGGCATCGGCGGGATCACGGGATCGATCCTGACCGGCGTCTTCGCCTCGAAGGCGGCGAACCCGGACGGCGGCAACGGGCTCCTCGCGGGAGGCGCGGCGCTGCTCGGTGTCCAGATCGCCGCCGTCGCGATCGTCTTTCTCTACACGGCCGTGGCCACGGCCGCCGTCCTCCTTCTCGTCAAGTCCGTCACGCCTCTGCGGGTCGAGCTTCGCGCCGAGCTGGAGGGCCTCGACCGCCAGGTGCACGGGGAAGAGGCGTATCGCGGGGGCAACGCGGCGGGCGGGCTGGGGGAGTCGGTCATCCTCCTCCCGTCCGACCGCTTTCCGGGAAGCGAGAGGACCTAGAGGGCTCCGGCGCGCCCCGTCAGCTCCGCGAGGCGACGAAGGCGCCGGGCGCGCTCGGGCGAGAACGCATCCTTCGCGGCCCGCCAGTCCCAGTTCTCGCCCGTGCGCCCGGGAACGTTCATGCGGCCCTCCGCTCCGAGGTCGAGGATGTCCTGCAGGGGCACGATCGCCCGCTCCGCGACGGAAGCGTACGCGGCACGGATGAGGTCCCAGGCCGCGTCCTTCCCGTCCGTGCCGAGGTAGTCGCGGAATCGCGTCTTCGTGTCGTCGTCGAGCGCCGCGTACCAGGCGCGCGTCGTGTCGTTGTCGTGCGTGCCCGTGTACACGACGCCGTTGGAAACGTGATGGTGCGGCAGGTGCTCGCTGTCGAGCTCGCCGAAGGCGAACTGGAGCACCTTCATGCCCGGCAGGCCGAGGACCTCGAGAAGCCGCCTCACCTCGTCCGTGAGAACGCCGAGGTCTTCCGCCACGAGAGCGACGTCACCGAGCGCGTGCTGGATGGCCATGAAGAGCATGAGGCCGGGTCCGTTCACCCAGCGTCCCTCGCGCGCGGTCGCGGCGCCGGCGGGCACTTCCCAGTAGGCCGAGAACCCCCGGAAGTGGTCGAGCCGCACCGCATCAGCGAGCCGGAGATTCAGGCGAATCCGCTCGATCCACCAGTCGTACCCCTCGTCGGCGAGGACGTTCCACCGGTAGAGGGGATGGCCCCAGAGCTGGCCGTCCGCGCTGAAATCGTCCGGAGGAACGCCGGCCACGGCGGCGGGCCGCCCGTCGTCTCCGAGGGCGAAAAGCCTGCGGTGCGCCCAGACGTCGGCGCTGTCCCCCGCGACGTAGATGGGTATGTCCCCGAGGATCGAGATGCCGCGCGCGTTCGCGGCGGCCTTGACCCGTTGCCATTGCCGGAAGAAAAGGAATTGCGCGTAGGTGTGGAAACCGATTTCCGCGGCGAGCTCGGCACGCGCCGCGGCGAGAGCGGCCTCTTCGCGGTGCTGGAGGGCCGGATCCCATTCGGTCCAGGGCCGCGCCTCGTTCCTTTCGCGAAGAGCGGCGAAGAGCGCCCAATCGGCCAGCCATGCGGATTGCGACGAGGCGCTCGTGAAGCGCGCGATCTCTTCTTCGATCTTTCCGCCGAGGGAGCGCGCGTGGCGAAACGACTCCTCGAGGAGGCGCCGGCGGAACGGGACGACGCGCTCCCAGTCGATGCGGCCCGCGGGGAAATCCGGGGCACCCTCTAGGGCGCCGGCCGGCAGGAGACCTTCCTCGACGAGCCATTCGGGGGAGACGAGAAGCGGATCGCCGGCGAAGGCCGAGAGGCCGTCATAGGGGGAATGGTGAGGACCGGTCGGTCCCGGAGGCAGTACCTGCCAGAGCTTCAGCCCCGCCTCGGACGCCCAGTCGAGGAACGCGTCGGCAGCCGGCCCCAGATCCCCCATGCCGAAGCGCGACGGCAGGGATGTCGGGTGCAGGAGGACTCCGGCCTGGCGCGTGAGGCGGACCATGGACGGATGCTATCTCGCCCCATGGGTCACGTGCGCGTCCGCGATTTCACCGGCCCATGCCGGCTTCGTGGTCGAGAATCCGGAGGGTCTTGCCGTAGATCGCCTCGACCTCTTCGCGCGAGTTCCCGATGGCCGTCATTCCGAGTTTGCCGTATTCCGAGAGCGCGCCGACGAGGTGAAACAGCACCCCGGACTCGGAGTTGTGGCTGTAGTGGAGGGAGTTGATCGTGACGATCTCGATGAGATCCTCGGGAAGGAGGCCGCGGAACGTGTCCGAGCGGAGGTTGTCCGTCGCGCGGTAGAACTTCGGCGAGCCTCGTGGCGAATGGAAGAGGCCCGTCTCTCCGTCGAGCTGCCCGCCCGTCAGGAACTGGAGCGCGAGGTAAGGGTGCGTCGTCCCTCCCATGCGGAGGTTGATCTCGAGAGCCCAGGCCTTCCAGGGCGCGGCGTCGTCCTCGCGGGTCACGAGGAAGTCGACGGCGAACCGGCTCACGACGCCCTTCGCGGCGAGAACCCTGCCGATCCGCAGGGCTTCGTCGTGGATGAGCATCCGGTAGTCGTCCGCGGCCGGGAACAGGCAGCCGAGGAAGACCTGTCCGCTCGGACCACCGAGGATCTGATCGTGGGTCGAGATCGGGATCACGCTGCCGTGCGGGTCGCTTCGAAGCTGCACGCTCGGTGACATCTTGCAGGGGGCCTCGACGAACTCCTCGACGATGCCGCCCATCCGCTGAAACTTGCCGTGGTACTCCTCCCAGGTCTCCCAGGGGACCGAGAACTCCACGTTTGGAAGTGCCGCGTGTACGGCCTCCGTGAGACGCCCTGAATCCGGGTAACGAAGGACCGCATTGCCTTCACCGGAGAAGCTGTCGTTCAGCTTCACCACCGCCCGGCGGAGGGCGGGATTCCGCTCCTTGAGCGCCACGAGAGCTCCCTCGATGTCGGCAGCGTCCCTCAGGTCCTCGAAACCGGCGGGCACGGACACACCGGCCTCCCGGAAGACCTTTCGGCTGCCGGATTTCGTTCCGTACGCGTTCAGGGCGGGGTCGACGCCGTTCAGCGGCACGCCGAGGAGAACGGCGAGCTTGCGCTCGAGAGGCGTCGAGTTGAAGACGGTCAGGTACGCGCGCGAGCGGTCGGGAATCCCCTGCCGGATGCGCTCGATGAGGCGCGGCCGCTCCAGGATCTTCTCCGTGAGCGAGCGGGGTGAGGCGTCGTGGGCGCAGAGCAGCGTCAGCCGGCCGCGGGCGTGACTCGCAGGAATTCCGACGAGGAGTTGGAAGTAATACTCGAGGACGAGGGGGTGAACGGGCTGCGAGGTCACGAAGACGACGCGCGCCCGCGGGTTGCGTAGCCGAATGAGGAGGAAGAGAAGCCTTTCCTCGTAGAAGCTCGCACCGTCGAGCTTCCTCATCTCCGCCTGGTCGAGCGTCAGCGACGGCACTACGACCGAGGTGTGCGGCTGATCGTCCCGCCCGGAAATCGAATCCCAGACCTCGGCCAGGCGCGGTTTCAGGATCTCGAATTCAGCCAGCTCCTGCTCGAGCGTCAGACCGGAAGCGAACGGTGGGCGGGGGATCACGTTGGATCCATTCTAAAGGCGGGCCCCGGGGCCCCGATTCGAGGCACGTTTCTTGAGTAGCACGGGGGGATTCGGGTTACGAGGGAGCATGCCGAGACGCCGGGGATTCACGCTCATCGAGCTTCTGATCGTCGTGACGATCATCGGCCTCATCGCCGCGATCGCGATCGTGAACATGATCAATGCGATCCAGCGCGCGAAGCAGAAGCGTTCGATGGGCGACATGAAGACGATTGCGACCGCCCTCGACGCCTACGCCACGGACCATAACTTCTATCCGGCGGCGGCGGCGATCTCCCTGCCCTCGGGGCTTTCGCTGCCCACCAGCACGGTCGGTGTCATTTCCGGCACTCTGGGCCCGACCTACATCCGGATGGTGCCGCTCGTGGACGGGTGGAACTCTTTTTTCCTCTATGGGGGGAGCTCGTCGAGGGGCGATTTCGCCCTTCGCTCGGCGGGAGCGGACGGCGCCCCGGAGGCGAGTCCCCTGGGCGGCGCGACCACGAATTTCAACGCCGACATCATCCTCGTGGACGGGACGTTCGTTCAGTTTCCGGACGGCGCGCAGCATTGATCGCGGCCGGTGTGGCACCGACAAACGGTGTCCGGCGGTCCCCGCTACCCCCGACAAAAATTCGTAACGGCGCCGTGCTCGCGGCCTAATTTTTGCCCGAACGAGCCTGATTCAGCGTCGGAAGCCCACGGCACGGGTCTTGAAAGCAGATCAGGGATTAGGAGGTTCATCTCATGAAGAAGAGGAACAACAACAAGGGCTTTACGTTGATCGAGCTTCTGATCGTCGTCGCGATCATCGGCATCATCGTCGCGATCGCCATCCCCAACCTGCTCAACGCCATTCAGCGCGCCAAGCAGAAGAGGACGATGGCCGACGTTCGCTCCGCGGGCACGGCCGCCGAGGCGTACGCCGTGGACTTCAACCACTATCCGGCGGCGGCTGGAATCGTGCTCCCCTCGACCCTGACCCTCGGCAGCACGACATTTGGCGCGGCAGGATCCGGCTTCAACAAGCAGGTCGCGCCGACTTACATCCGCCTCCTGCCCATCGTGGACGGTTGGCAGTCGTACTTCACGTACTCCGTCGACGCCAACAACCAGAACTACGGCATGGTGTCTTACGGCAAAGACGGAATCTCCACCTCGAAAGCCGGCGGAGAGACCACGGACTTCAACGAGGACATCGTCTTCGTCGACGGCCAGTTCCTCCAGTACCCCGCGGGCTCGCAGCGGTAATCGTCCTCCCGCTCCGACCCGATCCGAGAGCCCCCTCACGGGGGCTCTTTTCTTTTCCGGGCCTAGAATCGTGAAGGTGCAAGGTCGCGGAACGACGGGACGGACGGCGCTCCTCGGTGGCGCCCTTGGGCTTGCGTTCGCGGCGGTGTTCCTGGCTCCGAGCCTGCTCTCCGGGGGCGTGCCCGCGCGCGGTGACCTAGCCGATTTCTTCTGGCCGATGAAGTCGTACACGGCTTTCCGTTGGGCGACGGGCCTGCCCCTGTGGAATCCGCTGTCCGGGTGCGGGGAGCCGTGGCTCGCCCAGCTCCAGACCGGCGTCTTCTACCCGGGGGACCTCCCGTTCCTGCTCCCCGGCTCCCTCGGGCCCCTTCTCGGCATCGCTCTCCATCTCGCGATCGCCGCGTCCGGAGTTGCGGCCTGGCTCTTCGGCCTCGGCACCTCGCGCGGCGGGGCGCTTCTTGGAGCGGCGGCTTATGCGGGGAGCGGAGCGTTCTTGTCGCTCGCGCTCGTGTACAACAACTTCGAAACCGCGGCGTTTCTCCCCTGGCTTTTCGCCGCGGCCCGTCTCGTTGCGATCGGCGGCTCCCCCGCGGGGCTCGCAGTTGCGGTCGCCCTTTCGTTCCTCGCGGGGGAACCCGCGCTCGCGGTCGTGGGGGCGACGTCTGCCGTCCTCCTCGCGCTGTTCACGCGGCACGAGGAGCCGGCCGGGGGGATCGACAGGGGCCGGCCGCTCGCGCGGCTCGCGGGCGGGTTGCTCCTCGGAGCCGCGCTCACCGCCGCCGTCGCGTTTCCTTTCTTCGAGTACGCCGCCTCCTCGGGCCGGCTCGCCGGAGCCACGCGCGCCGAAGCGCTTGCGCGTCCCGTCGGCGCGTCGGATCTTCTCGATCTCGTCCTGCCGCCGACCGACGCGTCGACGCGCCATGCGGCGCCGGGGCGCGGCGGCTACCTCGCGACCCTCGCGCTGTCTCCGCTCGTCTTTGTTCTCGCGGCGGGAGCTGGCGCGGGGCTCGCCGCGCGGCCACGGCTGCTTCTCGGGCTCGCCGTCCTGGCGCTGCTTGGGCTCATCCTCGCACTGGGGGCGCGAGGCGGACTTCTCCCGATCCTCTGGGACCTTGGCATCGCGAGGGGCCTCCGGTTCCCTGCGCGATGGTTCGTTCTCACGCAGTTCGCGCTCGCGGGTCTCGCCGGCGCGGGACTCGATGGGTGGCGACACGGTAGGCTGTTTGCGTGGCCGAAGGGTCGCGAACCGGAAGACGGCGACCGGATGTCGGCGCCCGCCCTGTCCCGGCTCGCCCCCCTCTTCGTTCTCGGGGCGACCACGCTCGCGCTTCTGGGCCTGGGACTCTTCGCCGGCCGCGCGACGGGAGCTGCGGCCTGGGCCACGCTTCTTGCGGCGGCGGCCGGCGGGATCCTGCTTGCATCCTTCCGTATGTCCGGGCGGCCGGGCCCCGAGTGGTCGGGCGCCGCCCTGGGCGCGCTCGTGATAATTCCCCTCCTGGGCGCGACGGCCGGCCTCTTCTCGACGGCGAACCTCGCGGATCCGGCGCCGGGCATGGCGGCATTCGCCGGAGAGCCCGGCCGGTTTTTTCCCGTCGTGTCGGACGGAGGAATTCTCGCGCGCGAAACGGGCGGCGAGTGGGGAGGCATGGCCGCGGCGCGGGCGCGGGCGTTGCTCTCGGGCTACACGAACCTTCCCCTCGGCCTCTCCTCAGCGGCGTCGCCCTCGCCCATCGGGAACCCCTGGATGAGGCGCCTCCTCGGGGCCGCGCTTTCGGGAGGAAACCCTGAGACGATTTTCTCGCTGGCGGACGTGCGGCACGTCGTGTCGCCGTTTCCGACGACGATTCCCGGGGTCCGGCTCGAGCGGCAGGGAGCCGGCGTCTTCCTTTACCGCCTCTCGCGTTCGGCGGGGCGCGTCTTCTTCGCGCGCGCGTCGCGGGAAGCGGACGACGCCGCCGCGTTCCGCGCTCTTTCCGCGCGGGACTTCGATCCCGAGGCCGTCGTGCTCCTCGCTCCACCCGCGGGACCGCTTCCGCCGGCGCGCGCGGGGAGGAGCTTCTCCGTCGCGCGTGTCGTGGTGGACGCGCCGGAGCGCCTGACGGTCGACACGGAGGCTTCGGAGGCGGGTTTCCTCGTCCTCACGCGCGCGTACGCTCGCGGCTGGGAGGCCCGCCTCGATGGCACGGAGGTCCCGCTGCGCCGCGCGGATCTCGCGCTTTCCGCGGTTCTCCTGCCGGCGGGCCCCCACCATCTCGAGCTCGTCTACCGTCCGCTCGCGTTTCGCGCCGGCGCGGCGGTTTCGCTGGCGTCGCTGGTCGTGCTCGCCGGCCTCGCTCTCGCGGGGGAGAGGCGCCCATGAATGCCATGGAGGGCGTCCTCCTGGGCCTCTTCTTCGCGACGGGCGCGATCGTGGGCTCCTTCGCAAACGTGTGCATCCACCGCTTGCCACGCGGGCTCTCCGTCGTCCGCCCGCGCTCCAGCTGCCCCTCCTGCGGTGCGCCGATCGCGTTCTTCGACAACGTGCCCGTCTTGTCCTGGCTCCTCCTCCGCGGCCGTTGCCGCCGCTGCGGCGCGCCCATCCCCGTACGCTACGTGCTCGTCGAATTACTCGTGGCGTTTCTCTTTCTCGGCGCCGGATTTCTTTACGGGCCGACGTTCGTCGCGGCCTCGGCCGCTTTTCTCGCGGCGGCCTCGGTGATCCTCGCGGCGACGGACCTCGAGGCGCGCACCCTGCCCGACGAGGTGACGCTCGGGACTCTCGTGCTCGGTCTCGTCCTCGCGGCGCTCCGCGACCGGGCTGCCGCGGTCTCGGACCACGGCCTCGTGAGGTTCTTCGCCGGGAGCCACCTCTTCGAGGCGTTCGCGGGCGCGCTCGCCGGCGCGCTCTTTCTCGAAGGGGTGCGCCGGGTGTACAAAAGGCTGCGCGGACAGGAAGGCATGGGGGAAGGTGACGTGAAGATGCTCGCGATGGCGGGCGCGTTCACGGGACCCGCGGGCGTGTTCCTCACGCTCTTCTTCGCCTCCCTCGCGGGCACGGTGGTCGCGGGCGGCGCGACGCTGATCCGCGCTCTGCGTTGGTCCCTCGAGGCGCGGCGCGCTCGTGCGTCGTCCTCTGCCGCGCTCGCCGTGGCGGCCCGCGCCGGGCTCCTCGTCGCGGACGACGGCCGCGTCCTTTCGGCTTCGCCGCGTTTCCGCGAGATTCCGGGGGCCGCGGCGGACGGAATGCGCCTGACCGCGGACGTTCCGACCGCCGGCCGTCTCCTCGCATTCGTCCGGCTCGCCGGGACGCGGGCCCGCCGCGGAGAGCCCGCCGCGCACGGGCGCCTCGCGCTCGACGACGGCGCCGACTTCTTCCGGGTTCTCGCGGCGCGCGCCGAGGCGACGCCGGCCGGGCTCCTCGTGCTTCTCGCGCGAGTCGACGTGCCGTTCGGCGTCTTTCTTGCCTGTGGCGCGCTCGTGGCTTTCGTGGCGGGGCGCTCGGCGTGGGACGCGATCGCCGGCGGGCTGCCCTGGGTTCCGAGGCTTCTGCCGTGACGGAACGCGCGTTCGAGCGTGAGGTGCGCATCGTGATCGTGGGCGGTCTCGCGACGCTGCTCTTCCTTGCCGGGACGGCCGTCGTGGTGCTGCGCAACACCGCGGCGTGGGGCGGGGGCGAGAATCTCAGGCGCCTGACCGCCGAGACGCGCGCCGTCGCGGATCGCCTCGGTGGGTCGCCGGATCCCGCGCTCGCGTTCGTCTCGGATGCGCCCGTCACGCGTCTTCTCCGCGAGCTGAACGCCCGGGGCGCGGCGCTCTACGACGCGCGAGGAGATCGCCTCGCAGAGGCTTCGTTTCTCCCGGACGCGGGGCTCGCGCCCGGCGCGTTGCCGCCGGGCGAGCGGCCCGCCCCCGACCCTGTCGTGGCGGGGGCCGACGGCGGAACTCCGTCGATCACCATCGCTCTCCCGGGGGCGACGCGAATCCTGAGGGTCGCCTGGGACGGAACGCCGAGCGTGGAGGCCCGCCGCAACGCCCGCATCCTTTCTGTCGCGGTCCCCGCGGCCGCGGGCGTCCTCGTCCTTCTCGTGGTGCCGTTCCTCCGGCGGCTCGCCGAGCCGATCGACGCCCTCACGGAGACCGCAAAGGGAGCGGGGGGCCTCGTGCCGGCGGCGCGGGCCGGCGGGGACGAAGCCGAGACGGCGATCGCCACCTTCCAGCGCACGGTCGAGGAGCTCAAGAAGCGCACGGGCGAGCTGGAGGGGCTTCGCCGCTCCGAGCAGCGGCGCGCGGACGATCTCGCTGTGACCGCCGAGACGCTCGTGCGTTCACACCCCGGCGGGCTCGTCGTCGTGGATGCCGCGGGCCGCCTGACGCGGGCGAACGCGCCCGCCCGCGACCTCTTGAGCCTGGGCGAAGGGAGCCTCGCCGCGGGAGCGGAGGCGGCCATCGAAAAGGTGCCCGCTCTCCGCGCGGCGGTGGAGGCGGCGCGAACGGGCTCGCCGACGCTCTCCCTCGAGCTGACGATCGGAAAGGGCGCGGACGCGCGACTCGTCGAGCTGACGGCCGTGCCGATCCTCGACTCCGGAAAATCCATCCTGGGCGTCCTCCTGTTTCTCGAGGACCGCACGAGCACGCGGCGTCTGGAGAGGGAGCTCTCGTCCCGCCGCGAGCTCGCGGCGCTCGGCGAGATGTCGGCGGGCATCGCCCACGAGTTCCGCAACGCGACCGGCACGATTCTCGGCTGGGCGCGCCTTGCCGCGAAGACGGGAGACCCGGTCGCGCGCGGGCGCCAGCTCGACGCGATCCAGGCCGAGGCCGAGCACGTGGCACGCGTGACCGGTGATTTTCTCTTCTTCGCGAGACCGGAGCAGCTCGAGGCCGGCCCGTGCGATCTCCGCGCCCTCGCGTTCGAGATCGCCGAGGAGCAGCGCGTGTTGACGCCGGGCGTCCGCGTGGAAGCGACGGGGACGTTCGCGCCCGCGATTGCCGACCCGGCGCTCGTGCGCCGCGCGCTCGTGAACCTGGTGAAAAACGCGTGCGAGGCCGCCGCCGCGGGAGGCCGGGCGGGCCGCGTCGTCGTCCGCGGCGAGGGTGCGACGGGAGGATTCGCGCGAATCGCGGTCGAGGACGACGGCCCCGGAGTGTCCGCGGAGGCCGCCGGCAAGCTCTTCGTCCCGTTCTATTCCACGAAGGACACGGGGACGGGGCTCGGCCTGGCGCTCGTCGCCAAGATCGCGCTCCTCCACGGCGGCGCCGTGACGGTCGAACGGTCGCCCGAACTGTCGGGCGCGCGGTTCGTCCTCACGCTGCCCGCTGCCCCGTGAGGGCGTCCGTCTCGATCGTGAGGCGCGCCGTCAGGGCTCGAGAGCAGCGCCCGCCACGGGCCCCGCCGGGCGGGTCGCCGCGGCCTTTCGCTTCTCGACGAGGCTCTTGAACTGCTCCTTGTCGAGCGCCTTCTCGAGCGCCTCGTCCGGTTCGACGGTGGCCGCCGCGACGAGATCCGCGAGGTACTGGTCCATCCCGATCATCCCGGCGTTCCGACCGGTCTGGATGAGCGTCGAGATCATGCCCGTCTTGCCTTCGCGGATGCTGTTCGAGAGCGCGGACGAGCCGCGGAGGACCTCGAACGCGGGCGCGCGCCCCCCGCCCTTCTTCTTGAGCAGCACCTGCGCGACGACGGCCTTCAGAACTTCGGCCAGAACGGTGCGGACCTGCTCCTGCTCCTCGGCGGGGAAGCTGTCGATGA
>JBDTML010000162.1:0-2529 GCA_039934255.1 Acidobacteriota bacterium | reverse complement strand
CCTCGGTCTGGCGCCCGTTGTGGCAGGAGAGGCAGGCGGCCGTGACGTCCTGCGGTCTCTTGAACGGAGCCTTGAGCTGGGCGAAGAGAGAGTGGTCGACGGAGGATTTGGAAGGCTTCGCGGTCCGGGCCTTCAGCGCCTGGAGCGGCGTCGGCTCTGAGCTGTTCCGCCGGAGCGCGGTGAAGGCGAGGCCTGCGATTGCGGCGAGCGCGAGCAGCGCGAGGAGGATCCGTCTCATGACAGCCCTATCTCAAGAACCAAGCCAGCGGGGAGCAGCCGCAAAGCCTTGAAAACAAATGGATCGTTCGAGAGCACGTCAGGCGCTGTCGCGACAGGTTGTTCAAACGAAGCGGTCATTCGGTCGGCTTGGGGTCCAAGGAGAGGCTCAGGCGGCCGGCCTCTTTGAGACGGTACGTCTCAGCAGGATGCGACCTGATGAGACGCCTTGTCGCGCGCTGCGACGAGACGTTTCGCGCCACCGACATTCTCTTCTCCATTCAAAGAAAATCAGGCCTTTTCCGTCTTTTCCCTGATGGCCCGCTTCTTGTAACAGCGAGTCACAAGCGAGCACCGGCTCGCCCGGAGAAGAGATGGCCCAGAGTCGGCGCGAGTTCATCAAGATCGGGGGCGCGGGCGTCGCGGTAGCCGCCGCCGGCACCGGCCTCGCGACGCAGTGGTGGGGCCTCGACCCCGACGTCGTCCACGACCCCGGCACGGACGGCGACCGGATCGTCCCCACGTTTTGCGAGCTCTGTTTCTGGAAGTGCGGGGTCCTCGCGCACGTGAAGAACGGCCGCGTCACGAAGCTTCAGGGCAACCCGGCACACCCGCTCTCGAACGGCCGCCTCTGCCCGCGGGGAACAGGCGGCACGGGCCTCCTCTACGATCCGGACCGGCTGAAGAAGCCGCTCCTGAGGCGCAAAGGCAAGCGCGGGGACCAGACGTTCGAGGAAGTGTCCTGGGAAACGGCGCTCGATTTCACGGCCGAAAGACTTCTGAAGATCCAGAAGGAGTGCGGACCGGAGAAGGTCGCGCTCTTCTCACACGGCTTCGGCGGGTCGTTCTTCAAACATCTCCTGTTCGCCTACGGCTCCGCAAACGTCACGGCGCCGTCCTACGGGCAGTGCCGCGGGCCGCGCGAGGTCGGATTCCAGCTCACATACGGGGCGCCGGTCGGTTCGCCGGAGGTTCTCGACCTCGCGAACGCCCGAGTCATCACTCTCATCGGATCGCACCTCGGCGAGAACATGCACAACACGCAGGTGCAGGACTTCGCGGCCGCGATCGCGAAGGGCGCGACGGTCATCGCCGTGGACCCGCGCTTCTCGACGGCCGCGGGCAAGGCGCGCTACTGGCTCCCGATCAAGCCCGGGACCGACCTCGCCCTCCTCCTCGCGTGGATGCACGTGATCATCAACGAGGGCCTCTACGACCGGGAGTACGTCGAGAAGTTCACGACCGGGTTTGCCGAGCTCAAGAACCACGTCGCCGACAAGACCCCGGAATGGGCCTTCACGGAGACGTCGATCCGCCCCGAGGTCATCGTCGAGACGGCGCGCGTGATCGCGGGCGCCCGTCCGGCCTCGCTGATCCATCCCGGCCGCCACACGACGTGGTACGGCGACGACACGCAGCGGAGCCGGGCGGTGGCAATCCTCAATGCCCTCGTCGGGAGCTGGGGCCGCCGCGGCGGGTTCTTCATCCCCTCCTCGATGCCCGTCCCGAAGACGGCGGTTCCCGAATACGCGCAGAAGCCGAAGACGGCCCAGGATCACCCCGACGGAGTCGTGTACCCCTTCGCCGACGAAGTCCTTTCGCACGGCGTCTGCGACGCGACGATTCCCGGCCGGATCGGCGGGGCGGGCTGTCCGATCAAGGGCTGGATCGTCTACGGCACAAACCTTCTTCAGTCCCTCCCCCAGCGCGAGAGCGTGCTCGAGGCGATTCAGAAGCTGGATTTGCTCGTCGCGATCGACGTGCTGCCGGCCGAGATCGTCGGGTACGCCGACGTCGTGCTGCCCGAATGCACATACCTCGAACGCTGGGACGACATCGCGCCGACACCGTGGCGCGAGCCGTTCCTCGCGGTGCGCCAGCCCGTGGTGCCGCCGCTCTACGAGAGCAAGCCAGGCTGGTGGATCGCGAAGCAGCTCGCGAATCGCATGAATCTCGGGCAGTACTTTCCGTGGGACGACGCCGGCAAGATGGTCGAGGCGCGCCTCGCGGCCGGCGGCCACGACGTCGCGGCGATCAAAGCGAAGGGCGTCGTCCGCGGCAAGGCGGTGCCCGTGACGACCGAAGACGGGCTTGCCCTGACGTTCGCGACACCGTCGAAGAAGATCGAGCTCTACTCGAAGCAGATGGAAGCGGCCGGCCTACCGCCACTTCCGCCGTACACCCGCCATCCCGAACCCGCGCCCGGGCAATTCCGGCTCCTCTTCGGGCGGACGCCAGTCCACACGTTCGGGCGCACGACGAACAACCGGTTCCTCTCCACGGTCACGAAGGACAACGAGGTCTGGCTGAACG
>JBDTML010000161.1:0-7441 GCA_039934255.1 Acidobacteriota bacterium | reverse complement strand
CCGCGATGAGAATCGCGTACGTCGTCGAGTCCCTCGAGCTCTCGGGCGGCGTCAAGGTCATCGTCGAGCACGCCGAGGGGCTCCGCGCCCGCGGCCACGACGTGACGCTCGTGACCCGCGACGCGCGGCACGGCTGGCTTCACGTCGGCGTTCCCGTCCTCGAGGTCCCGGCGTTCGATGCCACGACGTTGCCGGAGGCGGACGTCCACGTCGCGACGTGGTTCCCGACGGTCGCGCCCACCGTGCGCGCGCGCCGCGCCCCGAAGGTCTTCCACTTCTGTCAGGGCTACGAGGCGCCGCACCCGCACACGCTCCACCGTCTGGACGAGATCGACGAGGCCTACCGCCAGAGGGTGCCGAAGCTCCTCGTGTCGGCGCACCTCGAGCCGATCCTGGCCGCGCGGTATCCCGGCTCGTACCACGTGCTCCCGCAGGCGATCCCCGCGACCGATTACGCGCCCCCCGACCCGCGGCGCGCCGCGCCGCGACGACCCGCGGCCGTCGGCGTCGTCGGACCGTTCGAGGCTCCGCTCAAGGGCATCGCCGTTGCGCTTCGAGCGGTCGCGCGGCTGCGCGAGGCCAGCCGCGACGTGCGCCTCCACCGGGCCAGCGCGCTGCCGGAGGGAGAGGCCGAGCGGACTCTTCTCGCGGCCGACGCCTACTCTCACGCGCTTCCCTCGGCGGCGATGCCGGCCTGGTACCACGGCCTCGACCTCCTGCTGCACCCGTCGTTCGACGCCGAGGGCTTCCCGCTCCCGCCTCTGGAGGCGATGGCGGCCGGTGTTCCCGTCGTTCTCACGGACATTCCGTCCTTCGCGCCCCTTCCCGTTGACGCGGTCGCGCGCGTTCCGGAGGGCGACGACGCGGCCATGGCTTTCGAGGCGGCGCGGCTCCTCGACGATCCGGAGCTCTGGCGCGAGCGGCGGCGGCGAGGGCTGGAGGTCGCCGCGACCTTCCGCATCGAGCCCGTCCTCGACGCGCTCGAGCGCATTTTTTCCGAAACGATTCGTGAGGCCTAGAAGATTTCGTGATCGACGAAGCGGTAATCGAATGCCGGCGCGGCCCGCTCGAGATCGAACGCGGGCGTGAACGGCCGCACCTCGAAGTACGTGTCGGTCGGTGCTGGAACGAAGCCGAGCTCGGCCGCGCGCGCCGCAAGGCGCGACGCGGTTCCCGCGCGCAGCACGAGTTGGGTCGCGGTCGTCCGGGGGAGGGATTCCCCGACCGCTACGAGGAGGTCGCCGACGGCGCCCGAGTCCTCGTCCGCTGCCTGGAGGTCGACGAGGAGCCCGCGCTCTCCCGCGATGCGCAGGACCGCGCAGGCGCGGGAGCGGCCGCGCGCGTCCACGAGCTCGTGGACGGCGTACGAAACGTTCGGGCGCGCCGCGAAGCGCCAGTTCATCGTCTTTTGGGAGCGATCGGTCCGCCAGCCGGCACGCGCGTGCAGCACTTCGGCGAGCGCGTCGTGCGCGGCGGAGAACGCTTCGCCGGCGCGTACCTTGAGAAACCGCCGCCGGAGCCGTCCGATGAGAGACGGCGCTGTGAGCGCCCGGGTCCACTGCCGTGCCGGCTCGACGGGCCTGTAGCCGATCGTCTTCTCCGCGGCGAGACGATGCCGCTCGTTCGGGAAACCGAAGCCGAAGGGCACGCCTCGCACGCCGTTCACGCGAAAGAACTCCAGCCCAAGCTGCTGGAAGAGCGTTCTCCGGCCGAGCGTCCGCGCCGACGGGTCCGTCATCACGTCCACGCCGGCGACGCCCGGAAGATCCCCCTCGGCGCCGCGGTAGCGCGTCCCGAACCCTCCGAAGAAGCCGACGATCCGTCCGCCTTCCTCGGCGACCACGGAGACGGACGGGTTCGGGTTCCCGTCGTACTTCCAGGCCCACTCGGCGGGGTCGGCCGGGGAGGAAAACGCGACGGAGAAGAGCGCGAAGAGGGCGGGCCGATCGGCCTCTTCCGCGGGGCGAACGGAAACGCTCACTGGCGCGGGCAGTCTAACAGCGCCGCTGGCGGCCGTTCGTGACCGTCCTCTCGCTCGTCGTCGTCAACTATCGCTCGGCGGCGCTCGCGCGCGAGGCCATCGCGGGTTTTCGGAGAGAGGCCGAGGCGGCGGGTGAGCGCGCCGAGGTCGTCGTCGTCGAGAACTCGGAAGAGGCCGAGGCTTTCCGCGGTGTCGCGGACCTCACGGTCGAGCCCGGCCGTAATCTCGGCTTCGCGGGCGGGATCAACGCGGGAATCGCGGCCGCGCGCGGAGACCTGCTCTTCCTCGCGAACCCCGATCTCGTCTTCCGCCCGGGCTCGGTCGCTTCCCTCGCCGCCGCGGTGCGTGGCGGCCGCGCGCCCGTGGCGGCCGGCCCGGCTTTCTTTCTCGACGACGCGATGACGATCCACGCGCCGCCGGCCGAAGAGCCGCACCCGTTCGATCTCGTGCGCCGGCGGATCTCCTTGAATCCGGCGACGGCGGAGCGGCCCTTCCGGCGTCGCCTGAGGCGCGCCTTCGCGGAAGCCGCAGCGACCGCGCGCGGCGAGGTGCGGAGCGCCCCCGCTCTCTCGGGAGCGCTCGTCGCGACGACGCGCGAAACGCTCGAGCGCGTGGGGCCCTTCGACGGCGGGTATCCCCTCTACTACGAAGAAAACGACTGGCAGCGTCGCCTGCGGGCGGCCGGCGGCACGCTTCTCACGGCCGGCTCGTCCCGTGTCGTCCATCGGTTCGGCCGGAGCACGCGCCAGGAGCCCCGATCGGCCGGGTGGTTCGCGGAGTCGGAGCGCCGCTACTTCGCGCGGCACTTCGGAGAGCGCGGAAGCCGGGGGCTCGACGCGCTGGCCGCGATGCCCCCGTGGACGAAGCCGGCCCCCTCACCCCTCGCCGCGGGAGCGCTCGCGTGGACGGCTCGCGGCGCCGTGGGCATCGCGATCTCGACGCTCCCGTGGTTCAGCCCGTTCGCGTGGGCGCCGCTCACGGAGGGCACGTGGGCGTGGACACCGCCGGCCGGGTTCGTGGAGGGGCTCGGCGGCCCCTGCTACGCGCGCGCCGTGGATCCGGAGACGGCCGAGTTGCTCTCGGAGGCGACTCTGGGCGTCTGAACCGAATCGAGAACGTGTCGCAACGTTAGGCAAACGGGGGTCCCTGCACTTCCCCCGAGTCCACCGGGCTTCCCATGATCAGGAGTACCGGCCGAGCCCTATCTAAAAGGAGACTATATGGCTAAGAAGTATTCAATACTCCTCCTGGCGATCGCGGCCGGCCTCGTCTTCTCCTGGCGCTCCGGCGGTGCCGCGGGCCCGACCGGATGGACGGTCATCGGCTGGAACAACCTCGGAATGCACTGCATGGACGCGGATTTCGGCGTCTTCGCGATCCTCCCGCCCTACAACACGATCCAGGCGCAGGTCGTCGACGCGTCGGGCCGCCGCGTGACGAACCCGGCCCAGGTGAACCTGACCTACGAGGCGGTCGCCGACGCGTCCGGCTCGATCAACCGGACGTCGATCGGGAAGACGAACTTCTGGGGAAACGTCCAGAGCCTCTTCAACGCGTCGCCGGCCGGGGACACCGGCCTCCTCGGGAAGAAGATGCCGGGCAGCGCGAACGCCCCGCAGCCGATGGCGTGGGACGCGTCGCTCCAGTGGTGGATCGCCGAGGGGATTCCGATCACGCCGTACGACGACGCGGGCGCGAAGAACTATTACCCGCTCATGAAGGTCACGGCGAAGAGCGCGACGGGCGCGGTCCTCGCGTCCACGAACATCGTCCTCCCCGTCTCGGACGAGATGGATTGCAGCGCCTGCCATTCGTCGTCGTCGGGCCCCGCCGCGCGCCCCTACGGGGGCTGGCTGCACGACGCGAGCCCCCAGCGCGATTACCGCCTCAACATCGTGAGGCTGCACGACGACATGAACCTCGGGAAGCCGGCCTACACGGCGGCGCTGCTCGCCCTGGGCTTCAATTCCGCGGGCCTCTCGGCGACGGTGGCGGGCGGCAAGGCGATCCTTTGCGCGTCCTGCCACGGGTCCGAGGCGCTCGCGGGCAGCGGCAGGGCCGGGATCCCGCCGCTCACGCAGGCGATCCACGGGCGGCACGCCCGCGTCCTCGACCCGACGAACGGCCTCGCGCTCGACGCGGTCGCAAACCGCTCTGCATGCTACCGCTGCCACCCCGGGTCCGAGACGAAGTGCCTGCGCGGCGCGATGGGAAACGCCGTCGCGGCCGACGGTTCGATGCTCATGCAGTGCCAGAGCTGCCACGGCACGATGACGGCCGTCGGCGCCGCCGGGCGCACGGGCTGGCTGCAGGAGCCGTCGTGCCAGCAGTGCCACTCGGGCACGGCCACCGCGAACAACGGACAGATCCGCTACACGTCGGTCTTCGACACGCGCGGGAATCCGCGCGCCGCCGTGAGCGCCGTCTTCGCGACGAACGCCGACACGCCGGGGGCGGGCCTCTCGCTCTACCGGTTCTCGAAAGGCCACGGCGGGCTGCAGTGCTCCGCGTGTCATGGGTCGACCCACGCCGAGTACCCGTCCTCGCACGCGAACGACAACCTCCAGAGCATCACCCTTCAGGGCCACGCGGGGACGCTCTCCGAGTGCGCGACGTGCCACAACGCCTCCGTGCCGACGACGACGAACGGCGGACCGCACGGCCTGCACCCGCTCGGCCAGACCTGGGTGAGCCGCCACGGCGACATCGCGAAGTCCAACCTCGCGTCCTGTCGCGCGTGCCACGGCACGGACGACCGCGGGACCGTGCTCTCGCGCGCCTTCACGAGCCGGAGCCTCAGCACGGAGCACGGGACCGTGCGGCTCGCGGCCGGAGACGTCGTCGGCTGCTACACCTGTCACAACGGCCCGTCGGGCGAGGGCAACCCGCCGGCGGCGACGCCGACGCCGCGCCAGACTCCTTCGGCGACGCCCCGCTCGACCCCGAGCCCGACGGTCACGCCGACGCCGGTGCCTCCCACCGCGACGCCGACTCCCGTGCCTCCCACCGCGACGCCCACGATCGTCCCGACAGCCACGCCGACGCCTCGCTTCACCCAGACGCCGCTGCCGACGCCGACGCCCACGCGCCGGGCGACGCGGACGCCGGTCCCGACGCCGCGGATCGACCCGGAGGACGAGCACCCGCGCCCGCACTAGGAAGTCGAGGACGGCGCGCGCGAGCCGTCTAACGCAGCCGGGGCAGGGCGGCGCGCACGCGATCCCGAAGGCCGCGCCAGCGCTGCGCGGCCTTCCAGGCGCGAGAGCCGGCGATCGCGTTCAGCGTCGTCCCGAGCTCGTGACGCTCGGCCACGAGGGCCGTCCGCGTGCGGTGCTCGAAGGCGAGGAGCTCGAGCGCCGCGCGCTCGCCGGGCGGCACCGCGCGCGCGGGCGGGAGATCGGCCATGAACGCGCGGAAGCGCGTCGCCGTGAGCTTCCACGTGAAGCGGCGCGCCGTCTCGACGCCCGCGGCCGCGAGGCGTTCGCGGAGCGCCGGGTCGTCGAGCAGGCGCCGGATGCCCGCCGCGAGCGCCGCCGAATCCCGCGGGGGCACGAGGAGCGCGTTGTCGCCGTCGACTGCGTACTCGGACGCGCCGCCGGAGTCCGTCAGGACGCACGCGGCGCCGCTCGCCATGCCCTCGAGCCCGATGAGGCCGAAGCCCTGGAAGAGCGAGGGGTCGACCACGACGTGGACCGTCGAGAGGAGCTTCGGAACCGCCTCGCGCTGCAGCGTCCCGAGATGTACGTGCCGGAAGCGGGGCGCGCCGGCCGGCAACGCCGCGTGCCCGAAGAGCACGATCTCGACGTCGGGCCGGCTCGCAATCTCGGCCAGCGCGGGCAGCAGGAATTTCATGCCGCGGCGCTCGTCCTGCCGGAGCATCGCCGTGATGCGGACGGGGGGAGCGGCGAGCCGAAAGCCCCGCGGGTAGTACACGTCGGGATCCGCGCTGATCGGAATGGGGGTTGCGACGTGCCCGTGGCGCGTCTCGATCTCGCGGGCGATCCAGGACGAGATCGTGACGATGCGGGGGATGAGGTCGTACGTCCTGGCGACGTACTCGGGCGAGTCGAAGCCGAACCAGCCTTCGTAATCCTGGACGAAGTAGGCCGTCTGGATCCCGCGCGACGCTGCGGCCGCCGCCACGTGGGCGGCGGTCTGGTAGCCCGTGGCGACGAGCAGCCGCGTGGGCGGACAGCGCTCGAGGAATTCCGCCGCCGAGAGGCGCAGCGGCCTGAAGAAGAGCTCCATCTCGATTTCCGGCGGCACCGTCTCGAAAACGACGACGCCGGCCCGGACGCCCTGAAGCACGAGCGCGTTCGCGAGCTCGAGGACGTCCGCCACGCCTCCGTAGATCCCGAGAAGCGGCAGGACGAAGAGGACGTCGTACGGAGCCTGAGGCTCGGGGTCGGGGAGCGTCCACTCGAACGTCGCGGCGTCGCGCACGGCGCCGAGCTCGTTCTTCGCGTCGAACGTGGCGAGCTCCTCCTCGTGCCGTTCCTTCCATCGGGACATCAGGATCTTCAGGTTCGTCGCGATTCGCGTGTCCGAGTCGGAAAAGCTCGCGCCCTGGCGGTGGTGGATCCACGTGTCGTCCGCGACGACCGAGCGCCAGCCGGCCGCGCGCGCGCGGTAGTGGAGGTCCGTTTCCTCGCAGTAACCGCGTCCGAAGATCTCGTCGAAGACGCCGAGCGTCCGGATGACCTCGCGCCGCACGAGCAGGCAGTGCCCGACGACCGTCGTCGCGTCGGGGTATCGCGCGGGGCTCGTTCGGGCGACCCTTCGCGCGAACGAGAAAACGTCGGCCCCGGCGGGGAGCTTGACGGAGAGGTTCACGGCGCTCGACGCGAGCGGGCAGCAGAGCCCGATCGACGGATCCTTCTCGCAGCCGGCCACCATGCGCTCGAGGGCTCCCTCCGTGAGGAGCGTGTCGGAGTTGAGGAGGCAGACCCAGGGCGCGTCCGAGAAGAGAAGCCCGCGGTTCGCGGTCTTCACGAAACCGAGATTCACCTCGTTTTCGAGGAGGACGATGCCTTCCTGCGCCCTCAGGAAGGACGTCGTCCTCTCGTCGCTGCCGTCGTTGACGACGACGACGCGGGCCCACGGCGGGGCGAAGCGGCGCACGCTCTCGAGGCAGTCGCGTGTCGAGCGCAGCGCGTTGTGGACCGGGATGACGAGGTCGCAGCGCACCCCGGCGTTCGGAGCCGTCATCGTTTCAGGAGCCCCTTGAGCTTCCACCACGGGGCGAAGAGACGCCACGCGCGCGACCCGTAGATCTGCGCGAGCGTCGCGTCGCGCAGGGCGACGTCGGCCCGGAGGTGGGCGTTCTGGACCGCGAGGGCCTGCTCGCGCGTGGCCGACTCGTTCGTCCGGCGCTCGAGGTCGGCTGCGCCCGAACGCAGGTCGGCCTCCCGGGCGGCGGCCGTCACGCGGTCCGCCTCGTGCCGCGCGAGGGCCTCCGCG
>JBDTML010000160.1:0-8064 GCA_039934255.1 Acidobacteriota bacterium | reverse complement strand
CCCAGACGGGAATCCCGAGAATGAGCGCGATCGGGATCGCGGGAACCGCGAGGCGCACGCTTGCGGCCATGACGCGCGTGACCATGAAGATGACGGAAGTGAACCGCCGCGCGCCCACGCCGAAGCGGCGCTCGAGGAGCGCGTAGGCCGTCGTAATTTCCCCGTGGAAATAGCCCGGCAGGAGCAGGAACGATACGGCGATGCGCCCGATGAGGTATCCGAACGCGAGCTGCAGGAACGTGAAACCGGAGCGATAGGCATCGCCGGGAACCGAAAGGAAGGTCAGGGCCGAGGTTTCCGTCGCGACGATGGACGCCATGACGGCCCACCACGGCATTGCGTGGCCGCCCAGGAAGTAGTCTTTCGCGTCCTTCTGGCCCTTCCCGAGCCAGGCGCCGAGCACGTTGATGCCGGCCAGATACAGGGCGATCGCGATGAGCGTCGGCAGCCCGAGAGAAATGCCTTCCATGAGGGCGCGATGATCACACAAGGGCATCCCTTCGCTTAAGCTCGGGACATGGGTCTGCCCGTCGAACGCAACCGGCTCCTTCAGGGCCTCGCCGCGTTCTGCGCGGCCCATCCCGTAGACGAGAAGATCCTCCTCGTCCCGTCTTTCCCGGCCGGCATGCAGATCCTCGATGCGCTCGCGCGCTCGGGCTGCGCTCACCTGAACCTCAGGCCCGCGACCGTGTTCTCTCTCGCGCACGGCATCGCCGGGCCCGCGCTCGCGGCGGACGGGAAACGCCTCCTCTCTCGCGCGCAGCTCCTTGCCGTCGTCGAGAGCGCCTGCGACGAGGTACTCGGGGCCGACTCGTACTTCGGGGCGCTCCGGCGCAGCGTCGGGCTCCATCGCGCGCTCCACCGCACGCTCGACGAGCTGCGCCGCGCTCGCGTGACACCGGTCGAGCTAGGCTCCGCCGCCTTCGACGACCTTCGCAAGGGCGCCGAGCTCGCGGCCCTCGCGAAGGCGTACGAGGCGATCCTCTCCCGGGTCGGCGCCGCGGACGCCGCGGAGGTTCTGGAGCGGGCGGCGGTCGCCTGCGCGGATGGCCGCGGCCTCCCGGCAGCCGCGCACCTGCTCCGGCCCTCCGGCCTCGAGCTCTCGCCTCTCGAGGAGGCATTCCTCGACGTGTGGGGTGGCGCCTCCATCCCGCTCGCCGAGGACGTGTTCGATCCAGCGCGCCCGGGGGCCGCCTTAACGTTCGCGCACGCCCTCAGCGAGGAGAACGAGGTCCGCTCCGTCTTCCGCCGCATCCTGGACGAGGGCCTGCGCGTCGACGAGGTCGAGATCGTCTTCGACGACGACGCGACGTACCGGCCTCTCGTCCACGAGCTCGCGTCGCAGTACGGCTTCCCGTGCACCCTCGAGGGCGGCGTGCCCGTGGCGTACACGCGTCCCGGCCAGGGCATCCTCGACGTCCTCGACTTCGTCGGGCGCGACTTTCGCTCGTCGTTCCTCGAGCGCCTCTTCGCCGACGGACGCGCGGACCTCGGCCCCGACGGGCGAGGAGTCCACCGCCTCGGAGGCGTGCGCGCGGCGCGCCTCCTGAGGCGCGCGCGCATCGTCGCGGGAGCCTCGCGCTACGCGCCGCGCCTCGAAGCCCTGGTCGCTCGCGAAAGGACGCCCTCCGAGCACGAGGAGTCCTCCGGGCAGGCGGACGCGGCGCGCGAGGAGCGCCTTCTCGCGGCCGAGGCCCTGCGCGCCTACGTGACGCGGCTCCTCGCGGCGCTCCCGAAGGTCTCGCGCGGTTCCATTTCCCTGCCCGCTCTGGCGCGGTCCTGCGGCGAGATCGTGCGGGCTCTCCTCGCGCGGGCGAGCGACCTCGACGGCGCGGCGGCGGTCGCGCTCTCAGACCTCTTCGCTCAACTCGCCGAGCTGCCCGAACGCCGCCTTCCCGCCACGGAGGCGGCGGACCGGCTGCGCGAGGCGGTCGAGAGGCTCGCCGTCGATTCCGCAAGCCCCGCTCCCGGACACGTCCACGTCGCGCGCCTCGGCCGCGCCGGATGGTCTGGCCGCCCGTGGACGTTCGTCCTGGGTCTCGACGAGGCGCGCTTTCCGGGCCCGCCGCGACAGGACCCGGTTCTCCTCGACGCCGAGCGGGAGGTCCTGAATCGCTCCCGACGGGCAGGCCGGCTCGCGCTGCCGGGCCAGACACAGTCGGCGACGCGGGTTGCCGAGCTGCACGCGCTCCTCGCGCGCACGCGCGGGCAGGCCGTCCTCACATTTTCGAACCGCGACATCCTGCAGGATTCCGAGCGCTTTCCGTCTCCGGCCCTCCTCGCGCTGTTCCGGTCGCGCGAAGGCACGCCGGAGGCCTCGTGGATCGACTTCGCGCGCGCGCTCCCGAAGCCCGCAACGTTCGTGCCGGACGGCGCGCCGCTCGACGAGGCGGAGTGGTGGCTCGCTCGCATGCGCGAGACACCCGGCGCGCCGGAGCTCGACGCGGAGGTTCGCCGCGCCTACCCGTGGCTCGCGGACGGAGCCGAGGCCGAAGCAGCCCGCGCGAGCGCCGCGTTTACGGCCTGGGACGGGCGACTCTCGGCCGACCCGGCGGAACTGGACCCCCGCAAGAATCGCGTCGCGCTCTCCGCCTCGCGCCTCGAGAAGCTCGCGAAGTGCCCGCGCGCGTACTTCTACGAGTACGTTCTCGACCTCTCGCCTCCGGACGAGATCCGGCGCGAAGACGAGTGGTTGAACGCGCGCGAATTCGGCAACCTTCTGCACGAGACGCTGTACGACTTCATGACGTCTCTCAGGTCGGAAGACCTGAGACTCGACGCCACCCGCGACACCGCGCGGCTGAAGGCGGCCGCGGGACGGCGCCTCGCGCGCTGGAAGGAAATCGTCCCGCCGCCGAACCTGGCGGCCTTTCGCGCGCAGGAGGACGAGCTCCTCGCGGCCTGCGACATCTTTCTTCAGAACGAGAGGTCGAACGACGAGACGCCCCGGTTTTTCGAGGTTCCGTTCGGCCTCCGCCGCGCGAACCGCGACGAACCCCTTGGCTCGGCGGAGCCCGTCGAGATCGCGACGCCGGGCGGCTCGTTCCTCCTGCAGGGCCAGATTGACCGCATCGACGAGGCGGGGCCCGGCCGATACACGGTGTGGGACTACAAGTCCGGCGGCGATTTCTCCTTCAAGGAGGAAGAACGCGTTTCGCACCCGCTGAAGGGCGGCCGCCTCCTGCAGCACGCGCTCTACCGGCGCGCCGCGGCGCGGCTCCTCGAGCGCGCAGGCGTGACCGATCCGCGCGTCACTTCGGGGTACTTCCTCACGACACGCAAGGGCCGCAGCCAGCGTTTCCGCATGGAAGCTTCGGAAGAGGTCGTCGACCGGACGCTCGATGACCTCTTCGCGCTCGTGAGCACGGGCTCCTTTCCCCACACCGCGGACGAAGGCGACTGCCGGTTCTGCGCGTTTCGCGCGATCTGCGGCAACGTCGCCGCCGTCTCGGAGCGCGCGCGGGCGAAGCGCGACGCGCCGGAGGGAGACGCGCGTCTCGAGCCCGTGCGTTCCATCTTCAGGAGAGGCGTCTGATGCCGCGCGCCCCACGCCCGGACGCACTCCCGGACGCCGAGGCCCGTCAGGCGATCCGGACGGAGCTCGACGTCACGCTCCTCGTCGAGGCCGGCGCCGGGTCCGGAAAAACGACGATGCTCGTCGAGCGGATGCTCGCACTCCTCCTCTCGGGGAAGGCCAACCCCGAGAACGTCGCGGCCGTCACGTTCACGCGCAAGGCGGCGTCCCACCTCAGGCGGCGGTTCCAGGCTGCCCTCGAGGAGACCGCGAGGACCGAGAAGGACCCTTCGCGGAAGGCGGCCGCCGAGAGAGCGCGCGCGGCCCTCGATCGCCTCACGATCGGAACGATCGACTCCTTCTGCGCGCTTCTCCTCGCCGAGCGGCCGCTGGAGGCCGGGATCGACCCGGCGGCGCTCAGGGTCGAGCTCCAGGAGGCGCAGCTGTTCCGGCAGCAGGCGTTCCGGGAGTACATCGGGCAGCGCGCGGACGCCGGCGGCGCCGTCGGGGACCTCCTCGCGCTCGGCGTGAAGATGAACGAGCTCGAGGAGAGCTTCGAGCTCTACGCGGAGTATCCGGACGTGGAACCGGTGGTTTCGGACCCTCTCGCGCTCCCGGACTTTCGAGACATGAGAGAGGGGATAGAAGATTTTCTTAGAAAGGCGATTCCCCTCGTACCGGCTGAGCCAGGGCCGGAAGGGCGCGACAAACTGCAGACGAAGCTCCTCGAGGCCCGCGACCTGATCGAACTCCCCGATTTCGGCACGCCGGCCGGCTTTGCCCGCCTTCTCAGAACTCTTCGTCCCTCCGGCGGTGCGACGCAGAAACGCTGGCCGGACAAGGCGCTCGCGAAGCGGCTCGATTTGCAATTTGAAGCGCTTCGATCCGACGTCATCAAGCCCGCCCTCGCCGAGTGGCAGCTCGCTCTCCACGAGCGCATCTACTCCGTCCTCAAGCCCGCGCTCGTCTTCCTCGAGGCGCGACGCGCGGGGCGCGGGCCGTTCACATACGCGGACCTCCTGCTCGCCACGCGGAACCTGCTCCGCGACTACCCGGGCGTTCGCCGCGCGTTCGCCGAGCGCTTCACGCACCTCCTCGTCGACGAGTTCCAGGACACGGACCCGCTCCAGGCGGAAATCCTCCTGTACCTCGCGGGCTCGGACGGAACGGAGAAAGATGTCGCCCGCCTCGTGCCGAAGCCGGGTTCGCTCTTCGTCGTCGGCGACCCGAAGCAGTCCATCTACCGTTTCCGGCGCGCCGACATCGCGTCGTACGTCGATTTCAGGAGAACACTGGAAGCGGCGGGCGGGAAGGTTCTCGAGCTCACCGCGAACTTCCGGGCCGTGCCTTCTCTCGCGCGGGCCGCGAACGAGGTTTTCCGAGAGCTCCTTCCGGTCGACGCGGACGAGCGCCAGGCGGCGTTCGCGCCCCTCGACGCGGTGCGCGTGGACCACGGCCCGGCGGCGGGCGGATTCCGGCTGCCCTCGACGGTCGAGGGAAACCCCGAGGACGTCGCGCGGTTCGTGCGCTGGGCGGTGGACTCGGCGTGGCCCGTCGCGTCGGACGGGCCGGTGCGCGGGGCGCGGTACGGCGACTTTCTCGTCTTGACCCGGACGCGTGAGCACATCGACGCCTACGCGCGCGCTCTCGAGGTGTACGGCGTACCGGTGGACGTCTCGGGCAGCCGCTCTCTCCCCATCTCCCGCGGCCTGCAGGAGCTCAGACCCTTCCTCGCGGCGATCCAGGATCCCGACGACGGCGTCTCGGTCGTCGCATTCCTCTCCGGTCCGCTCTGCGGCGTCGACGACGACGCGCTCTACGCGTGGCGGCGCGCCGGGGGCCGGTTCTCCTACTTCGGCGATCCTCCGCCGAGCGGGGACGCGCGCATCGTCCGCGGGCTCCGCCTCCTCGCCGACTCGTGGAAGGACGTCCGGGCGCACGGCGCTGGCGCGGCGATCGGTCTGATCGTCGAACGGCTCGGCGCCATTCCACGCCTCGCGGCCGGACCCGAGGGGCGCACCGCGAGCGGAAACCTCCTGAAGGTGCTCGCGCTCGCTCGGAGGCTATCCGGGAACGGCCTCGCGTTTCGCGACGTCGTCGAGCGCCTCGCCGAGGACGCGCCGGCGCTCGATCTCGAGGAGATGAGCGTCGAGCCCATCGAGGCGGACGCGGTGCGACTCGTGAACGTCCACCGCGCCAAGGGACTCGAGGCCCCGATCGTCGTCCTCGCGGAGCTGAGCGCGCCGGCGCGGCCGAACCCCAAGCGCCACGTAGCCCGCGGGCGTTCCGGATCCCGAGGCTGGTTCACGGCCGGGTACTACACGCGTCCCCCGGGACGCTCTCCGCAATGGAACGTCACGGCCGTCCCGCCGGACTGGGACAAGCGGAAGAGCATCGAGATCGCGTTCGAGGAGGCCGAGCGCGTGAGGGTCCTCTACGTCGCGGCGACGCGTGCTCGCGACACGCTCGTCGTGAGTCTCGTCGCGGACAAGCCCGAGAAGGGCGCGTGGGCGACGCTCCGGAGCGTCCTCAGGGACCTGCCTCCGGCCGCCGGCGACTACGCGCCCGCCGAACCGGCCCCCGCGCCTCCGCTCGCCGCGCGGCTCCGGGAAGCGCGCCGGGAGATCGCCGTCTCGCGCGAGGCCGCGACGAACCCGACGCACGCCGTCGTCTCGGTCACGGCGCTCGCGAAGAGACAGGGCCCGCGCGCGCCGACACCCGCGGAGCAGGCGCGCGGGACGGCCTGGGGACGGGTGCTCCACCAGCTGCTCGAAGCGGCGATGCGTTCGCCCGGCCTCGACATGAAACCGCTCGCCCGAAACCTCATGCGCGAGGAGGAAATCGAGTCCGGCCTGCTCGACGACGTCCTGCGCGTCGTGGAGTCCGTTCTCGGATCCGAACTGTGGGCGCGGGCCTCGGGATCGGCGCACCGGCACGTCGAGGTTCCGTTCGAGATGCTCGTCCCCTCGAAGGAACTCGGCCTCGGCGAGGGCCCCGCCGAAACGCTCCTCAAGGGTGCGATGGACCTCGTCTTCGAGGAGGACGGGGTATGGCACATCGTGGACTGGAAGTCCGACGTCGTGGGCGACGGCCTCGCGGGCCTCGTCGCCCACTACGCGCCGCAGGTCAGGCACTATCGAAGGGCTTGGGAAACGTTGACGAAGCAGAAGGCGAAGGCCGGGCTCTTCTTCATGGACACCAGGGAGATCGTCTGGCTCGGAGAAGAGGAAACAATAGACAGAGAAAGAGGAAGAGAAGAAGAGATTTCTTTGAAGGTGAAGAGAGCGGATCCCGCCGCCGAACCGCGCCCTGATGACGCAGCGCCTCATCAACGTTCACTATTCGAAGAATCTTGAGGACCTCACTCACCGCTCCCGCCTTCCTCGCGACGCTTCTCGCCTGCGGCTGCGCATCGTCCGCGTGGGAGAAGACCGAGAGCTTGCCGGGCGGCCGGCTCTACATCCCGAAGCTCTACGCTCCCCTGCTGCCGGGGTCCATCTACCCCGACAAGAAGATCCTCCTGCCCGCGAAGGGCCGGCCGTCCCTCGTCGTCGTGTGTCCGGCGAAGAGCGATTGCCGGGAAAGCGAAGTCCTCGACCAGGCCGCCCAACGCGGCATTGTCGTTCTCGTAACGAAGGCCGCGAATTCCGCGATCGCTGCCAGGCCCGAGGTCGACCCGGCAAGAACCGGCACCCTCATCGTCACCCCAACTTCGCTGAGGGTTTTCGTAACACCGCCCCCGCAAGCCGCAGCCTCCCCCTCCCCCTCTTCCCCTTCCAAGAAAATCCTGATTGCGGCGTTGCTCTCAGACGCGCCGCTGGAGGCGCCCGACGGAACCGTCCTCAAACTCTATTCTCCGAGCAAGAAGGACCTCCTCCCCTCCGAAGCGTTTCGCGACGCCGTCGAGTGGCTGGCGGGCGAGCTCACCTCTCCCTGAGACGTCCTCGCAGGTTTAGAATTCCCCGCCATGAACAGCCGGAACGAAGGCGCGGTCCGCGCCAAGGGCGTCCTTCACGCGTGGCAGAGGCGTCTCTACACGATCCTGCTCGTGCCTCTGGGCCTCATGGCGGCGAACTCGATCTACCTCGTCGCCTTCACGAAGTACTCCTCGTTCTTCATGGCGATGCTGCTCATGCACCTCGTGCTGGGCCTCCTCATCTCCATTCCGTTCCTCGTCTTCGCGTTCACGCACGGCGCGCGGATGCTCGCGAACATCAGGAACCGCAACGCGAAGATCGCGGGAATCACGATCGTGGCGCTCGCGCTCCTCTGCATCGGCACGGGCGTCACCATGGCGCTCAAGGGCGCGACGCTCACGAACCGCCCGATCTACCTCGCCCACGTCTTCGCGATCCCGGTCGCACTCGTGGCGTTCATCCTTCACCGCCGCGCCGCCGTCCACAAGCTGCACCTCCGGATGCTCGCCCAGTGGGGCGGGGCCGTCGCGGCCTTCCTCCTCGTCATGGCCGGCCTTCAGAAGCTGGAGAAGCCCCCCCAGCGCATCGTGAACACGAACGGCGACGTGCAGTTCTTCCTCTCGTCCGCCGAGA
>JBDTML010000159.1:0-5633 GCA_039934255.1 Acidobacteriota bacterium | reverse complement strand
TCGACAGGGTCAAGGCGCCGACGCTCGTCCTCCACGGCGCGAACGACACGAACGTACCCGTCATCGAGGCCGAGCAGGTCGTCGAGAGCCTGAAGAAGCGCGGAATCCCGGTCGAGTACGTCCTCTTCCCGGACGAGGGCCACGGCTTCCAGAAGCTTCCGAACCGCATTCGCTCGAACGTCGCTCTCGTGAGGTGGTTCGTGCGGTGGCTCAAGTCGGCGGGGGCGGCCTGACCGCGAACGTCGCGTCCGGGAGGGTCTTCTTTTCGTAGTCGAGATACTCGACGACCGTCGTACCCGGGCGGAGCGTGTCGACGATCGTCATCTTCGCGAGCGACAGCACGCCGTGGTACGAGCGGTATTCATCAAACGTCGTCTCCCGCGCGGTCTTTCCCGACGAGACGAGGAATACGGCCTTCCGGTAGAGACCCTCCGGCTCGTCGATCCAGACGCGCACGACCGGGTAGGAAGGGTTCTTCCCCGCTTTCGTCACGAGCCTGAGAACGAAGCAGCTTCGGCCTTCCAGCACGTCCTTCCGTTCCACCACCGCGTCGAAGTCCTCCGCGAAGTTCGTGCGCGACATGTCGGCCGCCGAGAAACCGCCCTCGAGCCTGTGGCTCTTCGGCACGCGGATCGGGTTCTTCGTGTTCGGGAGGAGGAGCCACACGTCGTCGCCAACCTGCACGACGGATTTGCCGGCGTCGGATGGGTTAAGGAAGCGGATGCGCGACTTGTCTCGGCCCTTCGCCTCGACCGCGAACGTGCCGATGAACGGCGACGCCCCCGGCTTCGTCGTCGTCACGCGAAGCGAGAGGACGACCTCCGGCCAGGCGGACTTGACTCGCTCCGCACGGCGCAGCAGCGCCGCAGGGTCCTGGGCGAATGCTGCTTCGGAGAAGAGAAGAGAAAGAAAGAAGAAGAAGAAAGATTTGCTTAGAAGGTGAAGAGGGGACCTAGACATGTCCGAGAGCCTCCACGGGATTCAGCCGCGCCGCGCGGCGCGCGGGCCACCAGGCGGCGATGAGGAGCGTAAGCGCCATGATGGCGAACCCGAGTCCGTACGCGAGCGGGATGAAGTCGACGTGCAGGAGGTTTCCCCGCGTGCCGCCCGGCGGAGGCGGCAGCATGATCCCGGATGCATTCAGGATCAACCGCAGGACGAACGACGCGATCGCGCCGACGGCCGATCCGACGACGCCGAGGATCAGCCCCTCGAGCAGGAAGAGTGTTCGGATCTGCCCGCGTTCCATGCCGATCGCGAGAAGCGTGCCGATCTCGCGCGTCCTCTCGAACACCGACATCGTCATCGTGTTTGCCGTCGCGAGAATGACGACCGTCGAAAGCACGAGGCCCATGAAGAAGAAGATCGCGACGTAGAGCATCTTGACCTGCTTGTAGAACGCCGCGGTCTCGAGCCAGGTCTTCACGACGACGGGCCGGCCCGCGGCCGCGAGCTCGCGGGCGAAGTCCCGCGCCGCCGCGTCAAGGTCGACGCCGTCCTTCAGGAGAACCGTGACCGTGTTCGCCCGGCCTTCGACCTTCAGGAGCCGCGCGGCCGCGCGATAGGGCAGAAAGAGCAGGCGGTCGTCGATCTCCTTGATCGGATAGGACAGGACCGCCACGACGCTGGCATCCACTGCGTTGAGGCCTCCGTCCGGAGTCGTCGTCATGACGGTGACGAGGTCTCCCGTCTTCGCCCCGATCGCCCGGGCAAGTCCGGAGCCGAGCATGACGTCGTCCGCGTCGGGATTCGAGAAGAACGAACCGGACACGACCGTGTCCGACGCGAGCGACGCGCCGCGCTCAAGCCCCGGGATCGTACCCGTCCCGAGGTAAGCGCCGGTCTTGTCGCCTTTCACGACGAGTCCGAAGAACGAGAGCTTTGGCATCGCCTGTAGGACCCTGGAGTCCTTCCGGAGGAGCGCCGAGAGACCCTCCCAGTCGTCGAGGAGGATCGCGGACGCCTCGTCGTCCGTCTTTCCGGCAGCCCTCGGATCGAGGAGCCTCAGGTGGCCGCCGGTGCCTCGAATCGTGGCGGTGCCGAGCGACGTGAACGTCTGCGAGACGAAGCCCGCCGTCATCGTAACGGCCACGAAGCCTACGACGACGATCGAGCCGGTCAGGAGCGTGCGGCGCGCGTGCCGGCGGAGATTGCGGGCGGCGAGGCGCACCCACCGGCTCACGCGCGCGCTCCCACGGACACCCGCTCGTCCGCGACGATGCGCCCGTCGATGAGTCTGATCCGCCGTTCAGCCCGCTCGACGATGCGCGGGTCGTGGCTGGAGAAAACGAACGCGACGCCGCGCGCCCGATGAAGCTCCTCGAAGAGGTCGAGAAGATGCTTCGAGGTCTCTGAGTCGAGAGAAGCCGTGGGCTCGTCCGCGAGGATGAGGACCGGCTCGCCCACGAGGGCGCGGGCGACCGCGACGCGCTGCCGCTGACCGCCCGACAGGGCGTCGGGTCGCCTGGTCTCGAGCCCCGCGAGGCCCACGGCTGCGAGCGCGGCTCGGGCGCGGGACGCGCAGACGCTATCCGGAATCCCGCGGATCCAGAGCGCGAGAGCGACGTTCTCTTCCGCCGAGAGGACGGGCACGAGCTGGTGCGCCTGGAAGACGAAGCCGAGCCTTTCCCGCCGAAGGCGCGACCGGCCGCGTTCGTCCAACGTCGACACGTCCTGACCGTCGAAGACCAGCGTTCCCGAGTCCGGGAGATCGAGAAGGCCGAGCAGGTTCAGGAGAGTCGTCTTGCCGCTGCCCGAGGGCCCCGCGAGGACAGCGAACTCCCCGGCTTGAAGGGTGAGCGACGCATCCGACACGCCGACGACGCGCTCCTCGCCGAGGCGATAGATCTTCGTGAGGCCGGTGGCCTCGAGGATCGACACGCGGGGAGTATAGGGGCGTCAGTCGTGCGCGAGCCGCCGGGCGTCGGCGAGGAGCCTCTCGACGCTCGCGCTCTCGAAGCCGTCGTAGTAGCCGCGGATCTGCCGCCCGGCGTCCACGAGCACGAAGTGAGATGAGTGCAGGATGGGCTCGGGATCGCCCGCGTGCCCGTCCACGACCGCGAGCTTGAACCCCTCGCCCGCGAGCGCCCGGACGGCCGGGCGATCGCCCCGAAGAAACGTCCAGCGCTCCGGGTCCGCGTGGTGCTGACGCGCGTACGTGGCGAGGTCGGCGAGGCTGTCGTGTTCCGGGTCCACGTCGAAGGAGACGAACCGGACGCCCGGCTCGTCCTTCAGGGAAGTCGCGAGCGCCGCCATCCGTTCCGACATCACCGGGCAGTACCCACCGCAGCGCGTGAAGATGAAGTCTGCGATCCACGCCTTTCCCTCGAGATCCTGCGCGGCGACGGGACGGCCGCGCTCCGATACGAACGCGAAGTCCGGGACGCGCCCCATTTTCGGCAGCTCCGGCGCGCGGCCGCGACTCATCAAGGCGTAAACGAGCTGGTGCAAGCCCAGCATGCCGAGAACGCCGGCGGCGAGGAGAACGGCGAGCCGGAGGCCCTTCACGGCGAGGCGGAAATAGGCGCCGACGCCGTCTTCACGTCGGCTAAGAGGTCCTTCCCGTCGATTCCGGCACCGAAGTACGTCGCCACGATCCGTCCCGACCGGTCGAGGACGCTGGTCTGGAACCCGTGAAAGATGTCGCCATCCTTGTCGCGGCCGACGCTCACGCCCCAGTCGTGAACCACCTTGTCGACGGCTTCCTTCGGCCCCGTGAGAAACACGATGTCGCGCGGCGAGAAGTGGTTCTCCGCCATGTGCTCCTTTAGTCTCGCGGGTGTGTCGACGTCCGGATCGAAGGACACCGCGACGACGAGCGGGCGATCCTTCACAGGGCGTCCCTTCCCCGCCTTCCGCGCGGCTTCGAGGCACTCGTCGACGACGAGCGGGCAGGCTCCCGGGCAGCTCGTGAAGATGAAGGTCACGAGGAGCGGGCGGCCCACTCCGTCCTTCGACAGCGTGAAAGCCTTCGCGTCCTGCGTGAGGAGCGTGAAGTCGCTCGCCGGCTTGTTCTCGCCAGCGAGACGGCTCGCGCGGTTTCCGCCGGACTGTCCGGCGGCGGGCGGCGCGGCCGTGAACGCGAAGGCCGCGAGGACGGCGAGAAACGCGAAGACGTTCTTCACTTCGGTTTCTCGCCGGCGGCGGCTTTCCGCAGGTCTTCCACGAGCTCCTTCGCCTCCCAGTCGTTGCCGCGGCGGATCGAATAGAGGATCCCGTCCGGCGTGATGACGGCGGTCGAGAGGCTGTGGACGAACTGCTCGCCTGTCTTCAGGTAGGTGAGACCGAAGAAGCCCGCGAATTCCTTGATGTGTTCGAGCGTCCCCGTCGCGAAGCGCCAGTGTCCCGGCACGACTCCCGGCACGCCCTTCAGGAACGGGTCGCGAAACGCCTTGAGCACCGCGGGGGTGTCGTACGCGGGATCGAAGCTGGCCGAGAGGAGCCGCGTCTTCCCGTAGAGGTTCGGGTCCGCGGCGAGAAGCCGCTCCACTTCCGAGAAGTTGAGGTTCATGCGCGGGCAGAAGTCCGGGAGCGGGCAGCGCGTGAAGATGAACGTCAGGCCGACGGCCTCTCCCTTGAGGTCCGCGAGCGAAAGGGCTTTCCCCTCCTGATCCACGAGGGGCGTCGTGGGCGCGACGTCGCCCGGCTTTCCGTAGGGGTCAGAGGTTGGAATCGTCACCTGGGCTGGCGTCCCCGGCGGGCGCGAGACGACGATCCCCTCGAGATGCGAGCTGCGGTCGCCCACGAGGAGCTTCGCCTCGACCGTATCGCCCGGTTTCAGATCGTCGAGGATCTTCGTCTCGTCGACCGCGAAGGGCATCGTCATCGCGTCCATGTACCCGGGCACGGCCTCGTGTTTCAGCGTGACCTTCCCGCCCGCGCGATCCACGGAGACGACGACACCCTTGAGCGGATACGGCTTTTCCGCCTTCGGCGCCGCGGGCGCCTGCGCCTTGCGGCAGCCTGATAGAGCGGCGAGGGGCGCGACGAGCGCGAGGGCGAGGACGAAACGCCGCATTCCTACCATCCGAGGACGCACGCGAACATGAGCGGCGCCACGATCGTGGCGTCCGACTCGATGACGAACCGCGGCGTCTTCTCGCCGAGCTTTCCCCACGTGATCTTCTCGTTCGGCACGGCGCCGCTGTAGCTGCCGAGGCTCGTCGTCGAGTCGCTGATCTGGCAGAAATAGGCCCAGAGGGGGATGTTTTCGCGCCGGAGATCCTGGTGGAGCATCGGCACGACGCAGATCGGGAAGTCGCCCGCGATGCCGCCGCCGATCTGGAAGAAGCCGACGGGCGTCTTCGGCGCGGTCGCCGTGTACCACTCGGCGAGGGACGCCATGTATTCGATCCCCGTCCTGACGGTGTGGACGTTCTTGATCTCCTTCTCGATGCAGTGCGCCGCGAAGATGTTCCCGAGCGTGGAGTCCTCCCAGCCCGGGACGAACATCGGCAGGTTCCTTTCCGCCGCCGCGAGGAGCCACGAGTCCTTCGGATCGATCTGGTAGTGCTCCTTCAGCTTGCCCGAGAGAAGGATCCGGTACATGAACTCGTGGGGGAAGTACCGCTCTCCCGCTCGGTCCGCGGCCGTCCACTCGTCGAGGACGGCGCGCTCGATCCGGCGGATGGCCT
>JBDTML010000158.1:0-23428 GCA_039934255.1 Acidobacteriota bacterium | reverse complement strand
GACGCGGTCGAGGAACCAGCGGTCGTGGCTGATGACGACGGCGCAGCCGCCGAAGCTGAGAAGCGCCTCCTCGAGCGCGCGCAGCGTGTCCACGTCGAGGTCGTTCGTGGGCTCGTCGAGGAGCAGGAGGTTGCCCCCCCTCTTGAGCGTCCGCGCGAGGTGGAGGCGGTTCATCTCGCCGCCCGACAGGTTCGCGACGAGCTTCTGCTGGTCGGCGCCCTTGAAGTTGTACATGGCGCAGAAGGCGCGGCTCGGCATCTCGCGCTTGCCGAGCATCACGAGGTCGTTTCCCTCCGACAGCTCGTCGTGAACGGTCTTTTTCGCGTCGGGCTTCTCGCGGTTCTGGTCCACGTAGCTCGGGACAACCGTGTCACCTATCTGGAGTTTCCCTCCGTCGGCTTTTTCGAGACCCATGATCATCTTGAAAAGCGTCGTCTTTCCCGCGCCATTCGGCCCGATGATCCCGACGATTCCGCCCTTCGGCAGGTCGAAGCTCAAGTCGTCGAAGAGGAGCGTGTCCCCGAACGACTTCTTCACGCTCTCGGCCCGCACGACGACGTCGCCGAGCCGCGGGCCGGGTGGAATGTAGATCTCGTTCGTCTCGCCGCGCGCCTCGACGCCGCTCTCGGCGACGAGCTGCTCGTACGCCTGGAGGCGCGCCTTGCTCTTCGCCTGACGCGCGCGGGGGGCCAAGCGCACCCACTCGAGCTCGCGCTTGAGCGACCGCTGGCGTGCACTCTCGGTCTTCTCCTCGATTTCGAGTCGCGCTTCCTTCTGCTCGAGCCAGGAGGAGTAATTGCCCTTCCACGGGATGCCCGCCCCGCGGTCCAGCTCGAGGATCCAGCCCGCGACGTTGTCGAGGAAGTACCGGTCGTGCGTGACGGCGACGACGGTCCCCGGGAACTCCTTCAGGAACTGCTCGAGCCACGCGACGGACTCGGCGTCGAGATGATTCGTGGGCTCGTCGAGGAGGAGCATGTCGTTCTTCTGGAGGAGGAGGCGGCAGAGCGCCACGCGCCGCCTCTCGCCGCCCGAGATCTTCGTGACGTCGGCGTCCGGCGGCGGGCAGCGCAGCGCGTCCATCGCGGTCTCCAGCGTGCGGTCCAGATCCCAGCCGTTCGAAGCCTCGATGGCGTCCTGCACCCTTCCGTACTCCGCCATGACTTTTTCCATCTCGGCGTCGGGCAGGCTTTCGCCCATCTTCTCGCCCAGCTCGTCGAATCGCGCGAGCAGCTTCTTGACCGGCGCGACGCCTTCCTCGACGTTCTGAAGGACGGTCTTCTTCGGGTCGAGCTGCGGATCCTGCGAGAGAAACCCGATGCGCGTCCCGTCCGCCGGGAACGCCTCGCCGGTGAATTCCTTGTCGAGCCCCGCCATGATGCGGAGCACCGTCGACTTGCCGGCGCCGTTGAGCCCGAGGATGCCGATCTTGGCGCCGGGGTAGAAGGAAAGATAGATGCCCCGGAGGATCTCCCGCTGGGGCGGGACGACCTTCCGTAGGTTCTGCATCGTGAAGATGTATTGCTCTGCCATGGGGGCGGGAATGTAACAGGAACGGGGGATAGGATCAGGCGAACGAGGAGGACAGGAACATGTGGCTGATCGTGGAACTCGCGCTCTGCGCGCTCGCGGGGTGGGCGACCGGACAGATCATGAAGGGCGGAGGCTACGGCCTCCTCGTGGACATCCTGCTGGGAATCGCAGGAGGCTTTATCGGCGGTCTTCTCCTCGGTCGCTTCGCAATGGGAGGAGGCCTGCTCGGCGAGTTTCTCGTGCGGCTCGTCGGCGCCATCGTGCTCGTCGCGATCGTGAGGCTCATCAAGAAATCTTGAGCTTGACCTTAGTTTAGACTTAATCTAATCTAAGGACTCGGAGGCCTTCCATGGCTAAAAAAGACAAGAAGCACGGAAAGAAAACCGGCGGCAAGGATTCGGCGTCGGTCGTCACCACCCTGCAGCGTCAGCAGGCGAACGCGCTCGTCGCGTATCTCAACTACAAGAAGTACCACTGGCTCAGCTACGGCCCCCTCTTCCGCGACATCCACCTCATGCTCGACGAGCAGGCGACGCTCGTGTACGAAACGATCGACGAGTTCGCCGAGCGCGCGATCATGGTCGGTGGCGCTCCGCTGGGCGACCCGGCCGACTATCTCCCGAACGCGAGCGTGAGGCCCTCGAAGGGCAAGCTCTCGCTCGAGGAGATGATCGCCGAGGCCCGCGCCACGCTCGACGTCGTGATCGCCGAGATGCACCACGACGCCGACGTCGCGACGAAGGCCGGCGACATCGGGACGGCCGACCTCTACACACGCCTCGTCCAGGTGCACCAGAAGAGCCGGTGGTTCCTGAACGAGGTCCTCCAGAAGAAGGACGGCCTCACGAGCTGAGACCGGTGCCGACGGGTCCGCGGGCCGATAGACTCGGCGCATGCCGAAACGGTCCGCCACCCTCGCCCTCCTTCTCCTCCTCTCTTCACCCGCCTTCGCGGCCGATTCGCGCCGCGCCTTCACCCTCGACGACCTCTACCGCGTCAAGGGCGTCGGGTCGCCGGCGATCTCCCCCGACGGGAAGACCGTCGTCTACAGCGTCACGACGAACGACTGGCCGACGAAGAAGAAATCCGTCGCCCTGTGGCGTGTCGACGCCGACGGAAAGAACGCCCGCGCGCTGACGTCGTCCTCGGGGAACGACGACCACCCTTTCTTCTCGCCGGACGGGAAGACCCTTGCCTTCGTCTCGACGCGCTCCGGCGATCCCCAGCTCTTTTTCCTGCCGCTCGCGGGCGGCGAAGCCGAGCAGAAGACGCGCTTTCCCGGCGGCATCGACGCGCCTGCGTTCTCGAAGGACGGCCGCTTCGTCATGTTCACGGCCGACGTCTACCCAGACTGCGGCGCCGACGCCGGGTGCAACAAGAAGGCCGCGGACGCCCGCGAGGCGAACAAGATCAAGGCCCACCTGGCCGATTCCCTCCTCTACCGCCACTGGACCGAGTGGAAGGAGGGCAAGCGCGCGCACGTTCTCCTCCTCGACCTCGGCGAGGCCGACGCCACGAAGGCCGTCCGCGACCTGACGCCCGGCGACTTCGACTCGCCCGTCTTCTCGGTGGGAGGCGGCGGCGACTTCGACCTCTCGCCCGACGGGAAGGAGCTGGCCTTCTCCTCGAACCGCGACGCGGACCCCGCGTTCTCGACGAATGCAGATGTCTTTACGGTGGCCACGAGCGTCGACACCGCCGCGCTCGCGTCCCCGAAAAATCTCACCGCTGCGAACAAGGGCTTCGACGGCTCGCCCCGCTACTCGCCGGACGGGCGCTTCCTCGCGTTCCTCCGGCAAGTCACGCCCCGCTACGAGGCCGACCGGCAGCGCTTGATACTCCTCGACCGCTCGAGCGGCGCGGTCCGCGACCTGACGCCGTCCTTCGACGACACGCTCAAGGCCTTCGCGTTCTCGAAGGACGGAACGCGCATCTTCTTCACGGCCGACGTGAAGGGCAGGACGCCGCTCCACGAGGTCGACGTCGCGACCGGCGCGATCCGCTCGATTTCGTCCGTCGGGGCTCTCGACGCGTTCGCGATCGCCGCCGACGGAACATGGGCCGCCGTGGCGCGCCGCCGCATCGGAACCCCGTCCGAGCTGTACCGCCTTTCGATCCCGAAGGGGGCGGACGAGGCGGGGCAGCGCCTGACGACGCACAACGCCGCCTTCGAGAGCGAGGTCGACATCCGGCCTGCCGAGGAGATCAGCGTGCCCGGCGCCGACGGAAGGCCCGTTCAGGTGTGGATCGTCAAGCCGCACGGCTTCGATCCCGCGAAGAAGTACCCGCTCATCCTGAACATCCACGGCGGACCGCAGCAGCAGTGGGCGGACTCCTACCGTGGCGACTGGCAGGTCTATCCCGGCTCGGGTTACGTCGTGGCGTTCCCGAACCCGCACGGCTCGACCGGTTTCGGGCAGACCTACACGTCGGCCATCTCGGGGGAGTGGAACGGCCGCGTGATGACCGACGTCGAAAAGGTCGCGGACGCGCTCGAGAAGCTTCCGTACGTCGACAAGGACCGCATGGGCGCGATGGGCTGGTCCTGGGGCGGCTACGCGACGATGTGGCTCGAGGGCCACACGACGCGGTTCAAGGCGCTCGCCGCCATGATGGGCGTCTACGACCTCCGCGCGATGTACTCCTCGACCGAGGAGGTCTGGTTCCCGGAGTGGGACCTCAAGGGCGCGCCGTGGGTGAACGCCGCTCTCTACCGGCAGCAGAGCCCCTCCGAGTTCGTGAAGGCCTTCAAGACGCCCTGCCTCGTGATCACGGGCGAGAAGGACTTTCGCGTTCCGTACACGCAGTCGCTGGAGTTCTTCACCGACCTGCAGGCGCGGGGCGTGCCGTCGCGGCTGATCGTCTTCGAGAAGGCGGGCCACTGGCCGAGCGCGTTCGAGATGGGCCTCTACTACGCGGCTCACCTGGACTGGTTCCATCGGTATCTCGGCGGCGCCGCCTCGCCGTGGAAGCCCGAAGACCTCGTGTCCGGACGCTGAGGCGGCGCGCCGCTCATGTTCTCGTCACGGATCCCGGCCCCGGGCGATGTGAACAGCCTGACGCGAGCACTCGCGGCGCGCACGCGCCCGTACCTCGACCTCACCGTGTCGAACCCCACGGCCGTCGGGCTGCGGTCGGGCGAGGCCGACCTCTTCGACGGCGCCGCTTCGGCGCCGGACGCGCGCGTTCTCGCGGCCCTTGCCGATCCGAGGGGACTCTCGTATGCGCCCGATCCAAGGGGACTCCTCGGGGCGCGCACGGCCGTGAGCAACTACTATGCGGCCCTGCACGGCGTCCTCGCGCCGCCCGAACAGATCGTCCTGACGGCCTCGTCGAGCGAAGCGTACGGCTGGCTCTTCAAGCTCCTGGGCGACTCCGGTGACGTCGTGCTCGTGCCGGCGCCGTCCTACCCTCTGCTCGACGCCCTCGCGGAGCTCGAGTGCCTGTCCCTGCGCCGCTACGCGCTCGCGAGCGACGACGGCTTCGCGTTTCGCGCGGGGGCCGTCGAGGCGGAAGTGCGGCGGGTCGAGGTGGACGGACGCCGTGTCGCGGCCGTCGTCGTCGTGAATCCGAACAACCCCACGGGCACGTCGCTCTCCGCCGCGGAGCTCTCGGATCTCACGGCTCTCGCGAAGGAGCGCGGGTTCGCCGTCATCAGCGACGAAGTTTTCCTCGACTACCGCTATTCGGACCGGCCGGGCGATGTCCGCGTGGCTGCCGTCGCGGCCTCGACATCGACGTCCGAGCCCGGAGCGCTCGTGTTCTCGCTCGGCGGACTCTCGAAGTCGGCGGGCCTCCCGCAACTGAAGCTCGGGTGGATCTTCGCGAACGGGCCCGCCGGCCTTCTCCCGCAGGCGATCGAACGCCTGGAGTGGATCGCGGATTCGTATCTGTCCGTCTCGACGCCCGTGCAGCTCGCGCTCTCGAGGCTCCTCGAGCACGGGCGCGGCACCGCGGACGCGATCTGGGCGCGCGTCCTGCGCAACGAGCGCGCTCTTCAGGCCGCCTTTCCCCCGGGTGGCGGCGTCACCGTCCTTCCCGTGAGGGCCGGTTGGTCCGCGTGCCTTCGCGTGCCGGCCGTCCGACCCGAGGAGGAGCTCGTCCTCGATCTCCTCGAATCACACGACCTCCTCGTCCAGCCGGGCTATTTCTACGAGTTCCCTTTCGAGGCGTTCATCGTCGTCAGCCTGCTGCCGCCGCCGGAGGTCTTTGCCGAAGCCCTGGGGCGTCTCGGTCCCGCCCTGGCCGGGCGGACCTGAAAGCTGGCCCGCTGCTTGCACGAAGCGGGTCATGAGAAAAAATACACTCACCCTCTCGGCCGCCCTTCTCGTCCTCTCGGCAGCACTCGGGGGCGCCGCAGTGGCGCAGCCCGTTCCGCCGCCGCCGCCCGGGATGCCCGACCTTCACGTCCGCATCGTTCCGAACGGCCCGCCTAGCGAACGTCATCGCGACGTTGTGATCGGTCGACCCGGTCCACACCACGTGTGGGTCAAGGGAGGCTGGAACCACAACGGTGACAGCTGGGCCTGGAACGAAGGTCGCTGGCTCGAGCCCCCGCGTCGGCATGCCCGCTGGGTCGCGCCCCGCTACAAGAAGGTACGGGGGGGCTATCAGTACATCCCCGGCCATTGGTCGCACGAGCGCGTCATCTACAACTGACCTTTCGGGGGCGAACGGCACACCTTACCTCTTCGAGCGAACGAGAAGCTCGGAGAGGTAAGTTTTCCAAAGGTCGGGCCACGAGTGCGTCTGATGGCCCTTCGTCTTTTCCGAGAGCGGGAAGATGACGGCCTGCCCGCCCGTCACGCGCGCGACGCCCTTTTCGAGAAAGCCCAGCTCCGCCGGGTTGATCGCGTCGTCGGCGAAGTTGATCGCGAGAAGTGGCGCCTTGATCTTCTCGAGGTTGGGCGAAGGATCGTAGTTGCGCGACGCGTCCAGCGCCCAGAGAAGGTTGTTCGCGTCCGTCCTCGAGAGACGGCCCTTCATCCAGCTTTCGACCGCAGCGTCGGCGGACGCCGGATCGGGCGCCTGTTGCATCCACTGGTGCGGGCTCCCCGAGAGAACGAGCAGGAGCGCGAGCGCCCCCTTGAGGCCGCGCGGCTGGGCGACGTAGTCGCCGCCCTTCCAGTCCGGGTCGTCGCGGATGAGGTCCATCGCCATCTTTCGCCACATGCGGTTCCGGCCCGCGATCGCGTTCGGCAGGCTCGCGAGAGGCAGAAGGGCATCCATGAAGGCGGGATGCGTCTCGCCCCACACCCACGCGTGCATCCCCCCCATCGAGGTTCCGATCACGAGCCGCAGATGGTCAACGCCGAGGGGCTCCGTGAGGAGCCGGTACTGGGCCCTCACCATGTCGTCGTACGTGTAGCGCGGAAACTTCGCCTTGAGGCCGTCGCTCGGCTTCGACGACGCGCCGTGTCCGATCCCGTCCGGAATCACGATGTAATACCGCGACGCGTCGAGCGGCTGGCCCGGTCCGAAGAGAACGCCCGCGAAGTTCGGGCCGAGGAACTGCTCGGACGAGCCGCCCGTCCCGTGGAGGACGAGGACGGCGTTCGTGGTGCGACCGCGACCGTCGTCGAGCTTCCGTCCGATCGTGACGTAGTGCATCTTCAGCTCGGCGAGCGACTCGCCGCTCGCGAAACGGAAGTCCCTGATGACGGCGTCGCCGGGCACCTGGGGTTGGGGCACGATCTGGGCGGCGGCCGAGGGTGCCGACAGAAGGGCGAAGGCCGCGGCGAGCGCGAGTATCTTCATGCGCCCATTAGAACGTGATTCGCGCCCTCTGACACAATCAGGGCGATTCTCGAACCATGCATGCGACGGTCTCTCTTCCCGTCTGGGCGTTTGCCCTCCTCGCCCTCCTCGCGGGCTGGGCGGTCGTCGACCGGCTTCTCCGGCCCGCGATGCGCGCCGTGCTCCGCCGCCGCGCGAACCGCGTCATCGACGAGCTGAATGCGCGGCTGCCCGTTCGCCTCCCCCCCTTCAAGATGACGAAGCGCGAGGTTCTCGTGGACCAGCTCCGCTTCGACCTGAAGGTCCTCGAGGCCGCCGACGCGTTCGCGAAGGAGTCGGGACTCTCCCGCGACGAAGTGCAGAAACGCGTCGACCGGGATGCGCGGGAAATCGTCCCCGCCTTCAACGCGTGGGTCTACTTTCGCGCCGGCTACGCGATCGCGCGCGCCGTTGCGCGGTCGCTCTACCGCGTGCGCCTCGGCATGGCGGACGACGCCGGCCTCCGCGCGATCCCCGAAGGGTCGACGGTCGTCTTCGTCATGAACCACCGGAGCAACATGGATTACTTCCTTCTCTCGTACCTCGCGGCCGAGAAGACCGCTCTCAGCTACGCCGTCGGCGAGTGGGCGCGGATCTGGCCCATCCAGGGGTTCCTACGCGCCACCGGCGCGTACTTCGTGCGCCGTGACTCCAAGGACCCGCTCTACCGGCGCATCCTCGAGCGGTGGGTCGCGATGGCGACCGCGAACGGCGTGCCTCAGGCCGTCTACCCCGAGGGCGGCCTCTCGAAGGACGGCGCGCTCCGCCCCCCGAAGCTGGGCCTCCTCGACTACATGCTCCGCGGCTTCGACCCGAAGGGCCCACGCGACCTCGTCTTCATCCCCGTCGGCGTCAACTACGACCGTGTCCTCGAAGACCGCACGCTCCTCCTCGACCGCTCCCCGGCCCAGGGGAAGGCCTCCCCGGCCGACACCCTCGCCGAGACACTGCGCTTTCTGGGGCGCAACGCGCGCCTCCTTTTCGCGAACGAATGGCACCGCTTCGGATATGCGTGCGTGAGTTTCGGGTCGCCGGTCTCGACGCGAGACTGGCTCGCGAAGAAGACCCTCGATCTGGGGACCGCATCCCGCGAGGCCCGTTTCGCGGCTGTCGAGGATCTCGCGAACGACCTCATGGCGCGGATCGCGCGCGTGATCCCCGTCCTCCCCGTCTCACTCGTCGCAAGCGTCCTCGTCGACGCCCCCGAGCGTGCGTGGAGCGAGCTCGAGCTGAAGTCCGAGGTCCTGATGCGTTGGCGCGCGCTCGAGGCGGACGGCGCCTACGTTTACGTCCCGCGCGGCGACCAGGACTACGCCGTGTCCGTCGGCCTCAGGATGCTGTCACTCCGGCACCTCGTCGTGTCCGAGAATGGCGTCCACCGCCCCGTCCCGGAAGAGATCCCGCTTCTGCGCTACTACGCGAACGCGATCGCGCTCCGATGACGGGTGACGACATATATATCTCTTACGTGACCGTCGAATATTCGCGGGACCGTTGACCCGGACCTGCGACGTGTCGCAGAGTAGTCACCGACCGTCCAACCCACGTTTTTCGTTCACTCGAGAGGAGAGTCCCATGCGAAAGCTTTTCGGAGCGCTCTTCGGAATCTTCCTTCTGGCCGCCCCCGCCGCGCGGGCACAGGACGCGACGGTCATCACGGGCACCGTCACGACGAAGGAGGACGGGCTCCCTTACCCCGGCGCGACGATCGCCATCGCCGACCTAGAGCTTTCCGTGAAAGCGGGCAGGGACGGAAGGTACGAGATCAAGATTCCGAGCCGGATCGCGAGTGGACGCACCGTGGAGCTTCGCGTCGTCGCCCCGGGCCTCTCCGTGAAGACCGCCCGCGTCACGCTGACGCCGGGCGTCGTCACACAGGACTTCTCGATGACTCTCGGCGTGAGCGCGCAGGTCACCGTGGGGTCGCGCGCAGCGGGCGCCGATGTCGAGAAGGCCGTGCCCGTCGACATCATCACGCAGAAGCAGATCGAGCAGGCGAGTCCCTCGGGCGAGATGGCGCAGGTCATTCAGAAGCTGATGCCCTCGTTCAACTTTCCGCGCACGACGATCTCGGACGGCACGGATACGACGCGGCCCGCCACGATCCGGAGCCTCGGACCCGACCAGCTCCTGGTTCTCCTCAACGGCAAGCGCCGTCACACGAGCTCTCTCGTGAACGTGAACGGCACGGTTGGACGGGGTTCGGCTGGCGTGGACCTCAACGCGGTTCCGGCGCAGGCACTGGACCACATCGAGGTCCTCCGGGACGGGGCTGCCGCCCAATACGGCTCCGACGCGATCGCGGGCGTTCTGAACCTCAACCTTCGCTCGGGCCCGTCGCCCTTCGACCTCACGATCACCGGCGGAGAGACGACCCACCAGGACGGGTCGCTCCTCGACGTCAGCGGCAACGTCGGCGTGGCGCTCGGCTCCGGCTCCATCAACTTCACGGGGGAGTTCCGGCGGCGCAACGCGACGAACCGTGCCGGCGACGACCCTCGCGCTCAGGGCTCGCGGGACGTCATCCAGCAGCCGGACACCCGCTACGGCGACCCGGCGACCTCCGACGTGCTCGGTTTCATGAACGGGGTGTTTCCCCTCTCCGCCGACGGCACGACGAGCGCCTACCTTTTCGGCGGCGCGAGCCACCGGTACGCGGACTCGGCCGGCAACTTCCGCCGCGCGCTTCAAGCCACGAACTGGCCCACGATCTACCCGAACGGATTCCTCCCGAAGATCACGCCCACGACGATCGACTACTCCGCGACCGCGGGCGTGAGGGGTGTCATCGGCCAGAAGTGGTTCTGGGACATCTCGGCGCAGTACGGCCGCAACCAGTTCGACTTCCGCGTCGTGGACAGCCTGAACGTCTCCCTCGGTCCGTCTCCGGTCCTCAACCAGAAGGAGTTCGACGCGGGATCGCTCGTCTTCGGACAGTTCGTGGCGAACCTCGACATCTCACGCGCGTTCGCCGTCGGCCTCGCGGGCCCGCTCAACGTCGCGTTCGGAGCGGAGTTCCGGAACGAGCGCTACCGGCAGATCGCCGGCGAGAAGAACTCCTACATCGACGGCGGCTTCAAAGCGCAGGACGGCAGCCCCGGGGCTCCGGGCGCTCAGGTCTTCCCGGGCTTCCGCCCCGCCAACGAAATCGACACGAACCGCAGCGACGTCGCGGCCTACCTCGACTTCGAGACGGACCTCACGAAGAGACTGCGCGCGGGTGCCGCCGTGCGCTTCGAGCACTTCACCGATTTCGGAGACTCGACGAACTTCAAGGGCACGTTGCGGTACGAGTTCACGCCGTCGTTCGTGGCCCGCGGGTCCGCCTCCACGGGGTTCCGCGCACCCTCTCTCGGCCAGTCGTACTTCTCGACCGTCTCGACGAACTTCCTGACCATCAACGGCGTGAACCAGCCGTTCGACATCCTGACGGCGCGTGTCGACAGCCCCGTCGCGCGGGCTCTCGGCGCCACCGCCCTCAGGCCCGAGGACTCCGTCAATCTCGGGGGCGGCCTCGTCCTGTCTCCGGACCGGCGCTTCGATCTCACGGCCGACTACTTCAACATCCAGATCAAGGATCGGATCGTCCTTTCGGGCAATTTCACGGGCGCCGCGCTCAATCCCATCCTGCAGCCTTTCGGCGCGACGGGCGTGCGCTTCTTCACGAACGCCATCGACACGCGGACGGACGGCGTCGAGATCACGGGCAACTACCACGACGACCTCGGGCCGAACGGGATCCTGAGGTTCCAGCTGTCCTGGGCGCACGCCGAGACGAGCGTCACGAGCATCGCGGCGACACCGCCCCAGCTCACGGCGTTTCAGACGACTCTCTTCGACCGGCTCGAGGTCAAGCGCTTCGAGTGCGCCCAGCCCAGGGACACGGTCCGCGCGACGGCCGACTGGTCAAACGGGCCGTTCGGGGTGAACGTCACGGCGACGCGCTATGGCTCCTTCTGCGGCATCGCGAACGGCTCCGGAGAGGCTCCGTTCGGGCCCGGGACGGCCGTCGACCAGACGTTTTCGTCGAGCTGGCTCGTGGACCTCGAGCTCGCGTGGACGCTTTCTCACCTCCGAGTGGCCCTCGGCGCGCAGAACCTCGGCGACGCGACTCCGGATGAGGTTCTCTTCGCGAACAGCAACAGCGGCATCAACCGCTATCCGAACAATTCGCCTTTTGGGTACAACGGGCGCTTCGTCTACTCGCGGGTCAGCTACCGCTTCTGACGTCGCCCGGGCCGCCCTTCCTCAGACCACCGTCCCGACGAGGCCGGCGTCGAAGAGACGCCGGTCCATCGGGGCGAGCCGCCGGATCTGTCCCCGCGCGAGAAGCGGCGTGAAGCGCCGCGTCGCGAGGTGAAGGCTCACGTCCCACAGGCTCTCGCCCGCCATCTCCCACCCCCGCCCGTCGAAGCGCGAAAGGTCCACGGGCCGCCCGAACGCCCGCAGGCTCTTCTCGCCCTCGAGGTTGTAATAGACGTCAAAGTAGCTCATCACGAGCTCGCGGAGCGAGCGGTAGACCGCCGAGCGGAAGCGCAGTCCCGAGTAGTTCGACTTCGCGACGGCACCCCAGCAGCCAGCGCCCGGGCGCTCCCGATAAAGGGCGAGGACGTGGTCGTCGTCGCGCACGGCGCGCAGCTGGACGACGAGAGGCACGTGCCCGAGGCGGCGCAGGGCCGCCGCCGCGAGAAGCGCGCCCTCGAAGCAGTGCGCCTCGCGCGTCTCGAGGACGCGGCGCGGCGACCGCGCGGTCTCGCCGTCCTTCTCCTTGTTGTACCGGAGCTCCTCGTCGAGGAATCGCTGGATGGCGGCGGGCGTACGCAACCCGCGCGGAAGGCGAAGCGTCGTGTTCTTCAAGACGCGGGGATTCTAGAGGGGGAAAGAGAAAGAGAAGAAGAAGACCAGAGGATCTTCCTAGAATGGGAATATGGACGAGCGGGGGCAAATGGCGTCGCGCACGATCGCGGCCGCGGGCGGCACGGTTTCACGGCTGTCGCTGCCGGGCGCTCCGGGGTTCGCCGCGGGATTTACGCGCGGCGCTCTGGCGGCGCGGTCGTTCTCTCCCGACGACGCCGGCCGTGCGCTCGCCGAGGCCCTCGGCACGCCGAATGCCGAAGTCGTCAGGTTGAAACAGGTGCACGGCGCCCGCGTTCTCACCTTCGAAGAACCGCCGCGTGAGCGGCGGACCACCCTCCTCGGAGACGGTGACGCCCTCTTGACCTGCCAGCCGAACGTTCTTCTCGCGGTTGCGTCGGCCGACTGCGTCCCCGTCGTCCTCCTCGATCCCGAATCGGGCTGGATCGCGGCCGTGCACGCCGGCTGGCGCGGGACGGCCGCGCGCGTTCTCGACGCGGCACTCGACGCGCTGGCGGAGCGGGGCGTGCACATTGCCGGCCTCTCGGCGGCGTTCGGGCCTTCGATCTCGCGCGAAAGGTACGAAGTGGGGCCCGAGGTCGTGACGGCGCTCCACGCGGCCTATCGCGACGTCGCCGTCCCGGCGGCTTCCGTGCGCGTGGGAGACGCGGACCGGGCCTTCGTCGACGTGGCCGCCTTCAACGCCGCGGCGCTCCGGAAACGCGGAATCCGCGCGGAGCGAATGGCCATCTCGGGCCTCTGCACGTACGAGACGCCGGACCTCCCGTCCTGGCGCCGCGACGGGGTGGCCACCGGCAGGATCCTGACGGGAATCGTGCGGCTTTCGGGCTGAGACGATTAGCGCGGAGCCGGCGCGGGGCGCCGCGGCTCATCGCGCCCCTTGAGCTGGCCGCACGCCGCGTCGGCCTGCAGTCCCTTCGACCAGCGCACCGTCACCGGCACGCCGCCGTCCGCGACCGCCTTCGCGAAAGCGTTCACGACGGCGTCCGCCGGCCGAAGGAGACCCGGGAGCCATTCCTTCGACTCGTTGAGGGGAATGAGATTGACCTTGGACGGCAGCGGGCGCAAGAGCGCCGCGAGCTTCACCGCGTCCGCGACGCGGTCGTTGACGCCCGCGATGAGGACGTACTCGAAGGTGATGCGCCGTCCACGCTCGAGCGGCCAGCGCTTGAGGGCCGCGATGAGTGATGCGATCGGATACGTTCTGTTGATCGGCATGAGCATCGTCCGCGTCTCGTCGTCCGCGGCCGAGAGGGACACCGCGAGGTTCGGGCGGCGCAGCCGGCCCGCGAGCGTCTCGATGCCGGGCACGATGCCCGCCGTGGAGACGGTCGTGCGCTTCGGCGAGACCTCTTCCTCGAGGAGATCGAGAGCCCGTATCACGTTCGCGACGTTCAGAAGAGGCTCCCCCATTCCCATGAAGACGACGTTCGCCTCGTGCGGGCCGAAGCTCTTCGCGCGCGCGATCGCGAGGTACTGGCCGACGATCTCTCCGGCCGTGAGGTTGCGCCCGGCGCCCAGGCGGCCCGTCACGCAGAACGCGCAATCCAGGGCGCAGCCCGCCTGCGAGGACAGGCAGATCGTCACGCGTGACGCGCCCGGCGTCTCGGGGTCGGTCCACGAAGGCGTCTTCTTCGACTCCACGATGTACACGGCCTCGATACGCGCTCCGTCCGGGAGCTCGAACAGGAACTTCTCGGTGCCGTCGGGAGCGGGCGTTCGAAGGACGATCTTCGGGAGGCCGATGACGAAGTCCTTCGCGAGGGCCTCGCGCATGGCCTTCGGGAGATTCGTCATCTCGCTGAAGTCGGCCGCGCGCCGCTCGTGGATCCACTTGAAGATCTGGGCCGCCCGAAACGGCGCGGCGGCGACGTCGCGCACGGCACGCGCGACGTCGAGAAGCGAAAGGCCCAGAAGATCCTGCACGGGCGGCAGAGTACTTCAGCCGCGCTTTGCGATCGTGGACCGGATCGTCACGGCGGCCTGCGGGCGGCGGCGGGAGCGGATGGGCCGCGTGGGGTCGATGCCGACGGAGCGCAGGAAGCTCAGGTCCTTGACGTTGATCTGGAAGACCGCTCGCTCGACCGTCGTCGAGCCGTCGCCGTCCTCGGCGGCGCTCGCCGCCTGCAGCGCGCCGCGCCGGATGGACGGGAGCGCGGCCGACGAACGCCGTCCGCGCTTTTCGAGCGCGACCGTCGCGTCGAGCACGAGATACACGCCGTACCCCTCGGCCTTCATCTTCCCGAGAAGTTCATGCACCTTCTCCGAGGACGACACCGCTTCGTTGAGCGCGGCGCCGAGCTCGCGAAGGTAAGCGCGGACCTTTTCGTCGAGAGCCATCCGATCGGCAATCTAGGCCGCTGCCTTCGGCGAGTCAATCCGCCGGGACGGGCGTTCGGTTTCTCCCGACGAACCGCTTTTCTTCTGAGCGCACGAGGAGCAGAATCCGCCGCCATGCCTGTCCCACCCAAGCACTTCGTCAACGGCCACCCGCTCGAGCCGCCCTTTCCCGAAGGGATGCGGCGCGCGCTTTTCGGGATGGGTTGCTTCTGGGGCGCCGAAAAGAAGTACTGGCAGACGCCCGGCGTCTTCTCGACGGCGGTCGGTTATTCCGCCGGGACGACTCCGAACCCCACCTACCGCGAGGTCTGCACGGGACGGACGGGGCACAGCGAGGTCGTCCTCGTGGTCTTCGATCCCGCGCAGGTTTCGTACGACACGCTCCTGAAGATCTTCTGGGAGAGCCACGACCCTACGCAGGGCATGCGGCAAGGGAACGACACGGGAACGCAGTACCGTTCCGGAATCTATTTCTTCGACGACGCGCAGCGCGCGGCGGCCGAGGCCTCGAAGAGCGCGTTCCAGAAGGAACTCACGGTTGCCGGTTACGGCGCGATTACGACCGAGATCCTGCCCGCCCCGGAGTTCACCTACGCCGAGGACTATCACCAGCAGTACCTCGCGAAGAATCCCGATGGCTACTGCGGCCTGGGCGGCACCGGCGTCTCCTGCCCCGTGGGCGTCGTGAAGACCGCCTGACGCGACGACGTCTCAACGATCCGCTAGACTCGGCCGTTCGGAGAGATCTCTGCGATACACGTCCGTCCGCCCCCGCTTCGAGCCCTTCCTCCTCGCCGTCGAGCGCCCCGGGCGCTACCTCGGCCTCGAGAGGAACGTGACGCGTAAGGATCTCGGCTCCACGTCAGTCAGCGTGTGCCTCGCGTTTCCCGACGCCTACGAGATCGGGATGAGCCACACGGGCACGAAGATCCTCTACGAGATCGTGAACCGGCGGCCGGACTGGGCCTGCGAACGGACCTATGCACCGTGGGTCGACTTCGAGGCCGTGCTCCGGCGTGAGAAGGTCCCACTCTTCTCGGTCGAGTCGTTCGCGCCCGTTTCGGACTTCGACGTCGTCGGCTTCTCGCTTCAGAGCGAGCTGAATTACACGAACGTCCCGAACATGCTCGACCTTTCGGGCATCCCCGTGCTTGCCGCGGAGCGCGGCGACGCGGACCCGATCGTCATCGGCGGCGGCCCGTGCACCGCGAATCCCGAGCCGCTCGCAGACTTCTTCGACGTCTTCCTCATCGGCGACGCGGAGGAGGCCCTCCCCGTCTTCCTCGAGAAGGTAGCGGCCACGCGCGGACTCTCGAGGCGGGAGCGCCTTCTCGCCTTCGCCTCCTGTCCGGGCATCTACGTCCCGTCGCTGTACGACGTGACGTATGACGCCACGACCGGCAACGGCGACCGCGTCGTGTCGACGACGCCGAACGCGCCGGGAGTTCCCGAGAAGGCGAATCGCGTCTGGGTCGAGAGGCTGTCGGCGGACGTCTACCCCGACAAGCCGATGGTCCCGTCCGTCGACATCGTCCAGGACCGCCTCGGCCTCGAGATCATGCGCGGCTGCACGCAGGGATGCCGATTCTGCCAGGCCGGGTACTGGTACCGGCCCGTACGCGAGCTGGATCCGGCCGACGTCGCGAAGGCGACGAAGGCCTTCATCGACGAGGCGGGCTGGAGCGAGGTCGGCCTCCTCTCCCTGTCCTCGGCCGACTACTCGCAGATCGAACCCCTCGTCGCTTGCCTCGCGCCGGAGCTTGCGAAGACGAAGGTCTCGATCTCGTTGCCCTCCCTCCGCGCCGAAGCGTTCTCCGTCGGCCTCGCGGACGCGGTCTCGGAAGTGCGCAAGTCGGGCTTCACGTTCGCGCCCGAGACGGGGTCGGACCGCCTCCGCCGCGTCATCAACAAGACGTTCACGAACGCCGACATGGTGCAGGCCGCCGACGTGGCGTTCGCGCGCGGCTGGGACATGATCAAGGTCTACACGATGATCGGCCTCCCGACGGAGACCGACCCCGACCTCGACGAGCTGGTGACGCTCGTCAAGGACATCCTCGCCCAGGGCCGCAAGCACGGAGTGAAGCCCACCGTGAACGTGTCGGTCGGGTCCTTCGTGCCGAAGAGCTTCACGCCGTTCCAGTGGTTCGCGTTCGACGGCGCCGCGAACCTCGAGCGGAAGCTGGCTTACCTCAAGGATCGCTTCCGCTCCGTGAAGGGCGCGAAGATGACGTGGCACGAACCGAAGGAGGCCGAGATCGAGACGATGCTCTCGCTCGGCGACCGGCGCATGGGCAGGGCCATTCTCGAGGTATGGAGGCGCGGCGGGCGCTTCGACGCCTGGAGCGAGCATTTCTCGTGGGAGCGCTGGAACGACGCGCTGGAAGCTGCCGGCGTCCCGAAGACCCGCCACCTCCGGGAGAAGGACCTCAAGGAGACGCTTCCCTGGGATGTCGTCGACGCGTTCGTCCGCAAGCCGTTCCTCGTCGTCGAATGGAAGAAGGCCCTCAAGGAGATGCATACGGACGACTGCAAGTGGGGGCACTGCTACGCGTGCGGCGTTCCGGGCGACGGGGAGGACACCGTCCTCGCGAACCCGCTGCCCGCGGGATTCGGATTCGGAGAAGAGATGGGCGCATCGCCCTCTTCCTCGTCACCTTTCAAAGAAAATCTTCTCCCCTCTTCTTCTTTCTCAGAAAGCTCCTCTTTCCCCCTCCCCTCTTCCTATACCGAAAAAGCCAAGGGTGCCGCGTATCGGATGAAGGCGACGCCCGACCTCCAGCCGCTCCACGAGCGGCGGAAGAAGCCCGGCGGGACGCTTGCGGTGCCGCTCACCGAGGCGGCGCGGTCGTACCGCTTCACGTTCGAGAAACTGGGCGACGCGCGCTACCTGTCTCACCGCAACACGATGGATGTTCTCGAGCGCGCGCTGCGCGCCTCGGGCGCTCCCGTGCGCTACACCGAGGGCTACAACCCGCATCTCCGCATGTCCATGGGTCCGGCGCTGCCCCTCGGCCACGAATCGAAACACGAGCTCTTCGACGTGGACGTGCTCGACGCGCTTTCGGAAGCGCACGTCGTCGCGGTGAACGCTCGGCTCCCCGGCGGCCTCCGCATCACCGCCTCCACCGAGCTGCCGAAGGGGGCGAAGTCCCTGGGGCGCGCGGCGACAGAGGCGGTCTATTCCTTCACGCTCCCCAACGGGGAAACCCGCATCGAGCGTCTCTCCCTGATGGGCGCGGCGGCCACGACGCCGAAGAAGTTCCTCGAGAAAGAATACGGCGTTCCGCCCGAGGGCCAGCACGGAATCCGGATCCGGCGCGAAGAGACCGTCCTGACGTCGTAGACTGCCCGGATGGGTTGGACCGTCCGCTGCCACGCGACGTTCGAGGCGGCGCACCACCTCGTGGACTACATTGGCGGGCCTGAGCCCGTCCACGGGCACTCCTGGAAGGTCGAGGTCGCCCTCTCGGTCGAGCGCCTCGGCGCATACGACCTTTCCGTGGACTTCGTCCCGACGGAAGCCCTCGTGAAGGAACTCGCGTCGCGGCTCCACAACCGGGATCTCAATACGGTTCCGCCGTTCGACCGGAAGAACGCGAGCGCCGAGAACGTGGCGCTCTGGGTCGCGGACGAAATTGCGAAGGCCGGGATCCTGAAGGTCGGCGCGCGCCTCGAGGAGGTCACCGTCTGGGAAGGCACCCGCAACAGCGTGACGTACCGGCCCTCGTGAAGACCCCGCGCGCAGCCGTCCTCCCCGCCGCGCTCGCGGCGCTCCTCGCAGGCATGCTCCCCTTCGCGGTTTCCGTGACGGCGTGGCCCGAGATCGTGACGCCGGCGTGGTTCGTGACGCGCGGCATCCCGCTCTACGATGGAATCCTCTTCCCGCACACGCCACTCCTGATCCTCCTGACGGCCGCGGCCGGCGGGCTCTTCGGCTTCACGGCAGCCGTGCTCCGCGCGATCCCGGCCCTCGCCCTCGCCGCCGCGGGCGCTCTCGTCGTCCTCGGAGCCCGCCCGCATCGCGCCTCGCGCGCCGGAGCGTGGACCGGCGCCGCGGTCGGCGTCCCCCTCCTCGCGCTCTTTACGGTCTACGCCGAGGGGCCCGCGATCTGGCCGGAGCCTTTTCTCGCGCCCTTCCTCCTCGCGGGCGTCCTCCTCGTCGAGCGCTTCCTCCGGTCGTCGCGCCCCGCGGACGTCGCGGCAGCGGGCCTTCTCTTCGGCTCGGGGATCCTCGTGAAGCAGACCTTCGCCTGGGCGGCCGCAGCCGTCCTTCTCTGGCTCGCGGTGCGCGGAGGCAAGCGGGCCGCCGCCGTCTTCGGCGCCGCTGCGGCGCTCCCATACGCGGGATTCGCGCTCACGTGGGCGGGGGCGTTCCGGACGGTCGCGCACCTCCGCTGGACGCTCGTTTACCCCGTCTTCTCGGGGATGTCCCGGGAGATCGCCGTCGCGCCGACGGGAGCGGACATCCACGAGGCGCTCGCGCTCTTCGTCCCGTTCGCCGCGCTCGCCCTCGCGGTCGCCGCGCTGCCGGGGCGCGCGACCCGATCGCCCCTCGCGGCGGCTGCTCTCGGCGCGGCCGGGTTGGCATGGCCGCGGCCCGGACTCGTCCATCTCGCCGCGCTGACCGGGCTCGCGGCGCTGGCCGCGGCGCGGACCGCTCTCGTGGTTCCGTCGCTCGCGCGGCGCCTCCGCGCGCGACGTGGCCGCCTTCCGGGACTTCTCGCCGCTGCCGGAGCGGCGGGCGCGCTCGCGATCGCGTTCGGGGTCGCCGTTCTCGGGGCCGGGCCGCTCCTCCTCGACCGGTGGTCGGGGCCCGTATTCTTCTGGGACGACTCGGCGACGCGCGACGCCGCCGCGTCCGTGCGCGCACGCGTGCCACCGGGCGGCGCGCTCCTCGTCTTCGGGGCGCCCGAAACGCTCTATCCCCTCACGGGCACGCGCACGCCGGGAGGCTTCTACGTGAACCCGTCGTTCTGGTACTGCCTGAAGCGCGACCGCGGCGACGAGCGTCTCGTCGCGTCCCTCGCCGCGCGCCCCGGGCTGCCGCTCCTCTTCCGCGAGCCCGTCGCGGACGCCGGGCCGATCCGCGCGACCGCCGTCTACGCATTCGTGAAGGCCCGGACGGAAGCGGCCGGCCGGGCGCCGGGCGAGGCGGAATGGCGACGCGTCGCGGCGCCCGGCCGTTAACATGCCTCCCATGCGCCTCGTCGCCTTTCACGGTTATCCCCTCGACCGCCGCATCTGGGAGCCGCTCGCCGGGCGCGCCGCGGCGGGCACGCTCGGCCCGATCACGTCGGTCTTCGCCCCGGACTTCCGTGGGCGCGGCACGTCGCTTCGCCCCGCGGCGCCCGTGCACGCGATGTCGCTCCTTGCGGACGACATGGCAGACGAGATCTCCCGCGCCGTGCCCCCCGACGAGCCATTCCTTCTCGCCGGTCTCTCCATGGGCGGCTACGTCGTGTTCGAATTCGTCAAGCGGCACGCCGCGCGTTTCCGCGGCCGGCTCCTCGGCCTCGCGCTCTTCGATACCAAGGCCTCCTCGGACGACGGCGCGGGCCGCGCGGGACGGAAGGCCGCGATCGAGGCGATCCGAAAGGACGGAATCGAGGCGGCCCATTCCGCGATGCTGCCGAAGCTTCTTGCGCAACGTTCCAAGGGAGGTCCCGTCGAGGAGATCGCGCGCGCGATGATCCTCGCGACGCCGCCCGGGACCGCGATGGCCGACCTCGCCGGTCTCGCGCTCCGTGACGAAGGCTTCGACGTGCTCTCGGGCTGGGAGAAGCCGCTCCTCGTGGTCGTGGGCGACGAAGACGCGATCGCGCCACCTTCGGACGCCGAGGCGATGACGGCCGTCGCGGGACGCGCCGCGTGGGTCAGTCTCGTGACGGTGCCGCGCGCGGGGCACCTCGTGCCACTCGAGCAGCCTGACGAGGCCGCCGCGGGCCTCGTGAGTCTGGCGGAGGCGGCCCACCGCCCATGAGCCGGCTCCCGCCGCCCGACTTCCGCGGCGGGCTACGGGCCGTCTTGAAGGCGGTCCCCCTCGGCGCCGGTGTCGGCGTCCTCCTCAGGGTTTTCGGGATCGTGCCGCAACTCGGCGGCGCGATCCTCGTGTCGGTCGTCTTCAGCGCGGTGATGTGGGGCGGCTTCGATACCCTCGGACCCTGGCTCGCGCTTCGCGGAGACGACGCCCGTCCGCCCGGAGGAGTCGCCCGCGGCGTGCTCGTCCGGACACTCCTCGTCTTCACGGCCCTCGTCGTCGTCAGCATCCTCCTGATCCGGATCGTGACGGGGTTCAACCTCGCCTCGAACGGCCCCGTCGTCTTCCTGAGTTTTCTGATCGGGCTTTGCATCACGGCCCTCATGAGCGCCTTTCGCACGGCCTCGAGTCTCGCGGAGGCCGCGCAGGAGCGGGCTCGGTCCGAGGTCGCGCGCCTGACGCTCGAAGCCGAGAACGCGCGCAAGACGCAGGAGCTGGAGGAGGCGCGCGCGCTGCAGGTCTCGATGCTTCCGGCGGCCGCTCCGGACGTTCCGGGCTTCGCTGTCGCCTTCGGGATGCGCACGGCAACGGAGGTCGGCGGCGACTACTACGACTGGCGCATCGGGGGAGGCGGGGACCTGAGGCTCGCCGTGGGCGACGCGACGGGCCACGGGGTGCGCGCAGGTCTCCTCGTCGTCTGCGCGAAGACGCTGTTTCAGACCGGCCCTCCGGACGGCGCGCTAAACGTCGAAATGCGGCGCGTGAGCGACGGCGTCCGGAGCCTGCGCCTTCCGCGGATGAACATGGCGCTCCTTCTGGCGACGCTGTCGAACGGCCACGCCCGCATCGCCGCCGGAGGCATGCCACCGGCTCTCCATTTCCGCGCCGCCGCGGGCGCCGTGGACGAGATTCTCATCGAGGCTCCTCCTCCCGGCCAGCTCGCGCGCGCCGCGTATGTGGAGAGGGAGATCTCACTCGCGAGCGGGGACCGGCTGCTCTTCTTTTCAGATGGCCTTCCCGAATGCCGCGGCGAGGGAGACGACGTGTTCGGCTACCCGCGCGTCCTCGCCGTCTTCCAGCGCACTGCCCCGTCCGGTCCCCAAGCCGTCATCGACGCGTTCTTCGCCGAGGTGGACGCGTTTCGCGGGGCGCGGGCGCTCGACGACGATGTGACGCTCGTCGTCGTCGGCGTCCGCTCGCTATAGGCTCCAGCTCACGAAGGCGCGCCACTCGGACTGGGTCTTCGGCGCTTCCTCGAAGCCGCCGCGGTACGTCGTCCTGCGGCCGTACCACGAGTACCCGGCGCCCACGCCCAGGGATCGGGTGAGCGGGAGACGCCCGGAGGCCCGGAAGAACTGCAGCGTGTTGCTGGAAGAGCTGCCGTTCGCGGTGCGCGCGTATGCGACGCCGTATCCGAGCCTCACGATCTCCCACTCCCTCCGATAGAGGCGGGCGGCCACGCGGAACCCTCCGCCGGGCGCGTAGTCGTAGGTCCGGCCCGTCTCCGGGTTCAGGAAGTCGGTCGTCCGGATCCCGGCGAGCGGGAACACGATCGCGGTGACGTCCGTGCTGATCTTGAGGTCCGGCCCGAGGCTGTACCGCGACAGCAGGCCGGCGCTGAAGATCTGCGCCGCGAAGACCTGCGACTCGTTGTTGAAGTATTCGTACTCCTGGAAGACGCCGAGAATGTGCCGCACGCGCGCCTTCGGGTCGGTGAGCTCCCAGCCCTTCAGGACTCCGCGTCCCTCGACCCGCGAGACGCCACCCGTCGTGCCGATGTCGGCCTCGAGCCAGAACGTGTCGAAGGGCTTGCGGATCTCGCCGGCGAACGCGTCGCCGTAGACGACGGAGAAGGAGACGATCCCTCCGTCCGGATCGGGGACCCCGCCGCCAACGTGCCGGTAGCCGAGGTCGGCCACGACGCTGAAGCGGCTCGGGAAGCGCTCGTCCGGGTTCGGAAACGGATGGAACATCTCGCCGCTCACGAGCCGGGTGAATCCGCCCATCGGATCCACGATCGCGCCGGTCAGCTCGCGCCAGAAGCGCGTGAGGCCGCTCGCTCTGTTGTCACGGACCATCACGCCGAGGCGGTGCGCCATCTCGCCGCGGGACATGCCGCCGAAGGTGGTGTTCACGATGTCGTTGATGGAGGGCTGGGTGTTCTCCATACAGCATTCCCAGAGGAAGCTCCCCGCCAGTGTGAACGCCCCCGATTCCCAGTACCCGTAGCCGTTCGACCTCGCGGCGTTGAAGAAGAGCGTGCCGTGGAAGGGATGGGCGGCCTGGTTGGTGTTGAAGTCGTCCCGGTCGTAGCCGAAGCCGTTCCGGAAGTTCTCCTTCACGGTCTGCATGGAAATGTAGGCGAAGTCGTCCTTGGCGACGTATCGGTCGTAAGCCCAGGGCAGGAACTCCACGAGCGCGATTTCGCCGGCGGCCAGGAAGAAGTTCTCCCGCGGCTCGGGGCGCTTCGTGGGGGCTGCCAGGACGGCCGTCGAGCCCGGCGTCCGGGGAGCGGCCGGGAGGTCCCAGATGCGCGCGCCTCCGAAACGGTAGGACAGCCCTCCCGTGACTTCGCCGCTCGAGTAGAGGTCGGTGGTGAAGCCGTAGCAGCCCTGGCTTCCGCAGACGACCGTCGAGGTCCCCGGACTGGCGCTTCGGAAGCGATAGCGGCCGTCGACCCGGAGCGCGACTCGCTCGCTCAAATAAAGTCTCCCGCCCAGCGCGACGTTCACGACAACCCGCGTGTCCGGGTGCGTCTCGACACCGGGAACGAATGGATGAAGCGTCATCGCACCTACCCCGAGCCCCATGTATCCGCGCGCTCTGCCGCGGCCCATGCCGTAGAGGCCGTTGACCTCGTAGGTGTTGACGTCGACCGGCGCCGACGGCGCGCGCGAGGCCCCCGTGGACGGGTCGGCTCCGACG
>JBDTML010000157.1:0-2705 GCA_039934255.1 Acidobacteriota bacterium | reverse complement strand
GGCCGTAAAGCTCGTCGTAGACCAGAGCCACAGGCGTGGAAGTCTAGCAGGGGGCGGCGGAGCCGAGGGGAGGCTCAAGGCCGCGAATATCCGTCGATGACGCGCCCGATGGCCCGCCGGCAAACTGGGCAGAACCCGACGTTGTCGCGCGTGAACATGATGCAGTCGGCCGAGGACCGGTAGAGGCCCTTCGCCTCGTACGCCGCGCCCTCGAAGGCCCCGACCTTGCCGGACCACTTCATCCCGCCGAGGAGCGCCGTCTCCTCCTTCGCCTCCTCGCGGAAGAGCTCGTCGAGCGCCGCGGGGGGCGCGCCCGACGCGACGATCGCGCGACGCCTCTTCTGGATCGCGCGGCTGCGCGTCTCGAACGTCTCTTTCTCCCACGGTGTCGGGAGGGGCGTCCCGGCCTGGACGAGGTCCGCCCACTTGAAGGCCTTCGGGTCCGCGGTCACGTTCGGCTCCCACGGCTCGGGTTTGTCCGCGTTCATGCCCGTCTCATACGCGACGTCGGACGTGTAGTACTCGTCCGCGAGGCCGCCGAAGTGGTGGCCGAACTCGTGTACGAAGAGATACTCGGCCCACGACGAGTCCACGGCAGCGGTCGCCTGGTCGCCGTAGATGCCGCCGCCGCCGTAGCGCGCGTCGTTCACGAGGATCTCGAGGAAGTCGTACGGCGCGGCCGAGGCCGCCTCGCGCAGGGCGCGTTCGTCGTAAGTGAGGACGTACCGCTCGGAGCCGAAGATCCCGTACTGAACCGACAGCGGTGTGCGCCGGAAGATCTTCGAGTCGGGACGGAAGACGCCGCTCTCTTTCGACGGCAGGTCCAGCGCGCGGACGTTGAAGTCGGCTTTGCGGCTCTTGAACGGCTCGTACGAAAAGAGGAGGTCGACGAGCTTCTTCACGTCGGCGTGGAACTTTGGGAGGTCCTTCTCGGCATAGCCCTCGCCGAGCATCAGGAGGTCGAGCTTCGTGGCGGAGGGACCGTTCTCGAAGACCGTCCAGACCTTCCCGAGCGGCGGGCGCGGCGCGGGGTTCGCGGCGGCGGGGTCGACGAGCGCCGTGAAGAGCGGCTGGAAGACGCCACCCGCGTCGCGCCGGGACAGGACGACCTGGACCGGCTCCTTCGGCCACGGGAAGCGCAGCGATTCGGGGAACGTGCGCGACACCTTCTTCGCCTCGCCCGTCGTCTCCCATTCGGAGTACATCGATGAATACCCGCGTGAGTAGAGGATGGCGTTCGTCCGCGGATTCCGGATCTCGAAGTAGTGCGTTCCGAGGTTCATGTCGTCGAGGAGGCGCGTCCGGGTGCCGGGCCAGGGCCCGTCGTCGACGGCGCGGTCGAAGGCGACGATTTCGCCCTTTGGCCCGCCCGTGTGGAAGAGATCCACGCGCATCGTGCGTTCGGTGAAGCGGGCGTCGAAGATGCCGGGGGAGGAAGAGGAAAGTTCTGCTGAAGAGGAAGAAGAAGAAAAGAAAAGAGAAGAAAAGAAGATTTCGTTGAAAAGGAGGAGGGAGAGAAAGGCCCCGGCAATTGCGAAAGGACGGCGCAGCTTCTTCTTCGTCATGCGTTCATCGTAAACCCGGGACGAACCGCACGCGCCGCGGGTCGACTTCGATGCGGCCGCCCGCGAAGGACTCTCCGAAAGTGCGATCGCCCTTCGCCAGACGGCTCAGGATCTTCCTGATCTGGGCCTTTCCGGGGACCCGTCCCCGGGCGTTCGCGCCTGCCGCGCGCACCAGCAGGCGCCCGGCCTCCTCGGGCGAGAGACGCGTGAAGAAGCTCCGCGGCCAATTTCCATTCGAAGAAATCTTCTCGTCGGCCAACCGGTCCGCGAGCCGTTGGTCCAGCGCGTCCAGCCGGCGCGTGACGGCCTCTCCTGCCCGCGCGAGCCGGACGGTTCTGCCCGGGTCTTTTCGCTCCATTTCCGGAAGCACCGTGCGCCGGATGCGGTTGCGCGCGAAGCGGTCGTCTTCGTTCGTCTCGTCCTCGCGGAAGGTGACCCCTCTCTCCATGAGGAAATCGCGGAGCTCGGCGCGCGAGAACGGGAGCAGCGGGCGGACGACGCCGTCGCCGCGGCGCGCGCGGATGCCGCCCCGGCCGCGGCCGAGCTTCCTCTCGAGGTGCAGGAGGACGGTCTCGGCCTGGTCGTCGCGGGTGTGGCCGGTCAGGATCGGGGCGCCATCGAGGTCTTGCGCAAGCGCGATGAGAGCGGCGTACCGAAGGCGCCGTGCCGCGGCTTCGATGCTTTCGCCTTTCTTTCGGCCGGTGGGGACGTCCACGGGCCGAAATGCGAAAGGCAGCGAGAGGCGGGCGGCGAATCGCGCGCAGAAGCGCGCGTCCTCGTCGCCGGCCGCGCCCCTGAGGCCGTGCGCGACGTGCGCCGAGACGACGGCGACGCCGCGCGGCCCTGCCCACTCCGTGACAAGAATGAGAAGCGCCGTCGAGTCGCCCCCGCCCGAATGCGCGACGAGGAGCGTCCGTGCGCTTGCGAGGAGACCCGTTTCGTCTACGTGGCGGGCGAATCGTTCGGGCAGAGAGGGCGTGCTCACGAAGGAACGTTATCGCGATTGGCCCGGAGTCGGACCCGCGAGCCTTGCGGCGCGCCCGCGGACGGCATAAAGTAAGGACGGAGGTAAGGATGCCCAGCGCGACTTTGACTTCCAAGGGGCAGGTGACGCTGCCGAAGGCCGTTCGGGATGCCCTT
>JBDTML010000156.1:0-2629 GCA_039934255.1 Acidobacteriota bacterium | reverse complement strand
TCACGCTCACGGCGGTCGCGCTCTCGGGGGCGACGTCCACGTCCACGCGGAAGATCACGCTCCAGCCGCCCACGACCCCTCCCACGCCGACGCCCGCCACGGCCACCCTCGGAACGGGGCAGGTCGCGATGGGTTCGATCCCGGTCGCCTACACGGGGACTCTCGTCACGATCACGTTCGACACGCACGGATCCACAGGCTCGACGTTCACCCTGAACGGCAACCAGTACACGTACACGGCGGGCACGACCACCGGAACCGACGTGGTGCGCCTCACCGTTGCGGGCGGCGCCTGCGGGACCGCGACGTCCACGTTCACGGCCACCGTCATCGCGCCCGGCGACCCCGCGGTCGTCTTCTTCACGGCGGATCCGGCGCGCGGCTGCGGCACGTCCACGAACGTCGTTCTCCAGTGGCAGACCGTGAACACGCGCAGCGTGGACATCGATCCGGTGGCGGCGCCCTTCGGCCTCGCGCCGAACGGCTCGGTCGGCACGACGATCTCCGGCTCGACCACGTTCACCCTGACCGCATTCCCTCTTCTCACCGGGGGGCCGACGGCCACGGCGATGCTCACGGTCCCCGTGGACTCGCAGGCGTACACGCCGATCCTGACGCCGAGCTCGGTGAGCGTACCCGCGGGCTCGGGATACGTATTCATCACCGTGACGGGCGTCGCGGACCCCACGTTGATTCGCTACGTCGTCGTCCAGAACAAGAGCGGGAGCCACTTCTCGACGACGGACACGCCCGGCGTGCTGGCCTACCTGCCGGGGCCGTTCGGCGACAGCTTCGGCAACTTCGTCGACGTCATCCGCGTCTTCTACACGAACGGCTGCGGCCCGCGCTTCACCGAGTTCACCGCGACCGTGAACTAGGCCTTCAACTTCTTCGCGGCTTCCGTCATCGCGGGAACGATCTGGAAGAGGTCGCCCACGATGCCGTAGGTCGCGACCTTGAAGATCGGCGCCTCCGGGTCCTTGTTGATCGCGACGATGACCTTGGACGAGCCCATGCCCGCGAGGTGCTGGATCGCGCCGGATACGCCGCACGCGATGTAGAGGGACGGCGACACGACCTTGCCCGTCTGCCCCACCTGGTGCTCGTGGCCGATCCAGCCCGCGTCCACCGCGGCGCGCGACGCGCCCAGCGCGGCGCCCAGCTCGGTGCACAGCGCGCGCAGCACGGGCCAGCTCTCGGGCCCCTTGATGCCGCGCCCGCCGGTCACGATCTTGTCGGCCTCGGCGACGTCGATTTCGCCCGCTTCCGCCGCCTGCATCTTCACGACCTTCGCGCGAATCTTCAGGGCGGCGAGGTCGAGGTTCACGACCTCTCCCGCGCCGGGCGCGTCGCTCTTCGCGGCGGGAAACACGTTCGGGCGGGGCGTCGCCACCTGGATCGCCACGGACGGGCCCGTCGTCACGACGGCCTGCGCCTTGCCCGAGTAGACCGGGCGCGAGCCGACGAGACGCCCGTCCACGACGTCGAGCGACATGACGTCCGAAAGGACCCCCACTCCGCGGCGCGCCGCGAAACGCGGCGCCACGTCCCGGCCCATCGCCGTGGCCGAGGCCAGGACGATCGAGGGATTGAATGCGGTGGCCGCGGCGTCGAGAGCGGTCGTGTAGCCCTCCGACGAGAAGAGCGCGAGCTCGGGCTTGTCGGCCACGAAGACCCTGGAAGCCCCATAGGCGGCGAGCTCGGGGGCAAGGGAAGAGATCCCTGAACCTGCAATGACGGCAGCCAGGGCGCCGCCGCTTTTCTTAGAAAGTGAATGACCCAGGGTCAGGGCTTCGAGCGAGGACTTCCTGATCTTGCCGTCCCTCTGCTCGATGAAAACCAGGACGTTCGACATGCGATCTTCCCCTCTTACCTTTTAAGAAAATCTTCTTCTCTTCTCTTCTGTCTTCTCTTAACTAAAGGACTTTCGCTTCGTTCTTCAGCAGGTTCAAAAGCTCGGTCGCGGCCTTGGCCGGGTCGTCGCCCGGAATGAGCTTCACGGCCTGCCGCGCGGGCGGCAGCTCGAGCTTCGTCCAGCGCACGTGCGCGGCCGGGCCCGCGATCGTGGCGGGATCGACGCCGGCATCGGCGGGCGTCTTCACCGCGATCGTCTTCTTCTTGGCCGCCATGATCCCTTTCAGCGACGCGTAGCGCGGCTCGTTCAGGCCCTTCGTGGCGCCGATGACGCCCGGCAGGGACATCTCGACGATCTCCTGCGCGCCCTCGATCTCGCGATGCGCCACGATCGCGCCGTCCTTCCACTCGAGCTTCGTCACGAGGTTCACGTGCGGCAGGTCGAGGAGCTCGGCCAGCATCGGCACGAGCACCTGCGCGTCGGTGCCGACGCCCTTGTTGCCCATCCACACGACGTCGTGCGGCAGCGTCTTGATGACGCCGGCCAGGAGCCGCGCCACGCCGAGCGAGTCCACCTGGCCGAGGCCGTCGGACGCGATGCGGACCGCGTCGTCGGCGCCGCGAGCCAGGCATTCGCGCAGGCCCGTGTCGGCTCGCGTGGGCCCGAACGTCAGGGCCGTGACCGTGCCGCCCGTGGCTTCCTTCGTCTTGAGGGCTTCCTCGAGCGCGTACTCGTCGTACGGCGAGACGATCCACTTGACGTCGGCCTCGTCGA
>JBDTML010000155.1:0-4266 GCA_039934255.1 Acidobacteriota bacterium | reverse complement strand
GGCCCGTCGTGGACGGCAAGGAGACGCCCTGGCGCTTCAACGAAGCGTACGACCCCTACGCGAAAAAGGGCAGCGGCTTCGACTTCTACGGGAAGGCCATGAAGGCATTGCCGAAGGGCGACGTTGACAAGCCCACAGGCACGGAGAAAGTGTCCCTCGCCGGCAAAGCCAAGATCTTCTTCCGCCCGTACGCGGCGCCGCCCGAGATCCCGGACGCCGTGTACGACCTGTGGCTCTGCACGGGGCGCGTCCTCGAGCATTGGCACTCGGGCACGATGACGCGCCGCGTCCCGGAGCTCCACGCGGCCATGCCGGCCGCGCTCCTCTACATCCACGAGAAGGACGCCGCCAAGCGCGGCCTCAAGCGCAACGACGCCGCGTGGATCGAGTCCCGCCGCGGGAAGATCCAGGTGGCCGTCGAGACCGCGGGCCGCTACAAGATGCCGCGCGGGCTCGTGTACGTGCCGTGGTTCGACGAGTCGATCCTCATCAACAAGGTCACGCTCGACGCGACGTGCCCGATCTCGAAGCAGACCGATTTCAAGAAGTGCGCCGTGAAGGTCACGAAGGTGGCGACCGTCCTCCTCGCCGCCGTCCTCGCCGGCGCCCTCCTCGCATGCGCATCGACCTCTTCACCTTCCAAGAAAGAAAATCCGATCCAAGGTGTCCCGGATGCGACGCTCGGCCTCGAGAAGTCCGCCGTCGCGGGCGTTCCCGCCGCGAAGTCGTACGAGTACCAGGCGAAGGAGCCCGGAGACGGCAAGATCCTGCCGCGCCCGTTCCCGTCCGCGCCTCCGCTCATTCCGCACACGGTCGACGGCCTTCTCCCGATCACCCGGGCCGACAACGGGTGCCTGACGTGCCACGCGCTGGACAAGCCGGAAGCGGGCGGACCGGTCCCGATCCCGGCGAGCCACTACGTCGACCTGCGGAACGCTCCGACGGTCAAACGGGCTGAGATCGCGGGCAGCCGCTACGTCTGCACGGCCTGCCACGTGCCCCAGACGAACGCGAAGCCGCTCGTCGCGAACACGTTCAAGCCCTGAGTCGCGGCTCCGCTCTTCAGTGGCCCGAGCAGCCGGGCTCGGACCCGAGGGAGACCTCGTCCCCGCGATGCTCGAGCTTTCGCTTCGAAGCGAGGAACGCGAGAACTTCGTCGAACGAGAAGCGGTCGCCGTGGCAATTCGCGTAAACGGCGTCCGCGCCGAACGCGCCGAACGCCGCGTTGCGGAGGCCTTCGACACTGGCCTTCCCTCCCATCTTCTGGAGGAGCGAGAGCAGGTCGTGGCCGAAAACGGGGGCGCGCTCGGTAACGAGAGGTTCCATGGGAAGAGGCTAACAGCGGGTCCGCGCGCCGACTACGATTCAGATGCACCAGACGTCGGGCTTCGCGGCGCGCGGCAACCGCGCTCAGTTCGGTCCGTACCCTCGCGGGGCGCCACACGCGTCCGGATTACCGCATGGGCCGCCGCCGCACGCCGTCGCGGCGTCGAAGCCGCCGCCCGAGGGCGCCGACGTCTGGGCCGCAAAAGTAGAGAGGAGGCGTTCGACCTTCTTCGAGCCGCACGACGCGCATGCGGGCTTCCGCGCCGCGTCGCCCGCGAGGACGAGGTCCTCGGTCTTCTTCCCGCATTCCGAGCAGCGATATTCCAGAAGGGGCATGAAGTGTCTCCGACGCGATTCTACGGCTCCCGAGGAAAACCGCCTGATTCAGTTGCTCAATTCAACCCAGAAACATCCGGTACGCCGGGTTTCGGCTCTCATCCCAGTAACGGTAGCCCAGTTCCTCGACGAATTGCCTGAACCTCGCATCGTCCTTGCGAGGAACCTGGATTCCCGCGAGGACCCGCCCGTAGTCGGCACCGTGGTTCCGGTAGTGAAACAGGCTGATGTTCCAGTCGCCCCGCATGCGGTTCAGGAACTTCAGGAGAGCGCCGGGACGCTCAGGGAACTCGAACCGGAAGAGGCGCTCGTCGTGCGCCAGCGGAGCGCGCCCCCCGACGAGGTGGCGCACGTGGAGCTTGGCCATCTCGTTGTCGGAAAGGTCGAGCGCGGGAAGGCGATGGCGCCGGAGCGCCCCGAGGATCTCCCGCGTCTGGCCCTGGTTCTCGACCTCGACGCCCACGAAGACGTGCGCGCGCTTCGGATCGGCGTACCGGTAGTTGAACTCGGTGATGTTCCGAGGCCCCACGACGGCGCAGAATTCCCGGAAACTGCCCGGCCGCTCGGGAATCGTCACCGCGAGAATCGCCTCGCGCCTCTCGCCCAACTCGGCCCGCTCGGCCACGTGCCTGAGGCGGGCGAAGTTCATGTTCGCCCCGCACGCGATCGCGACGAGCGTCTTGCCCTTCGCGCGCCGGCGCTCCGCCCAGACCTTCAGGCCCGCCACGGAAAGCGCTCCCGCCGGCTCCAGGATCGAGCGCGTGTCCTCGAAGACGTCCTTGATCGCCGCGCAGATGGCGTCGGTGTCCACGGTGATGACCTCGTCCACGAGGTCGCGGCAGAGCCGGAACGTCTCCTTGCCCACCTGCCGGACGGCCACGCCGTCCGCGAAGAGGCCGACCGTTCCCAGCCGCACGCGGCGCCCGGCCTTCAGCGAGCGGCGCATCGCGTCGGCGTCCACGGGCTCGACGCCGATCACGCGCGTCGCCGGGCTGAGCCGTTTCACCCAGGCCGCCACGCCGGCGATGAGCCCGCCGCCGCCCACGGCGACGAAGATGGCGTCGATCCCGGCGGGACGCTGCCTCAGGATCTCCATCCCGACCGTCCCCTGCCCGGCGATGACGTCGGGATCGTCGTAGGGATGGACGAACGTCTTCCGCCCCTTGCGCGCGAGGCGCCGCGCCTCGGCATAGGCCTCGTCGTACGAATCGCCCGTCAGAACGACCCGCGCGCCCCGCGCGGCCACCGCGTCCACCTTGATGCGCGGCGTCGTGACCGGCATCACGATCGTGGCCGCACACCCCAGCTTCGCCGCCGCCAGCGCGACCCCCTGCGCGTGGTTGCCCGCCGAGGCCGTGATGACGCCGCGCTTCAGCGCCGCGCGCGTGAGGCGGCTCATCTTGTTGTAGGCGCCGCGCAGCTTGAACGAGTGGACGGGTTGCAGGTCCTCCCGTTTCAAATACACGGCGTGTCCCGTCCGCAGGGTCAGAAGAGGAGCGAGCTCGAGCGGCGTCTCCACCGCAACGTCGTAGACGCGCGCCGAGAGAATCCTCTCGAGATACTCCTCGCCCGTCTTCGCGGCGGCGCGTCGCACCGGCGCGGCCGCCGGGCTCAGCTGCGCCGTCCGCGGGCGAACCGGGCAGGAGGCGGAAGCGCCTCCGCCTCGTTCACCCACGTGCACCACGCGTCTGACCGCGGGTGCTCGCCGCGCACGGCCCCGTGGAAGACCTTCTGAAGCGCGCGCGTGACGGGACCCGTCGTGCCGCCTCCAATCTTGCGGAAGTCGATCTCGCGAAGCGCGATGCACTCGGCGGCCGTGCCGCACACGAAGACCTCGTCCGCGGTGTAGAGCTGGTCGCGCGAGACGGGCCGCTCGACGACGGGGATCCCGAGCTCCCCCGCGAGCGTGACGAGCGCGTCGCGCGTAATGCCCTCCAGGATCGGAGCCGAAGGCGAGGTGACGATCGTCCCGTCTTTCACGAGGAAGAGGTTTTCACCCGTGCATTCGGCCACGTAGCCCTGCGGGTCGAGCATGATGGCCTCGTCGAATCCGAGCCGCACGGACTCGGTCTTGGCGAGGAAGCTGTTCGCGTAGCTGCCGCTGATCTTCGCCTTCGTCATCGTGACGTTGGGATGGTGGCGCGTGAAGGACGAGACGTTCGCGCGCACGCCTTTCTCGAGGGCCTCGACCCCGAGGTAGTTCTTCCACTGCCACGCGGCGATGCCGATGGCGGGCGCGCCGCCGTCGAGGTTCAGATTCCAGCCGCCGCCGGAGCCGCCGCTCGCCAGATAGAGAAGCGGCCGGATGTAGCAGTCCTCGAAGCCGTTGCGGACGACGAGCTCCGTGCAGGCGTCGACGATCCGCTCTTCGTCGAACGGAAGCTCCTGGAAGCCGAGGCAAAGGGCCGAGTGAAAGAAGCGCGTGACGTGCTCCTTCAGCCGGAAGATCGCCGGGCCGCGATCCGTCTGGTAGCAGCGGATGCCCTCGAACACGCCGATCCCGTAGTGCAGGCCGGGCGTCAGGAAGTGGAGAGTCGCCTTCTCGTAGTCGACGAATTCTCCGTTCAGCCAGATCGTCTTCGATTCCATTCCCATGTTCTTCTC
>JBDTML010000154.1:0-7978 GCA_039934255.1 Acidobacteriota bacterium | reverse complement strand
TCGGCGAACGCGGACCTCATCATCCGCGAGAAGAAGGACATCCTCACGATCCCCGAGCGTCTCGTCTTGTGGGAAGACGGCGGCAAGAAGAGCTTCGTCGAGATCCCGGACGAGAAGGCCAAGGGCAGCAAGGTCGAGCCGAAGAGGGTCGAGGTCAAGCTCGGCATCTCCGACGGGATGAACGTGGAAGTCGTGAGCGGCCTCGCCAAGGGCGACAAGGTGGTGCAGAGACCCCCGAAGGAAATCTCCTAGGAAGAAGAGAAGATTTTCCTGGAAGGGTGTGTGGGGCAGGAGTAGATGGCGACCTTCTCGGAAGTTCTGAGGCAGCTCCTCCGCGACGTGCGCAGCCAGAAGCTCCGCACGTTCCTGACGGTGTTCGGCATCGTGTGGGGGACGGTCGCGGTCACGCTCCTCCTCGCGTTCGGCACGGGCCTCAAGAAACAGATGATCAGGGCCACGGCCGGCCTCGGCGACCGCATCTGCATCGCCTGGCCGGGCCTGACGTCCGTCCCGTACCAGGGCCTCGGCAAGGGCCGGAAGATCCGGCTCATGGAAGAGGACATCGAGGCGATCCGACGCGAGGCGGAGGGCCTTTCGGGCGTCTCGAGCGAGTACGACACCTCGATGAAGCTCCACCTCGACCTGAAGACGTGGCCCGTGGACGTCTCGGGCGTCTCGCCGGAGTTCGGTCGGATGCGCAATCTGATACCGCAGGCGGGCGGCCGCTTCATCGACCCGGTCGACATGAACGAGCAGAGACGCGTCGTGTTTCTGGGCGACAAGCTCGCCGCAAACATCTTCGGGAAGGCGCCGGACGCCGTCGGCAAGACCGTCATGCTCGGGAGTTCGCCGTTCCTCGTGATCGGCGTCCTCCAGACGAAGACCCAGGATTCGAGCTACAGCGGCCGCGACAACGACAAGGCCTCGATCCCGGGCACGACCTATCGCGCGCTGACCGGCGAGAAGTACGTGAACAACGTCATCTTCCAGGCCAAGTCCAACTTCGACACCGAGCCGCTGAAGGCGCGCATTCTCGAGATCCTCGGCAAGCGGAGGAAGTTCGACCCAACCGACAAAGAAGCGCTGTCCGTGTGGGACACGACGGGCCAGTTCAAGTTCTGGGACACGTTCATGCTCGCGTTCACCGGGTTCCTCGGTGTCGTCGGCTCGCTCACGCTCGTCGTCGGCGGCATCGGCGTCTCGAACATCATGAACGTCGTCGTCGAGGAGAGGACGAAGGAGATCGGGATCAAGATGGCCCTCGGCGCCAAGCAGCGCTTCATCCTCGGCCAGTTCCTCCTCGAGACGCTTCTCGTGACGGGCATCGGCGGCGCCATCGGGTTCGCCGTGTCCCTCACGATCTGCGCCGTCTTCCCGAAGTTCGGTCTCACGGAGTTCGTCGGGGTGCCCGAGGTGTCGCCGGTCGTGGCGGGCATCACGATGGGAATCCTCGGTCTCATCGGCCTCGTCGCCGGGTGGTTCCCGGCGCGGGAGGCGTCGCGGCTGGACCCCGTCGTGGCGATGAAGCTCTGATGCGTACTCCCGCCGTCGTCTTGACCCTCTTCTCGCAGTCTTCCCGGCTCGCGAAGAAGCGCGCGACGCTCACAATCGCGGCGATCGCCTGGGGCACGGTCGCGATCCTCCTCCTCCTCTCCTTCGGCGAGGGCCTCAAGCGCCAGATGGACCGCAACCGGCGCTCCACGGGCGAAAACCTGGCGGTCATGTGGCCGAACGAGACCTCCAAACCGTGGAAGGGGATGCCTCCGGGCCACGCCATCCGTCTCACGATGGACGACGTGGCGTTCGTCGCGGACCGGATGCCCGAGCTCAGCGCCGTCATCGGCGAGAGCACGTCCTGGCGTACGGCCCTCACCTATGGCCGCAAGACCGTGAACGGGCGCGTTCTGGGGACGAACATCGTCTACGGTGAGGCGCGCAAGCACTACCCGATGGCGGGCGGACGGTGGCTCACGCCCGGGGACGAGGCCGAGAAACGGCGCGTCATCTTCCTCGGCGACGAGCTGGCGAAGGACATCTTCGGCAAGGACGACCCCGTCGGAAAGACGCTCCTCGTGAACAACTCGCCGTTCACAGTCATCGGCGTCATGCAGCACAAGACGCAGATGGGCGTCTACGGCGGCCCGGACCAGAACCACGCCGTGATCCCCCACACGACCTTCAAGGCGCTCTTCGGCCGCGACCGGTTGAACGTTCTCGTGATCCAGTCGCGGACGCCGGAGGAGATGGCCCCGGGACTGCAGCGCCTGAACGAGATCCTCGGGGCGAAGTACGGCTACGACCCGGCCGACGAGCGCGCTCTCTCGACGTGGAACATCGTCAAGACGTCCAAGCAGGGCCAGAACATGATCATCGGCATCCAGGTGTTCCTCGGCCTGATCGGCGCGCTGACGCTCCTGATCGGCGGCGTCGGCGTCGCGAACATCATGTACGCGGTCGTGAAGGAGCGGACCCGGGAGATCGGAGTCAAGATGGCGCTCGGCGCGAGGGCCCGGTGGATCACCTGGCCGTTCGTCCTCGAGGGGCTCGTCTACACGCTCGTCGGCGGGGTCGCCGGAATGACGATCGCGACGCTCATCGTCACGGGCCTCGGCCTCATCCCGGACGGGTCGAACCGGGTCCTCGCGTTCCTCGGGCGGCCGACGCTCTCGCCGGTGATCGCCGCGACCACCGCCGGCATCCTTGGCCTGATCGGCCTCGCGGCTGGTTATTTCCCGGCCCGGCGCGCCGCGGCGATCGACCCCGCCGAGACTCTGCGCTACGAGTAAGAAGACAAGGAGCACGCATGCCTCGCGACACCCGGACCGCCGCCCTGCCCCCGGACGACATCGTCGTCATGGACGACATCCGAAAGGTCTACGACACCGGCAAGGTGAAGGTCGAGGCCCTCAAGGGGGTCACGTTCACGATCAGGAAGGGCGAGTTCGTCGCGATCGTGGGACCGTCCGGCTCCGGAAAGTCCACGCTCATGAACCTCATCGGGTGCCTCGACACGCCGACGAGCGGCGTTTACCGGCTGGGAGGCGAGGTCGTGGCGGGGCTCTCTCGCGACCAGCTCGCGGACGTCCGCAACCGGCGCGTCGGCTTCGTGTTCCAGTCGTTCAATCTGCTGCCTCAGATTTCCTCACAGGAAAACGTCGAGATGCCGATGCTTTTCGGCGGGGTGTCCCCCAAGGAGCGGCGCGCGCGGGCGTCGGAGCTCCTGACGAAAGTCGGACTCGGCGACCGGCTCGACCACAAGCCCACGGAGCTCTCGGGCGGGCAGATGCAGCGCGTCGCGGTCGCGCGGGCGCTAGCGATGACGCCGGACCTGCTGCTCGCCGACGAGCCCACCGGCAACCTCGACTCGACGTCCGGCGGCGACATCATGGGTCTCTTCACCGACCTCTGGAGCGCCGGCGGTACGGTCGTCGTGATCACGCACGACATGACGCTGGCCCGCCGCGCGAGCCGGGTCATCGAGGTCCACGACGGTCGGATCCTCAAGGACTCGGCCCGCGAAGCGGCCTGACCTACTTCCCGACTTCGAGGGTCTTGACGATGTTCTCGAGGCCGTTCTCGACAGCGTCCTCGAGCGTGGAGCCTTTCGATTTGTGGCGGATCTCGAAGACCGTCTTCCCCGACTTGTCCTTGGCGATGAGCTCCATCCCCACGCCGGGATTCGCCGCCCAGCCGCCCCACACGCGGGCGGCGCCCTTCGGCTCCCAGGCATTGAAGACATTCCCCTCGATCCGCAGGTCGCCGCCGTCCTTCACGACCTCCCAGCCGAGCTTCTTGGACCTCTTGATCCACTGTTCAAGGTACTCCGGGCCCGACTCGGCCGCGTGCTTGCTGCGCGAGTTCTTGTTCGTGGCGCCCCATGTCTTCAGAGAGACGGTCTTGAACGACTTGAGGTCGATGCCTTCGGTGAAGTAGACCCAGTCGGCCTCCTTCCCCTTCGTCAGCTTGTCGTAGTTCTTCAGGTACTCCTGGGGCTCGTCGTTCTGCTTCGCATCGTCCGACTCCGTGAACTTCTTGGAGCTGGCGGCGGCAGGAATGCTGACGGCGAGCGCAAAGAGCGAGGCAAGCGACAGCAGGGCGTAGCGGCGCGTAAGCGTATACATGATCGGACCTCCTCCTCGTGACGGCTGTATTTCCGGTGGCGAGGCGATTTTAGGAGAAAAGAGGAGGATTTTCTCAGCGCCGTTTCCAGAATTGACCGGCTCTTCTCCGACTTGCTAAGATCTTCCCCGGAGGCGCGCACTCACATCCGACCCGACTCCATTCCTCTCACCCTTCCCGAGGCGGGGCTCGGCGCGCTCTTCGGTGTTCACGACGAAAACCTTCGGCTCCTCGAGGACGCCTTCGGCGTCGAGATCGCCGCGCGGGGCCGTGAGGTTTCGGTCTCCGGCGACCCGGAGAGCACCGCGCTCGCGGCGCGGCTCCTGTCGGACTTCTCGAAGCTCATCGAGCGGGGCTACAAGCCGAAGAAGGCCGACCTGGACTCCGCGATCCGCATCCTGAAGGAGGAGCCGAAAACCTCCCTCGTCGAGTTCTTCGAGAATCGCGCGGTCGGACCGGCGCTCCGCCAGGTCGTCTCGCCGCGCAACGTGCGCCAGCAGGAGTACCTCCAGGCCGTCCTCGAGCACGACATCGTGTTCGCCATCGGGCCTGCGGGCACCGGCAAGACCTACCTGGCCGTCGCGATGGCCGCGGCCGCGCTTCTCGAGATGAAGGTCAAGCGCATCGTTCTCTGCAGGCCCGCGGTCGAAGCGGGCGAAAAGCTCGGCTTTCTGCCGGGCGACCTCGCCGAGAAGGTGAACCCGTATCTCCGCCCGCTGCACGACGCGCTCTACGACATCCTCGGCTACGAAAAGGTCGGCCGGATGCTCGAGCGCAACATCATCGAAGTCGCTCCGCTCGCCTTCATGCGCGGCCGCACGCTCAACGACGCGTTCGTGATCCTCGACGAGGCGCAGAACACGACCTCCGAGCAGATGAAGATGTTCCTCACGCGCATGGGCTTCGGCAGCAAGGCCGTCGTGACGGGCGACGTGACGCAGATCGACCTCCCGCAGGGGAAGATCTCGGGCCTCAAGGAAGCGGACCGCGTGCTGAACGGCGTCGACGGCGTCAAGTTCGTCCGTTTCGACCAGCGCGACGTCGTCCGGCACCGCATCGTGCAGTCGGTCGTCAACGCCTACGAGATCTTCGAGAAGAAGAAGGCCGAGGAAGCCGCCGCCGGGAACGCGAACGGCAACGGGAACGGCAGCGGCCACAGGGCTGGCGAGTAGCGCACCGGTTTCGGGCAGCGCGCATAAGATTTCTTAGAAAGTGAAGAGGGGAAAGCAGCGCACCGCGGCGCGGGAGCGCACGATTTGTGTCGGGGTCGTCGACGTCGTCGTTGCCGTCGGGTCCGCGCCGACGGCCGCCCGCGTGCGCGCCTGGACCCGCCTCCTCCTTTCGAAGGCGGGCGCGAAGCGCCCTCTTCGGGCTTCTCTCTCGATCCTCCTCTGCGGCGACGCCCGGATGCGGTCGCTGAATCGCCGATTCCGCCACATCGACCGCCCGACGGACGTCCTCTCCTTTCTTCCATTCGCAGAATCTTCCTCTTCCTCTTCCTCTTCCTCTTCTTTCTCTTCCCCTTCTGATTCCTTCCTCGGCGACCTCGTGATCGACGTGCCGTACGCGGCGCGACAGGCCCGGCGGCGCGGGCACACGCTCGCGCGCGAGGTGCAGATTCTCCTCGCGCACGGGTTGCTTCACCTTCTCGGATACGATCACGAGGAGGACGACGGCACGATGTTCCAAAGGCAGCGGCAGATCCTTCTCTCGGCCTTCGGCGAAGGCCCGGATGGCGTGCCGTGACCGGCGTTCTGGTCGGTGGCGCCGGCGTCGCGCTCCTGCTCGCCACCTTCTTCGCGGGTGTCTACGTCATCTTCTCCGGCTTCGGACAGGCGCTCGAGAGCCTCTCGGTCCTGCGCCGCAAGTCGCTCCTCGAGGCGAATCCCAAGCGCTTCGGCACTCTCCTCGCGTCGGAGCACGTCCGTGTCTCGCGCATCGCCGTTCGGCTGACGGCCCAGGGAGCGGTGCTGGGCGGCCTGCTCTGTCTGGGCTCGGCTTTCGCTGCGCTCGGCGTGCCCGAACCGTGGCTCCTCTCGGCCGTCGTGATCCTCCTGGGGTGGATCATCGCGGAGAGCCTCGTGATCCGCTGGGTCGCGCGGCGGGGCGGAGACGAGGCTCTCGCGGGGTTCGCGTGGCTCACGCCCGCCGTCGACTTCCTCGCCGCGCCCCTCACGCCCTTCCTCTCCCGCCTTCTCGAGCGGGAGGAGGACGAGATCGAGGGCGGCGCGGCCGGCTCTCCCGTGAAGGAAGAGGCCGAGAAGGACGCCGACATGCGGGCCCTGCTCGACGTCGCCCGCGAAGAGGGCATCCTCGAGGAGCACGAAGAGGAGCTCGTGACGCGCGCGGTGGATTTCGGCGACCGGACGGTGGGAGAGGTCATGACGTCCCGTCCCGACATCGTGTTCGCCGAGGCGGACGCGCCCCTCGACGAGATCGCGGACCTTTTCGTGCGGACGAAGTTCACGCGGATCCCGCTCGTGGAGGGAAGCGTGGACAAACCCGTGGGCGTCGTCCACGTCAAGGACGTCTTCACGGTCCTGCGCCGCGAAAACCCTCCGGCCACCGCGCGCCCGCTCGCGCGTCAGGTGTTCTTCGCGCCGGAAACCCAGACGGTCGCGACGCTCCTGTCCGACTTCCGCCGCCGCCGCCAGCCGCTCGCGATCGTCGTGGACGAATACGGCGCCGTGACCGGTCTCGCGACGCTCGAAGATCTCGTCGAGGAGCTCGTCGGCGAGATCGCGGACGAGCACGAGGACGAGCAGCCGCCGATCGTCACGCAGGAGGACGGGTCGTACTCGGTGGCGGGACGTGTCCGGGTCCCCGAGATCGCGGCCCTCTTCGACGTGACGTTCCCTTCCGACGAGTACGACACGGTGGCCGGCCTCGTCTCCGAACGGCTCGGGCGCATCCCGAAGGCGGGCGAGACCGCGCACGAGGCGGGCCTTCTCTTCCTCGTGGAGGAGGCGGACCGCCGCCGGATCCATCGCGTGCGCATCCGGCGGGAAGACCCGTCCGCAAAGGCGGGCGAGAGGACAGTGGAGGCGGATCCATGAGCACGCCCGCGCGTCGGGCCGGTACCGTGGCCGTCGTCGGCCGCCCCAACGCCGGAAAATCCACGCTCCTGAACGCCCTCGTTGGGACGAAGGTCGCCATCGTCTCCGACAAGCCGCAGACGACGCGGCGCCGGCTGCTTGGAATTCGCACCGACGCCGAGGGCCAGATCGTGTTCGTCGACACGCCGGGCCTTCACAAGCCGCTCCACCGCCTGAACAAGGGCATGATGGGAGAGGCGCTCGAGGCGCTCCGCGAGGAGGATGTCCGGCTCCTCGTCGTCGACGTGTCGGTGCCGTCCGGCGGCGGAGACCGCTTCGCGCTGGATCTTCTCGCCCGCGCGGAAGGACCCCGGATCGCGGTTCTCAATAAGATCGACCAGGTTTCGAGGGCCGCGCTTCTTCCGCGAATGGCGGCAATCTCCCAGGCTGGGATCTTCGAGGACATCGTCCCCGTCTCGGCGCTGACCGGCGAGGGGCTCGACCTTCTTCTTCCCGTCCTGAGGCGGCACCTTCCCGAGGGGGAAGACCTCTTCCCCGCGACCGCGGTCACGAACTCGGACACGAAGACGCGCGCCGCCGAGCTCATCCGCGAGAAATTCCTCGAGAGGACGCGGGAGGAGATCCCCTATGGTCTCGGAGTTTTCGTGGAGGAGATCAGGCGGGACGAGGAAAAGGACCTCACGGTGATCAAGGCCACGGTCGTCGTGGACCGCGATTCTCACAAGGGCATCGTCCTCGGGGCGGGCGGACGGCTTCTGCGCGAAGCGGGCACGGCGGCCCGCCTCGAGCTCGAAAAAACGCTC
>JBDTML010000153.1:0-8092 GCA_039934255.1 Acidobacteriota bacterium | reverse complement strand
TGATCCTCCTCGACCCGATCTTCCAGGGCCTCGCCGTCGCGCTCATCTCGGGCGTCGTCGTCGCGACCGCCCTGACCCTCGTCGTCATCCCTCTCCTCTACTTCATGTACATCCGGGCCGCCGGCGTTCCGCCGGCCGAGGAGGAAGAAGCGTGAAGATGCTCATGGTCCTCGCAGGAACGGCGGCACGCGAGGACGTCGAGATGGCTCTCGAGCGCGCCGGCGTGACCGGCTACACGGAGGTCGACGCCCGCGGGATCGGAACGTCGGGCCGCCACCTCGGCTCGGCGGCGTTCCCGAAGACCTCGACGATCATCATGTCTTTCGTGGCCGACGAGGAGGTCCCGAAACTCCGGGCCGCCCTGAAAGCACTGCCGGGGCCCGCGCCCCGGCCGCACGTCGTCACCTGGACACTCGAGTCCTGGGACGCCTGAGGAGAAGAAGATGCCTCTCTACGAGTTCACCTGCGCGAAATGCGGCGCCACGTTCGAGGAGCTTGTCGCCGGCAGTCTCGACACGCTCGGGGTGACATGCCCCGAGTGCGAGAGTGCCGAAGTCGAGAAACTCGTCTCGCGCTTCGCGGCCGGCGGCGCCTCCCCCTCGACCGAGCGCGGCGGATCGTGCGGTCCCGGCTCCGGCCGGTTCACGTGAGGGTGACCCCGGGGCCCGTCGGGCCCCGTCCGGGCGCCTCCTGCGGCGCGGCAAGTCTGCCCGCAACGGACGCGGGATGCGAGGAAGTCGCAACCCGCTTCCGGGCGCTCTCCGAGCCGACGCGGCTCAAGATCCTCCGCCGGCTGGCACGCGGCGGGGCCTCGGTGGGCGAAGTCGTCGCCGACGTCGGCGGAACGCAAGCGAACGTGAGCAAGCACCTCGCCGTCCTTTTGTCCTCGGACATCGTCGGCCGCAAGAGGCAGGGGGGCCGCACGCTTTACGCAATCGCGGACCCCGCCCTCTTGAGCATCTGCTCGATCGTCTGCGAAGGCATCGAGCGCGCGGCCCGTGCGCGGGCCTCGGAGATTCTCGGGACGGCGCCGCACCCCTGATCTCTGCACGCACCGAGAACACCCGACCCGCCTCGACGCGCTCTCGGCAATAATCCTCGCGCCTGGACATCGCTCGGAGAGGAGGACCCTCTGGAACCACAGCTCCCGTCGGAGTCACCTCCCGTTTCCGATTCCACGTCGGCCGACTCGAGTGTCCGGCGGCCCGGGTTCTGGACGCTCGCGGCCCTCGGCCTCGCGCTCGCGCTCGGCATCCTCGACTACCTCGCCGGGCCCGAGCTCGGACTCTCCCTCGTGTATGCCCTTCCCGCCGGGGCGGCCGCCTGGTTCGCGGGGTTTCGGAGGGCCGCGGGGGTCGCCGTCGTGAGCGTCTGTGTCTGGCTCGCCGTCGAAACCCTTCAAGCGACCGATCTGCGGCCAGCCATCGCGGCGGCCAATACGACACGGCGCCTCGTGGTTCTCCTGGCCGCCGCCTACGGGCTCACGCGCCTTCGAACCCGCCTCGACGCGGAGGTGCAATCCGCGCGGACCGATTTCCTCACTGGAATCGGAAACGCACGCTCGTTCCATGAGGAGATGGGCGTCGAGCTCGCGCGCGCATCACGGTATCGGCACCCGTTCACGCTGGTCTATGTGGACGTCGACGATTTCAAGAGCATCAACGACCGGCACGGCCATCACGCGGGCGACGCGATCCTGCGGACGATCGCGAGCACGATGAAACGGACGCTTCGAAGCACGGACCGCGCGGCGCGCCTCGGCGGGGACGAGTTCGGACTCCTGCTGCCGGAAGCCGACCTCGAGGCGGCGCGCTCCACTCTCGAGAAGCTCCGCGAAGCGCTGCAGGCGGAGCGTAAGCAGCCCGGGACTCCGGTGACTCTCACGATGGGGGCGCTCGTGTGCATCACTCCACCCCTCGATGTGGCTCATCTGATCGCCCTCGCCGACGGCCTCCTGCTGGATGGCAAGAGGGACGGGAAGGACACGGTTCGATACTCCGTTCTCAACGACCCGGGGGACTGAGTCTCTGCCGGCTCAGTCGCTCACGAGAACGAGGAGAGGTCGGACGTCGTCCTCCGGGGTCGAGTGCCAGTACTGAGTCAGGATCTGGTAGACGAGGACGCCGGTCTCCCCTTCCCCGAAGATCAGGAACCGTAGGGCCTGCGCCATCGGGTCCCGCCTCGTGAGGCCGAGGATGAGCGTGCGGGGATCGATCTCCTCGCTGATGAACGCGATCGTGTTCGCGATCGCGACCGCGCCCTTGACGTGGATGAAGTAGTTTCCCGTCTCGACGATGCGGCGCACGCGCACCTCGAGCTTCGCCTCGAATTCGCTCCGGTCGTCGCGCAGGCTGACGTGTAGGAACGCGAACGGGCCCTCGATCCGGTGGCGCTCGCGCACCTCCTTGAGCTTCTCCCAGCGATCCGACTTCCCCGTGTGCTTGATGGGGACGAGGTCTACCTTCTTCCCGCGAAGAGCGTCGAAGTGGCTTGCGGACTCTTCGTCGGCGAAGACGAGTTGCTCGACGCGCAGTTCGGTCGCGCGGCGCGAGCGCGACAGGACGCTTGCCGCGACGATGAATACGATGAAGCAGGTGGCGATGATGACGCCGTCGGGACGGTCGCGGACGTTCTTCTCGAGGACGTACAGGAAGATGCAGGACACGACGGCGAAGTAGAGAGCGCGGACTCTTGCCTCGGTCCAGAGCGCGAGAGTGACCGCGACGGCGGCGGAGAGCATGAGCACGAGGACGCCCGTCGCGTAGGCGCCGCCCTGTGCGTTCACGTCCGCCTTGAAGACGAGCGTGATGACGACATCGACCACAAAGACGAGAACGACGAGCGGGCGTGTCCGCGCGACCCACGCGGGCGACATCCCGAACCGCGGCAGGTAGCGCGGGATGAGGTTCAGGATGCCCGCCATCGCCGAGGCGCCGGCGAACCAGAGAATCGCGATCGTCGAGATGTCGTAGAGAGTGCCGAACCCCGCGCCGAGGAGGCCGTGCGCGAGCCATGCGAGTGCGCGGCCGCTGGCCTCCCCTCCCTTTCGAAACGCGTCTTCGGGAATGAGCAGGGTCGCGACGAAGCTCGAGGAGAGCAGCAGAACGCTCATGAGTGCCGCCGCTCCCGCGAGGAGCTTTCCGGTTCCGGCGATCCGCCCCTCCGGCTTTTCGGCCGCCGCGCCAGCCCGAGGGGGGCCGTCGTCGACGAGCGGCATCACGGCGACTCCCGTCTCGAAGCCGGAGAGGCCGAGCGCGAGCCGAGGGAACACGAGCGCCGCCCCGATCAGCAGGGCGGTCGGGTCTCCGTGCGCGTGGAGAGCCCCGGTCCAGCGCGCGAGCACTTCGGGCCCGCGCGCGATCTCGACGAATCCGCGGATGATCACGACGGCGTTCAGGACGAGGTAGGGGACGCCGACGAGCGTCGCAACGCCGATCGCCTCGCGGAATCCCCGCAGGAACACCCCCGCGAGGAGCGCGAGGAGAAAGAGCGTGACGGCAACCTGGTGCCCCTCGAGGATTCGGCGGAAATACGGGTTCTCGCAGGCGTGCTCCGCCGCGTCCGCCGCCGAAAGGGTCATCGTGATCACGAAGTCGGTCGTCGCGAACCCGAGGAGGGCGAGGACGAAGAACTTCTGCTTCCATCCCGTCAGCAGGTTCTCGAGCATCGCAATCGACCCCTGGCCGACGTAGGAGTGCCGCGCGACCTCGCGGTAGACGGGCACCGCCGCGAAGAGCGTGACGAGAACGAGCAGGCCGGTTGCGAGGGGCGCGAGCGCACCGGCCGCGAGGAGCGCGATCCCCGGCTGATAGCCGAGCGTCGAGAAGTAGTCGACACCAGTGAGCCACAGGACGCGCGGCCAGCGATACGTCTTCTCCGGGCGAGTCGCGCCCTTCCCTCCCGCGGCCGGGTCCCCGCTGCGAGGGGAGGAGAGCTGCATCCGGGCAAGACTAATCGAAGTGGCGTCCGGATCTCACCGGCGGGGGGTGGGCGGAGGGAGATCGGCCCGAGGAGTGCTACGTGAGCAAGGAGCAGGCTGGCACGAGCGTAGGATGAGGCCTAAGTTTTCGAAGAGGAGGATTGCGAGACATGAGACGCAAGATTCTGCTCGTGGCCTTGGCCGCAGGGCTCGTTGCCGCCCGGATTTCCTGGGCGGAGGAGAGGACACCCGAGCCGTCCGGCACGTGGCTGAAGGTCGCGATGACGACCGGGGAAGAATACTCGCGCGATCCGAAGACGGTGTTCACGCCCGACGCTCCCGCGATCTACGCGGTGTACCGGATCGTCGCGGCGGGCCCCGCGAAGCTCAAGGCCGTCTTCATCGCCGACGCCGCGGAAGGCCTCGACCCGAAGACCAGGCTCCTCGAGAAAGTCATTTCGATCTCCTCGTCCGGCGAGTTCATGGGGGCCGTCCCCGCGATGAAGCCGCCGAACGGCTGGCCCGTCGGGGCCTACCGGGTGGAGTTCTACCTCGGCGACGTGCTGTCCAAGACACTCCCGTTCAAGGTCGAGAAGCGCACTCCTTCGCCGTGAGAGCCTCGTGCAGCCCCGTGAGGTGACCCCGCCTCGCGATCGCGCCGGCTGCGGGCAGACTTACGAGTCCGCCGGCGGCTCTTTGACTCGCGTCACGGACCGGTTCCCGAGCTTCTGAACCCTCTCGGTGAAGCTCCCCTTGCGGACCTGCATGCCCGAGCGGGTCAGATCGCCGATCGCGACGTCCATCCGCACGTCGAGGCCCCCCGACTTCGAAAGCCCGATCTTCTGGCTCGCGTAAACGCTCCGGTGCCCGACGAGAAGGAAAGCGGTCCCCGCGGCGAGAGCGGCGTACACACCGATGTCGCGGGGAAGAAGCTCGATGCCCATGACGGCCGCCGCGATCGGCGTGTTGGCAGCGGCGGCGACGACGCTCACGAAACCGAACGCCGCGAAGATCCCTGGAGGCAGGTTCAGGAGGTGTCCGAGCGCTGCCCCGCTCGTCGCACCGATGAAGAAGAGCGGCGTCACGATTCCTCCGCTGCCGCCGGTCTCCAGCGTGACCGACGTCGCGACGATCTTCCAGAGAAACGCGAGGATCACGACGGGCGCGGTCGCCGCGAGCGCCCCCTCGATGGTCGGAACACCGAGGCCGGCGTATGCCGGACCGGCGAGCGCGTAGAACACCGCCAGGAAGACGCCGCCGCACGCCGCGACGAGGTACGGGTGCTTCTCGAATCGGCGCAGGCCGCGCTCGAGGCCGCGCATCGACTCGATGAGGAGAAGCGCGACGAGCCCGAAGACCGCTCCGCAAAGTATCGAGAGGCCGACGATCTCGGACCGCCCGAGTCCGGCGAGACCCTCGTGGAGGGCCGGGACAGGCGCCTGCACGCCGCAGACGAGGTGGGCAACGATTCCGGACACGAGGCACGGGAAGAGGACGGAGTATTCGATGCGTCCAAGGTAGAGAACCTCGATCCCGAACAGGGCGCCGGAGATCGGCGTCCCGAAGACGGCGGCAAATCCCGCGCCGATGCCGCAGATCACGAGCCGCCGGCGGTCCTCGTCGTTGAGGCGCAGGATGTCGGCGAAGAAGCTCGTGATCGCAGCGCCGATCTGAGCGCACGGCCCCTCCTTCCCGACCGATCCGCCGAACGCGAGCGTCACGACGGTCGCGAGGAGTTTAACGGGGGCGACCTTCCACGGGATCCGGCCCGAGTCCCGGTGGATCGCCGCGATGACGGCCTCGGTTCCATGCCCGCGCGCCGACGGCGCGAAGGTCCGGATCAGGAAGACGCACACCGGAAGCGCGAGCGGGAGTAGCCAGGTGGGCGAGAAGCCGGCGGGCGTGTGGCCCTTCACGAACGCGTCCGAAGCGCCGAGGGCCCACAGGAAGGCGCGTGTCCCGAAGCCCACGCAGAGGCCGGCCCCCGCCCCGAGCACCGCCCATTTCAGCGTGCTGATGAGAAGAGCCGTGTGCTCGGTGTACCAGCGGGTCTCGTCCGCCAGTGCGGGCGGCGGCTCTTCGACGTCCACCCTCAGCGCGCCGTCACCACAAAGTGGGCCCGGCGGTTCTGTGCCCAGGCCGCCTCGTCGTGATCCTTCGAGAACGGACGCTCCTTGCCGTAGGAAATCGTCTTCAGGCGAGACGCGTCCACGCCGAGGCTCTCAAGGTACTCCCGCGCCGCAGCCGCGCGGCGCTCACCCAGCGCCATGTTGTACGCAGCGGTTCCTCGCTCGTCACAGTGCCCCTCGATCGTCGCCTTGACCGTCGGGTGTGCCTTCAGCCAGGTCCCGTCCCCCGCGAGGGCGTCGCGCTGGGCCGGTGCAATCTCGTGCCTGTCGAGCTCGAAGAAGGCGTCCTTGAGGTAGCCGCGGCGGTTGATCTCGTCAACGGACGACGGAAGGGCGTCTTCCGCGACACGCGGAGGCGCGGGAGTGGGCGCGGGCGCGGGCTCGAGCGTCACGACCGTCGGCGTGGCAGTCGGGGCGGGCGCCATGGTCTGGGCGGGAGGCCCGGACGAGCAGGCCGCGACGAGAAGGGCGCCCGCGGCGAGCGCGCCGGCAGGGAGGGGACGAAAGCGGAATGACATCGAAAGCTCCTTTCCACAGGGAGTTTCCCGCTTTTTTGTTTTGAGGTCAAATTAATTCTCGTGAGATGATCGCTGAGATGCGTGACGGCGCGAAATCTCCTCAGGGCCTCGGCCGGGTGCTGGATTTCATGCGCCTGATCTGGGCGCTCGACCACGGCCTGCAGTCCCTCTCGAAGCGGATGCAGAGGAATCTCGGACTGACGGGCCCCCAGCGGGTCGCGCTCCGCGTCCTCGGCCGGCGGCCCGGAATCTCGGCAGGCGACCTCGCGTCGATTCTGCGGATCCACCCGAGCACGCTGACGGGGATCCTGAGCCGCCTCGAGGAGCGCGGCTTCGTGAAGCGGACCCGCGATCCGGAGGACGGGCGCCGGGCCCGTCTCTCCCTGACGCCCCGGGGGCGCGCCCTCGACATCCCCTCCGCCGGGACGGTCGAAGCCGCCGTCAAACGCGTTCTCTCGGGAGTGCCGGCGCACCGGCTGCGGCCCGCCGCCGATCTCCTCGCCGCCGTCGCCGCGGCTCTGCTCGAGGAGTCGGCGCAGGAGCGCCGTGGCCGTCGACCCCCTGCCTGATGCACCGGCACGATTGACGCCGCAGGAACACGACCCCATGATCGCTATATGGCGATCCACGCGCATCTGCCCCTGACGGACGCTGGCTGCGAAGAAGTCGCAATGCGCTTCCGGGCGCTTTCCGAGCCTATGCGACTCAAGATCCTGAGGCGCCTCTTCCGGAGTGAAGCCTCCGTGGGAGAGATCCTCGAGGAAGTTGGCGGCACGCAGGCGAACGTGTCGAAGCACCTCTCGGTCCTCCACGCCTCCGCCCTCGTCGCGCGGCGGAAGGACGGGACGCGGACCGTCTATTCGATCGCCGATCCGACGCTCCTGAAAATCTGTTCGATCGTCTGCGACGGCGTCGAGCGTCAGGCCCAGGGCAAGGCCGACGCGATCCTCGGGCGCGCGCGCCGGGGCGGCCGCCGCTGAGCCCGGACGTCGCGGTTCCGTCCCGTCTCGTCGACGCGGCAACTGCCTCGCCCCGCGGCCCCGTCCGCACCTCCTCGCCCGCTGAGGAGGCCGCGTTCCTCTCCCACCTCCGCAGTCGGGTGATCGGATCCGGCGCGGCCGTCCCGGGCCCCTCCGGCGACCTTCCGCTCCGGTACTTCGACTTCATCGCTTCCGGGCGTTTCCATCGCGACGTCGAGGACGAGCTGAACGAGCGCGTCCTCCCGTTCATGGCGAACACGCACACGGAGAGCAGCTTCACGGGCCACCGCATGACGGAGCTCTACGAGGGCGCGCTCCGGAAGATCGGGGCGTACGTCGGCGCGACGCACGACGACGTCGTGATCCCGGTCGGCTCCGGCTCCACCGGCGCAATCAACCGCCTCATCCACGTCCTCGGCCTCAGGCTCCCCGACCAGCTCGACGAACGCTTCGGCCTCGCGGCCCGGATACCCGCAGACAACCGGCCCGTCGTCTTCCGGTCGCTCATGGAGCACCACTCGAACGACATCGCGTGGCGCGAGACGA
>JBDTML010000152.1:0-23465 GCA_039934255.1 Acidobacteriota bacterium | reverse complement strand
TCGGAGGCGTTCACCACGAGGAGGGCTTTCGCGGAGGTGCCGCGGCGCCGGTTCTTCCCGTAGTCGCGGTCGATCAGGAGGCCGACGGAGGCGTGGCCCGCGTCGATCTCGTGGCGGAGCTGGGACTCGGAGTCGACGTGCCTCACGATGTCGAAGTACTCGCTCGCCGTCATCTTCGCGACGAGCTCGCGGCTGTCGTAGGACCGGTCCTCGTCGAGGACGACGGTCTTGAGATGCTTGACGTCGTAATTGATCGCATACCCGAAGATCATCGTCTGGAGGATCGGGACCATGACGATCATCCGGAGCGTGATCTTGTCGCGGCGGAGCTGAAGGAACTCCTTGCGGACGAGGGCGAGAAGTCTCGACATCGTCTCCTCCTCAGGCCGCCGCCGCCTGCGCTTGCGGGGTCGCGCTCCGGGCGAGAGATACGAAGACGTCCTCGAGCGAGGGCTCGGCGTCTGCGGGCATGCCGAACCGCGCGAGGAGCCGGACGGCTTCGGGCCCTGCGCCCGGCCGCGCGACGGCGCGCAGCCGCCGGCCGAAGAGATACGCGTCCTCGAGCGCCGCGTCGCCCCGCACCGAGGCGAGCGCCGCGAACGGCTCGGACGCGAGGGGCACCTCGAAGAGCCGCCCGGAAAGAGAGGCCTTGAGGTCCGAAGGGCTGCCGGAGGCGATCAATCTTCCGTCGAGGATGAAGGCGAGGCGGTCGCACTGCTCGGCCTCGTCCATGTAGTGTGTCGTGACGAGGACCGTCATTCCGCGCGAGGCGGCGAGCTCGTAGATGAGATCCCAGAACTGTCGCCGCCCCTTCGGGTCCACGCCGCCCGTCGGCTCGTCGAGGAAGAGCAGCTCGGGCTCGTGGAGGAGGGCCGCCGCGAGCGCGACGCGCTGGCGTTGACCCGTCGAAAGGTTCTCCGTCAGCTCGGCGAGGATCGGCTCGAAGCGGAGGCGCGACGAGAGTGCGCCGATCCGGTCGGTGAGGCGTGCGCGCGAGAGGCCGTAAATCGACCCGAAGAACTCGAGGTTTTCGCGCACCGTGAGGTCGAGGTAGAGGGAGAACTTCTGGCTCATGTACCCGATGCGCTTCTTCCACTCTTCGGTGTTCTTCATGACGTCGAGACCGCCGAAGCCGGTCGCGGAGCCGGACGTCGGCTCGAGGAGGCCCGTCAGCATCCGGATCGTCGTGGACTTGCCCGACCCGTTCGGACCGAGGAAGCCGAACACCTTCCCGCGTGGGATCTCGAACGACACGCGGTCGACGGCCGTGAACGTCCCGAACGTGCGCGTGAGGTCGTCGCAGCGGAGGAGCACCTCGGAAGAAGAAGAGAAGATCTTCTTAGAAGATGAAGAGGAGCCCCGCAACCCGCCCTCTTCCCCTTCTAAGAAATCCCTGTTTTCCTTCTCCTTGTCTTCGCTGAAAGAAATGAACGCGTCCTCGAGCGTCGCTTTCTTTCCCGACGCGCCCGCGCGCGCCGGGAGCTTCCCCAGGATTTCTTCGCGCGTCCCCGTGGCCACGAGCCGTCCTTCGTCGAGGAATGCGAGCCGGCTCGCGTACTCGGCCTCGTCCATGTAGGGCGTCGAGACGACGATCGTGAGGCCTTCGTGGTGGAGGGCGTTCAGGACCTGCCAGAACTCCCGGCGCGACACGGGGTCGACGCCCGTCGTCGGTTCGTCGAGGAGGAGGAGCGCGGGACGCGTCAGGAGCGCCGAGACGAGGGCGAGCTTCTGCTTCATTCCGCCCGAGAGCGCACCCGCGAGGCGCTTGCCGAAGCGGTCGAGACCTACGCGGGAGAGGAGATCTTTCGCGCGCGGGCCGGCTTCGTCGGGCGGCACCGAGTAGAGCCGGGCGCGGAGCGCGAGGTTCTCGTCCACCGTGAGGTCCTCGTAAAGCGAGAAGCGCTGGGGGACGAGACCGAACGGGACGTCCTCACGTACGGCGCGGCCGGACGTGGGCTGGAGGAGGCCCGCGACGATCCGGAAGAAAGTCGTCTTGCCGGCGCCGTCCGGCCCGATGAGCGCGAACATCTCACCCCGCGCGATCGAGAGGTCGATCCCGCGCAGAGCCGGGCGGTTGCCGAAGCTCCGGACGAGCTTCTCGGCGCGGATCACCTGACGGGGCTCGCGGGGCTCTCCGCGATCTTGACGCGCACGTCGGCCGGCTGGCCGGGCACGAGGGGCGCGTTCCAGCCGGCGTCGAGGTCGACCTTCGCGGCGTAGACGAGATTCACGCGTTCCCGGGGCGTGTCGACCGGCTTCGGCGTGAACTCGGCGTCGGCCGAGATCTCCGTGACCCTCGCGGGAAACACCTTTCCTGGAAACGCATCGACGGTCACCTCGGCGGGACTGCCGGAAAGTACCCGTCCGAGCTGCTTCTCGGGGATGAACGTGCGGACGTAGAGCCGGTTCGAGAAGGCGAGCGTCACGGCGGGCTGGCCGGGGCCGAGGAGGAGGCCCGGCTCGGCCATGCGGTGGAGAATCACGCCGTCCGCGGGCGCGCGGATCTCGGCCTCACGCGCGACGGACTCGGATTGCTTGAGAACGGTCTGCGCGCGGGAGACGTCCGCGCGCGCCTGCTCGGTCTGAAACTGCCGGAAGCCCTCGCGGACGAGCTGCAGGCGGTCTCCGGCCATTTTTGCGCTCGCCACCGCGCGTTCCATGCTGGTGCGGGCGGTGTCGGTGTCGCGCTGCGTTCCGACTTTCTTAGAAAGAAGAATCTCCTGGCGCTCCAGCTCTCGTCGTGCGAGTTCGACGGCCGCCTTCTTGTCGGCAACATCCGCTTCGGCCCCCGCGATCTCAGCGCTTCGGCTTCCACCCTTCATGTCGTTCAGTCTGGCTTCCGCCGACTGCAGCCCCCGCGCGTCGCGCTCCGGCGCGAGCCCGGTTTCCCCAAGGTCGAGGCGGGCGATGAGATCGCCCGCTTTCACGCGGTCGCCCTCCCGGACCTTCACCTCGATCACGCGGCCCGCGACTTTTGGCGCGAGGTCGACCATGGGCGCCTCGAGGCGGCCGTTGAGGCGGACGACGTTTGGGTCGCCGCCGTTCCGGCAGGCGGTGGATGCGACGACGCCGACGACGACGACGGTGGCGAACGCCGACGCGGCGGCGAGGGCGACGGGTCGCGTGGAGATCCGCATGGCCCGACTCTACATCCCCGCCCGGGCCGAGGTTTCGAGGCGCGCCTTCGCGACCTGCGCCGGTTCGAGGCCGCGCGCGCGCCGGTAGATTCTGCCGGCAGCGGCCTGGATGTCGTCGAAGAGCGAATAGGCGACGGGAGTCGCGAGAAGCGTGAGAAGGAGGGCAAACGTCTGGCCGCCCGCGATGACGGATCCGATCGCGCGGTTCGTGCCGGCGCCCGGTCCCGACGAGACGAGGAGGGGGAGCATGCCCGCGACGAAGGCGAGTGTCGTCATGAGGATCGGGCGGAGGCGCTCGCGGCTCGCGAGGACGACGGCTTCGTCGCGGTCCATGCCGCGCTCGCGGAGCTGGTTTGCAAATTCGACCTGAAGGATCGAATTCTTCTTGACGACGCCGAAGAGGACGAGGATGCCGAGCGACGTGAAGATGTTCACACTCTGACCGAAGATCAGGATCGACAGGAGAGCGAACGGCACCGTCAGGGGAAGAGCGAGGAGGATCGTGACGGGGTGCAGCCAGCTCTCGAACTGCGCCGCGAGAATCAGGTACATGAAGACGACGGAGAGCCCGAACGCAAGCAGGAAGTTCTCCGCGGCGCGGCCTTGCTCCTTCGACCGTCCGACGAATCGGTACGTGTACGACGGGTCGAGCTTGAGCGCCTTGGTCTCGTTCACGAGGAGGTCGATCGCGTTCTGGGACGAGAACCCGGGATTCATGTTCGCGAGGATCGTCACCTGGCGCCGGCGGTTCAGCCGCCGGATCTCGGAAGGGCCGACGCCTGCCCGGAATACCGTCACGTCCTCGAGAGGCACCGCGCCGAGGCGGTTCGAAGGCACGTTGAAGCGCTTGAGGCTGTTCTCGTCCGCGCGGTCCTCGGACCGCGCGCGCAGGTATACGTCGTACTGTTCCCCGCCGTCGTCGAAGGAGGAGACCTTCTCGCCGCCCACGAGGACGCGGAGCGTCTCGGCGACGTCCGCCACGGAGACGCCGAGGTCCGACGCCTTCGAGCGCTCGACCGTGACGCCGAGCTCCGGCCTGCCGAAGATGAGCGACGAGTCGACGTCGACGATCCCCGGCACGGTCCGCAGCTTCGTCATGAGGGCGTCCGAGATCGTCGCGAGCTGGTTCAGGTCCGGCCCGTTGATGACGTACATGATCTCGGCGTTCTTCTGGCCGCTCGAGAAGGCGTTTACGTAGGAGACGTCCGTTCGGAGCTTTCGGTCCGCGTACCGCGGGAGGATCTCCTTGCGGACGCGGTCCATGAGGCCCGTCTGCGGCAGGTTGCGCTTGTTCGTGTCCACGAGCTTCACGTAGACGGCGCCGAGGTTCGGGGTCTTCGCGTCGTCTCCGCCCACGGTCAGGAGCGTGTACTCGACGCCGGAGAGCTCCTTGACGTCCTTGCTGATGCGGTTGCCGATGAGCGCGGTCGCCTCGAGCGTCGTGCCCTCGGGTGCGCGGAAGTTCACCTCGAACTGCGATTCGTCGTCGTAGGGGAGGAAGTTCTTGGGGACGAGCTTGAAGAGGATTGGCACCGTCAGGAGGGCAAGCACGCAGACGAGGACGATCGCCCAGCGGTGGGCCATCGACCACCTGAGCATCGCGACGTACGTCCGGTCGATGATTGCGTAGAACCCGCGGGATTTGGACGCTTCTTTCTTCTCTTCTTTTCTCTTCAACAATCTTGCCGACAGCATCGGTGTGAGGGAAAAGGACACCAGCAACGAGACGAGGATCGCGAACGCCATCGTGAGGCCGAAGGAGTTCATGAAGCGCCCGACGATGCCGCCCATGAACGCGACCGGGAGGAACACGGCCACGAGCGAAAGCGTCGTCGCGAGGACGGCGAGGCCGATCTCCTTCGTGGCGTCGATCGCGGCCTGGAACGGCGCGACGTGCTTCTCCTCGATGAAGCGGAAGATGTTCTCGAGGACGACGATCGCGTCGTCGATCACGATGCCGACCGCGAGCGTCAGCGCGAGGAGCGTGAGGACGTTCAGCGTGAAGCCCATCGCATACATGAGGGCGTACGTCGAGACGATGGACACCGGGATCGCGACCGCCGCGATGAGTGTCGAGCGGAGGTTGCCGAGGAAAAGAAGGACGACGAGCGCGGCGAGGAACCCGCCGAGGATGAGGTGCTCCTGCACGGTGTCGACCGCGGCTTTGATGAACTGCGACTGGTCGCGGACGATTTCGGTCGCGTAGCCCGCCGGGAGCTGCGGAGCGATCTCGGCGATGCGCTCCTTGATCGCGCTGATGACGGCGACCGTGTTCGTGCCGGATTGCTTCCGGACCGAGAGGACGACCGTCGGGATCGCGTCCTTCGAGGCGGCGCGCTCGGCGTCCTCCTCGGAGTCCTCCACGTGCGCGACGTCGCCGACGCGCACGGGAAGCCCGTCTCGCTGCGTGATGAAGATCTGCTCGAATTCCTTCGCGTTCGCGACGCGGCCGTAGACGCGCACGGTCGCCTCGTTCGCGCCGGCCTTGAGCGTTCCACCCGGGATCTTGACGTTCTGTGTCTGGAGGGCGCGGCGGACGTCCACGGCGGAGAGCCGGTAGGCTTTCATGCGCTCGGTGTCGAGCCGCACGTTGATGCGGCGCGAGCGCCCGCCCAGGATCGTGACCTGGCCGACGCCGCTCACGGACTCGATCTGGCGGCGGAAGACCTTGTCGGCGAATTCGGTCGTCTCGCGTAGCGTGCGGTTGCCCGACAGCGCGATCGAGAGAACGGGCGTCGCGTCAGGGTCGAGCTTCTCGACGATGGGCTGGTCGATGTCGCGGGGCAGCTCCGCGAGAACCCGGTTGACCTTGTCGCGGACCTCCTGAGCGGCCACGTCGACGTTCTTCTCGAGGACGAACGTCACGAACACCTGCGAGATGCCCTCGGACGACACAGACTGGAGGTCGTCGATGCCCGCGATCGTGTTGATCGATTCTTCGATCTTGTCCGTGACCTCGGTCTCGACCTCCTCGGGCGCGGCCCCCGGCAGGCGCGTGATGACGGCGACGGTCGGGAAGTCGACACGCGGGTAGCGGTCGACGCCGAGGCGCGTGTAACCGACGCCTCCGACGACGACGAGGGCGATGACGAGAACCGACGCGAAGACGGGCCGGCGGACGCAGAGACGCGCGAGTGCCTGCACGCCGTCTCCTTACCGGCCGGACTGCGGATGCGAGGCGAGGACCTCGAGTCCGTCGGCGAGCCTGCGGTCGGGGTTGACGACGACGCGGTCGCCGGCGGCGACGCCGGTTCGGATCTCGACGCCGTTTTCGTAACGGTCGCCGAGCGCGACGATGCGCTCGGCGACGCGGTCCCTGCCGAGGACGAAGACGCGCGAGACGCCCGAGTCGGTCACGACGGCTGCCGCAGGGACAAGCAGGGTGGACTCCTTCTTCGGGAGCTCGACGCGCGCCGTCACGAAGAGGCCAGGCTTCAGGAGATGGTCGGGGTTCGCTACGATCGCCTCGACGACGAGCGTACGGGCGTCGCTGCGCAGCGACGGCCCGATGTAGCGCACGATCGCGTCGAACCCGCGGTCGGGGAAGGACTGGACGTTGAGGCGGGCCTTCTGGCCCACCCTGATCGCCTGCACGGCGGCCTCGGGAATCGCGAGCTCGGCTCTGAGCGGGTCGATCTTCACGAGCCCGCAGATCGACTGTCCGCGGCGCACGAAGGCGCCGGCGGGGATCTTCTTTTCCGTGACGACGCCGGAAAACGGCGCCCGGATCGTGCAGTCCTGGAAGCCCTTCTCGGCGAGCGCGAGGGATGCGGCTGCGAGATCGAGATCCGTGCCTTTGCGCTCGTCTTCGGCCTTCGCGACGACCTGCTTCCGGCGCAGCTCGGCGTAACGCTCGACCTCGGCCTTCGCCCACGCGAGGTTCGCGCGAGCCTGGTCGAGGAGGGCCCTCGCCTCGCGCTCGTCGAGCGTCGCGAGGATGGCGCCCTTCGCGACGAACGTTCCGCGCTCCACGCGAACGCTTGCGACGTTTCCATCGCGCTCGGAAGCCACGTCCGCCGCCTCGTCCGCGGTGAGGGCGCCCGTCACCTCGAGAAGGCGCGGCAGCATCCGGCTCTCGACCGTCGCGGCCTGGACCGCGATCGGGGCAGGCGTCGGCACGGCCGCGTTCGCGCGTCCGTTCGCTCCCCGCGAGCAGGCCCCCGAGGCGAGCGCGCCGCCTGCGGCGAGCGAGATCGCGAGGATTCTTGAAACGTTCGGTCGGACCATGTTCACTGTCCCCCATCGGCCTTGAAGGCCGGTGCGTCGTCCTTGATCTCGATGCGGCGCTCGTCGAGAAGGACGCCCGTGGAACGCGCGAAGTCGGTAAGGGCCTTGCGATAGTCGGTGAGCGCGGCTGTCTCCGTGAGCGAGGCCTGCGAGAGATCGTTCTGGCGGGTGAGGACGAAGAAGTTCGTCGAGAGCCCGACGCCGTAACGCTCCTGCTCGGCGCGGAGCTGCGTCTCCGCCGCCTCCCGCCCGGCTTTCGCGGCTTCGATGCGCGCGGCCGCGGTCTCGAGCGTGAGCGCGGCGTTGCGCACGTCGACGGCGACGCGCTGCTTCTGCTGGGAGAGCGCCGTCACGGCCTGGTTCTTCTGCGCCTTCGCGATCGCGGCGTCGCCGCGGGCGACGCGGTTCAGGATCGGGACCGCGACCGAGACGCCGATCGACGCGTCGGGGAATCGCCCCTCGCCAATCGTGCCGAGCGAGCGTCCAAGGCCGCCGTTCAGCGCGTCCGGCACGACGACGGGTTGCCCGGTGAAGCCGATCGAGGGAGCGTTGGGGTTCAGGTCGCCCGCGAGGCCGCGGCGTCCGTAAGAGGCCACGAGGTCCACCTGCGGGAGGATTCGGCTCCTCGCGAAGGCGACGTCCACGTCCCGCTCGGAGACCCGGGCCGAGGCCTCGGCGATCTCCGGACGGCGGGCGTCGGCTTCTTTCAGCGCGGCCGCGAGGTCGACCCGGCGGAGGTCGGTTTCGGGCCTGTCGGCGGGAAGGAGCCGCTGGTTCCAGAGTGGATCGTTCTCGTCATCGAGGAGGAGAAGCTTGAGGAGGAGCTCGGCCCGGCGCGCAGATTCCTGAGATGCGTACAGGTCGCCCTTTCGGCGCTCGAGCTCGGCGATGGGCTGCGCGATTTCGGACTCCGCGAGCGTTCCGACCTCGATCTTCGTCTTCGTGTCGTCGCGTTGGTCCCCGGCGAGCCTCACGCTCGCCTCCCGCACGAGGACGTCGCGCCTTGCCGCCACGAGCGACCAGTACGCGCGCTCGACGGAGGCCACCGTCTCGGTCACGATGCGGCGCAGGCTGGCCGATCCGCGTTCGCGATCGATGCGGGCGATGCGCAGGGCTCGCCGAGCCGGGTCCAGGGAAAGTCCCTGGAGGAGCGGTTGACGCACGTCGATGCCGATCGATGTGCTCCAGGCCGGAGACAGGACCGTGAAGAACGAGTTCGTGAGGTCCCTCGAGCCGGAAGCGGACACGTTCACGGTGGCGCCCGTCGGGAGAAGCTGGCCGATGCTCGCGGAGGTCGAGAAGCCTTCGGCCGAGGGTGAGATCTCGCCCGCCGGCGCCCCGGACAGGAGCGAGTTCACGGGGTCCGTGTGACTGCGGTAGCGCGCGTCGAGGCGGAAAGACGGATCGTACGAGCCCTCGGACCTGAGAACCACCGCGTCCGTGATCCGAAACGCGTCGCGTTCGAACGCGATGTCGTGGTTCCGGGCGAGCGCGCGCGCGGTCGCGTCAGCGAGCGAGAGCGGCACGCCGGCCGGAGAGTCGGGAGCGTTCACGGGCTGCGCCGCTACGGGAAACACGACAAGCGAGAAGCTCAGGGCGAGGACCTTTCGGATCACGAAGGTCTCCTTTCGGCGTCGGGGCTTTTCTCGGCACGAAGCTCTTGCGTCTCGATCGGACGCAGGCTCGCCTTCTGGAGGCGAGGGTCGATGGTCTCGGCGAGGCGCTCGAAGAGCGCTCCGTTCGTCGCGAGGAGGGCGGCACGCTCGGCGCTCGTCAGTTCCACGCCGCAGGCGGCGAGTTTCCCGAGCGTGCCCTGCGGATCCCGCCGGAATTCCCGGCGCAGCTCTTCGTCGGTCGCGAGTCTCCCGAAGATCATTTCTACGCATTTCTGGGACATGGCGGTCGAGTCTCCCGGTGCCTGTCTTTCACGCCTCATGCCACACGCACGAAGCCGGGTCCGAAGAGCACCTAAGATCTTCTTAGAAAGTAATTAGGAGGAGGGTGACGCCGGCGCGCGTCGAGGTACCCGAGGCTCGGGCGAGGCCTTCGCTGCAGCGAAATCGACACTTTGAGCATTGCCGCCCGCCCGGGGGGGCTGCGTCCTCGTTCGTGCCCTTCTAAGAAAATATTCTCCGGATTCTTCTCCGAAATATTCTCCGAAGCAAAATCAATTCCCGGCGATCCGATTCATTTTCGCAGCGAGCTTCACGTCGAGATCCGTGATGCCGCCGGCGTCGTGCGTGCTGAGGTTCACGGTCACTTTGTTCCACGCGTTCGACCAGTCCGGATGGTGGTCCATCTTCTCGGCGGCGAGCGCGGCCCGCACCATGAAGGCGAACGCCTCGGAAAAGTCGGTGAACGTGAATGTGCGGTGGAGCCTTTCCTTCACGCGCTTCCAGCCGGGGAGTGTGGAGAGGCGGGCGTCGACGTCTTTCGTGGATAGTCTTGCGGGTTTCTTCATGAATGCATTCTGACTCGTATCATCCCGTGTCCGGAATGTCGGAGGCTGCATGCGTATCGGAAGAACCGTGGGATTTCTCGTTCTCGCCCTCCTGGGCGCGGCGCTCGTCTGGCTGGCGGCAGGGTCGCTCAACGGCGCACGGCGCGAGCGAGCAGCGGAATCCGCGTGGGTGGCGTCATTCGGGCCCCTCGGGGACCTGACGGCAAGATTCCCGGCGCATCCGACGAACGACGCGGCGCGCGCCCTCGAGGAGGCTGCGCGCACGGTCGGGATCGACCTCACGCCCCGGGGTGGACAACCCTTGGACGACGAGGTGGGCTGGCGAAAGAAGTCCGATTGGGACGGGGTCCGCGCACCCCTCGAGGAGTGGGTGGACAAACAGGCCGCGAAACCCGAGGGCCTTCCCGAACCGCCGCCGGCGGCCGTCGCGTCATTTCTCGTCGCGCACGCGCCGGCGCTCGACGCGATCGAGAAGACCCTCCTTGCCGGACCCGCGCCCGAATGGGCCGTGGACGTCTCGAAGCTCCACGCGGCGCCGATGCCGAACCTCTCGGGACAGATGCAGCTCGCGCGCGTGCTCGTGGGACGGGCCGAGGCGCGGGCGGCCGTTAAGGACGCCCGCGCCGACGAATCGCTCCGCGCCGCATTCGCCCTCACGGGCTCGCTGCGCGGCCGGCCCGAGCTCCCGAGTCAGCTCGTTTCCATCGCCGCGACGCGTCTGGAGCTCGCGGCCGCACGCCGGATTCCGGTCGACGCGGCGGCCTGGCGCGAGCGCCTCAAGGCGCTCGACCCGCGCGCGGGAGTGCTCATGTCCTGGAAGCGCGAGGCGTGGGTGCAGCACGAAGCGGCGAAGAGACTGAGGGAGGGGCGGCTGCACGCGGGACCGCTCGCGGGCCGCGCTGCGGCCCTGCTCGGTTCCTGGCGAGATCGCGCCGAATCGGCGTCGTACCTCGACGCGTGGCGCGCCACGATCGAAGCCGCCGCCAAGAGCCCTGTCGAGGACGCGGCTGCGAAGGGGCTCAGCGAGGTCTTTCGGGCGGCCCTCCTCAGAAGCGGCGAGCGCGCGGCGCCGGCTGCGGCCATCCCGAACCTCCTCGGCTCCTGGCGCAAGGCGAACGTCCTCGCGCTCGAGATCCGAAAGACGGACGAGGCCCTGGCTCCGCACTAGAATCCTCTCGATGCGAATCGCCGTCGCGATGTCCGGGGGAGTGGACTCCTCGGTCGCCGCGCTTCTCTTGAAGCGCGAGGGGGCGGACGTGGTCGGCCTGTCGATGCACCTCTGGAACCATGACCGGGACGGGACGGGGGCGAACGAGGGCCGCTGCTGCACGCTCGACGACCTCGCGGTCGCCCGCCGCGCCGCGGGCATGATCGGCGTGCCGCATTTCGTCCTGAACCTCGAGGAGAACTTCACCGCGGCGGTCGTGAAGCCGTTCATCCAGAGCTATCTCGATGGGAAGACGCCCATTCCGTGCACGGTCTGCAATACCGAGGTGAAGTTCAAGGCCCTCCTCGAGAGGGCGGCGGCTCTCGGGTGCGAGGCCGTCGCGACCGGACACTATGCGCGCATCGGTGCGGACGAGGTCACGGGGGCGCCGCGCCTTCTGCGGGCACGCGACCGTTCGAAGGACCAGTCGTATTTTCTCTACGACCTCACGGAGGAGCAGCTCTCCCGTGCCCGGTTTCCGCTCGGCGAGCTGACGAAGCCCGAAGTGCGCGAGATCGCCCGCGAGGCCGGGCTTCCGAACTGGGACAAGCCTGACTCACAGGAGATCTGCTTCGTGCCGAACGGCTCGACGCCGTCCGATTTCATCCGGCGGGAGGGGCCCCGGCTTGGTCTCGACCTTCCGGCGATCGGTGGGGCCAGGCCAGGCGAGATTTTCTTAGAAGGTGGAGAGAGAGTCGGAGCGCACGAGGGAACCATGGGCTATACCGTGGGCCAGCGCCGGGGATTGAAGATTTCCTCGAATGACCCTCTCTACGTCCTCGCAACGGTGCCCGAGGAATCGCGCGTGGTGGTGGGGCCGGCGCCCTCTCTCCTTTCCAAGAAGATCCCTCTTGAAAGAGTGAGTGTGCGCACCCGTGGAAGCTCCGGCGCGGGGTTGCACCTGGACGTACTCGCCCGCATCCGATCCCGTCATCCCGAGCAGCCCGCCCGCCTCACGTTTCAGGACGGCGGGCGCGGCCAGCTTGATTTCGAGGAGCCGGTTCGCGCCGCGGCGCCCGGACAGACCGCAGTTTTCTTCGACCCGGCCCGCCCGGACGTGATTCTCGGCGGCGGCGTCATCTCGCGGCCTCAAGCCTGAGCCCTCCAGGGGTTTTTCCTTTCCCCTTGACTTTCGCCAAACTTACGTCTAACTTGCGCTATGTGGGGGAAGTGATGGGTGCCGTCAGTAATGAGATCAGGAGAGACAGGAGAGAAAGGCGCGACCCGATCGACGTGCGCGATCTGATCGTGCCAGGCGTCGGAAATCGCCGTATTTTCCGCATCCTCGTCACGAACGCCTGCAGGTACTCGTGCGAGTACTGCCCGATGCGGGCGGAGCGAGACCTCCCACCTCACGCTCTGGAACCCGCCGGTCTCGCGCGCCTCTTCATGACGGCCTTTCGCCGCGGCTGGTGCGACGGCCTCTTCGTCACGAGCGGCATCCCCAGGGATCCCGTGTTCGCGATGGAGCGCATGCTCGATGTCGTCGAGACGTTGCGTTTCACGCACGGGTACAGGGGCTACCTCCACGCGAAGGCGCTTGCCGGTGCGGAGCCGGGGCAGGTCGAGCGCCTCGTGCGCCTCGTGGACCGCGTTTCCTATAACCTCGAGGCGCCGTGCCAGCAAGCGTTCGACGAGCACGCAGAGGTTAGCGAGCCGGGGGTTAGCGAGCCGGTCGGGCCGATGAGCGTCGTCAAAGGTGTCGCGCTTCTCGAGACGGCAAGGGACGTGGCCACGGCCGTGCGCGAGGCCCGGCGGGCCTCGGCTCGTCAGGCGCCAGAGCCCCTGCCGCCCTTCGCTCTTCGGCAGGCTGCCCGGCGGGGGCGTACCGGCGTTTTCGTCACCCTGCGCGGACGCCAGGTAGACCCGCGCGCGATCCAGAGGCCCCTTTTTGCAACTGTCTCGAAAAGAGAGGGTTATGGGATAAACAGAGAGACGTTTCGGTGAAATTCGGGGTGGGGAAGGAGCGGGAAGTGGTCAGTGGGTGTGCTAGAATCATAGATTGCGTATGGTCAAGGCCGCACCGTCTGCCGCGCTGATTCTCAAGGACATCCGGGTCGCGCTGGATTCGCGCCTGGACGGACGCCCGGAACGGGTGGAACGTTCTGATCGCCCCGAAAAGTCCAAGAGTCCGGCTTCGAAGAGCCCCCTCAAGGCTCTCGGAGTCCGCGCATCTTTCGTCCGATCGATCGCGCGCGACATCCAGACGAAGACGAAGCCCGCGATCGACTACGGGGTCGCTCTCGCGCTCGTCGACGCAGCGGTGGCTCGGAAGGTGCGCGAGGAGATCCTTGTCGCCCTCGAGGTCCTCGAGCGGCAGCAGAAGGAGTTCTCTTCCGGACTCTTCGCGAAGGTCGAAAAATGGAGCGCCGTGGCTGACGATCTCGAAGTGGCCGAGGTGCTCGGAGCGCGCATTGCGGCTCCGGCGCTGGGTCTCGAGCCCGCGAAAATGGCCGTCGTGAAGAAATGGGCGAAACTGAAGAGCGTCGGCAAGCGGCATCTCGCCGTGCTTGCGGCGACGGGTCTCGTGACGGACGGCCACCGGGAGGCCGCGGCCGTCCTGACCCTCGCGGAAGCGCTCCTCGACGAGCAGAACCCCGTCATGATCGAAGCCGTAGCCAGGCTCCTCCGGGAGACCACGCGGGTGGACGCGAAGGCGGTACAGGATTTCTTGTTCCGCCGGTCGATCGACGGCAACCCGGACATCCTCCGGGCCGGGTCCGAAAACCTTGATGCCGCGCGCCGCGCGGCGCTCATCGCGAAGCTCGAGGCCCAGGCGGCTCTCGCCTCGCCGCTTGCCGCGGCCGAGCGCTAAGCGGCGGCTTTCGCTTTCGCTCCCCGATAGAGCAGCCAGGCGAGACCCGCGAAGGCGGCGAGCGGGAGAACGTCCGAGCCGAACGCGGCGGGCCAGAACCGAGGCCCGAGAGCGATCCGGGGCAGGTCGAGCTCTTCGTCGAATCCGAGCCCGAATACGGGGAAATGCAGAAACGCGACGACGACGCCCACGAGCGCGCCGCCGGCAATCAGCCCGGACGAGAGGAGCGTCCCTTCGCTCTCGCTCGCGTCGTCGGGCACGCGCCCGTACCTGCGGTCGGCGAACTTCCGCACGAGCCCGCCGATGAAGATCGGCATCGTGCTGGAGAGGGGCAGGTAGACGCCCACGGCGAACGTGAGCGAATGCCCGGTCAGGAGCTCGATGAAGACGGCGATCGCCGCTCCGATGAGGACGAGACCCCAAGGCAGCTTCTGATCGAGGAGGCCGGAGATGAGGACGGCCATGAGGTTCGCCTGCGGGGCAGGGAAATTTCGGTTTCCGATCCCGTCCACGCGGCGGAAGAGCGCGGATGACGTCGCGCGGTCGACGAGATAGTTGCCGGCCTCGAGCGAGGCGACGTCTCCCGTGCCGACCTTCACGAAGGCATAGGTCTTCCCGTCCGGTCCCTTCTCGTTCTCGGCCGCCGCGAGGTTGGCGGCGGGAACGGCCGCCGGCGCCGCGAGCTTCGTGATGCGCGTCTCCGAGGCGTTCAGTGCCCAGGTCGTCCAGCCGATCGCGAGCACGGACGTCAGGACACCGGCGAGAATGGCGGCCTGCTGGGCGCGCGGCGTCGAGCCGACGAGATGTCCCGTCTTGAGGTCCTGCGCCGTGGTGCCGGCATTCGAGATCGCGATGCAGACGATCGCGGCGACGACGAGCGCGAGGTAGGAGTAGCTCGGCCCCGTCCAGCCGACGGCGAGGAAGATGAGGCAGCTTCCGATCACGACGGCGATCGTCATGCCGGAAAGCGGACATGAGGACGAGCCGACGAGACCCGTGATCCGGGCCGACACGACCGAAAACAGGAAGCCGAAGACGACGATGAGGGCCGCGCCGAGCACGTTCATGCGGAAGACCGGCACGAGCGTGATGAAGACGATGATTGCGAGCGAACCGAAGACGACCCACGTGATCGGCGTGTCGCGCTCGGTTCGGAGGACCTTCGCATCGGCGCCGGAGCCCCCGCGGAGCTGCTTCACGGACGCGGCGAGAGATTCCCAGATCGCCGGCGCCGAGCGCGCGAGCCCGAGTATGCCGCCCATCGCGACGGCCCCCGCGCCGATGTAGCGCAGGTACTTGTCCTTCAGGGCGGCGTAGTCCATGTCCCGGATGAGGGCCGTCGCGGGAGCGAGGGGTTCCGTGAGGTGGCTGCCGAAGAACACGACCATCGGCCCCAGAATGAGCGCCGCGAGGAGGCCGCCCGCGACCATGACGACGCTCGTTTCGTACCCGATGATGTAGCCCACGGCGAGGAGCTCGGGCGACGTCTCGCATTCCAGCCGGGAGCCCGGGTAGAAGGAAAACGAGCGACCCACGTTGTCCTTGAAGACGCCGAGCAGTTTCGTCGCGAGCTTGAACGTCGCGCCGAGGCCGATGCCGAAGAAGATCTTCTTCGCGGACGTGCCGCCCTGCTCGCCGGCGATCAGGATTTCGGCGCAAGCCGTGCCTTCGGGAAAGCGCAGGGTGCCGTGCTCTTTAACGATCAGGTAGCGCCGCAGCGGAATCATGAGGAGGACGCCGAGGACTCCCCCGGTGAGCGCGATGAGAAACGTCACGGGAATTCTCATCGGGAAACCCAGGAAGATCAGCGCGGGAATCGTGAAGACGACCGCGGCGGCCACCGACTCGCCGGCGGATCCCGTGGTCTGCACGATGTTGTTCTCGAGGATCGTCGAGTTGCCGAGCTTCTTGAGGATCGTAATCGCCATGACGGCGATCGGGATCGAGGCCGAAGTGGTCAGGCCGACCTTCAGACCGAGATAGACGGAGGCGGCCCCGAAAATGATACCGAGGACCGACCCGAGAGCGACGGCGCGGAAGGTGAACTCGGCCGGTGCCTCAGAGGCCGGAATCCAGGGCTGGAAAGCGGGAGCGGGCGTCGCGTCGGTTGCGGCCATGGTCGGGAGTCTAAGGGACCGTCAGCGCGAGAGGAGGAGCCTTTCCGCGCTCGCGAGCTCCTGGCCGGTGAGCGGCTTCGCGAAGGGGAGCGCGCGCCAGCGCGCGGCCCGCTGCTCCCTTGGGAGGCGCCCGATGAGCCGGATTTCGGATTCCAGCCGGTCGTGCGCGCGCGAGTCGAGTTCGTCCATGCGGCTCGCGAGGCGGCGCAGTCCGGCGCGCTGGTCCTCGGAGAAGTCGTGGACGAGCATCCAGCGTTCCTCGAGGAGCGAGCGTTCTTCCTCGGGGCGATCGCGAAACGATTTCTCGAGGGCGGAAAGGCGGACCCTCTCCGCCCGGGCGGCGCGCTGCCAGTCGAGAAAGCGCCCGGTGATCGCGTCGGCCGTGTCGGGCGGGCGCGACGGAAACCCGCCCGCCGGAACGGCCACCGGGGCGCGCGGGCCGACGGGTTCGGAAAAGAACGCGTCGAGGCGCGCGAGCGTCCGGAAAGAATTGAGGAAATCGAAATCGTGGAGAAGGGCGGCCTCCGCCTTCTCGTCGGCGCTGAGTGGCGCGTTCTGAAACGAAATCGGCGTCGAGTGCACGGCGACGATGTCGGGTGGCGGCGCCTCCGGCGCGGGGGCGGCCGCCGCGACGGGGGCGGGAGCGGACTCCGTGGCTGGGGGCGGCTCCGGCTTCGGGCGCCCCCGAAGAAGGCGTGGGGCGAGGAGAGCCGCGAGAGTGAGCACGGCGACCGCGCCACCCAGAAGCCAGGCGCTCGAGACCGGCCGCTGGGATCCGACGGACAGGCGAAGACGCAGCCGCGCCTCGAGGTCGGCCGGCGGCGCGGGAGGAATCGGGGTCCGGACGAGCCGGTCGAGGGCCCCGTATTCGCGCGCCGCGGCTCGGCAGGCCGCGCACTCTTCGAGATGAGCGACGACAGGGGCGTGGCCGCCTTGCGATGCCGAGGCCGAGTCGACGATTCGCTCGCGCAGTTCGTCGCAGGTCACGAGGCAACTCCCGTGGGCTCGTCTTCAGGCTCCCCCTCGAAGGTGAGCCCGGCGGGATTCTCGAGAAGTGGGAGGAGAGACGTCCGCAGGGAGTCGAGAGCGCGCACGAGCCGTCGACGGACATCGTTCTCCTGGAGTCCGAGGGCTTCGGCCGCCGCCGCCACGGGTAGGCGCGCGACGCGGGTCAGGAGGAAAGCCGCGCGCTCGGCGGGCGGGAGGGCCGCGATGGCCGAACGCAGGAGCGCCGTTCGAGCGGCAGCGGATTCGGCCAGTTTATGCGCGGGAATTTCGAGGACGTCGCCGCTCTTTCCGTCTTGGACGATTTTGACGGCGATTCCCCAGAGAAAGGAAGCGAACGGAACGTCGGGCGCATACCGGGGCGCGTCCGCGACGAGCCGCTCGAACGTCGCGAGAGCGGCTTCCGTGGCGGCCGACGGATCGCGCGTTCGTTCGAAGAACGCATAGACGGGCTGACCCCATCGCGTCACGAGGCGTGTGAGTGCCGCACTGTCCCCGGCGGCCACGAGGAGGAGATCGCCTGCGTCCGACGCGAGCCCCGGAGTGCTTCTGGGAGATGCCACCAGCTTTATTCTGACAGAGCGCGATCCCACGCGCTCGGCACGGCGGCGCTACTTTTCGGTCTTCAGGAAGCGCGCGAGGAAGAACTCCTGAACGGCGGCGTCGCCCTTCCGGCTGAGCGCGGCCATCTCGCCCTGCGCGAGGACTTCCACGACCCGTGCATCCGGCATCAGGATTACGATGCCGGGCTGTTCGGCGGCCGGGTTGAGGTGGTAGTCGACGAGAAGCGAGGCGTTGGTGCCGCTCGAGACGTCGATATAGACGGGGACGAACTGGTTGATGAACGCCGCGAAGAACTGCTTCTCGTGAATGGCGCGGTTGAATGCGCGACACGGGGCGCATTCGTTCGTGCCGAAGACGATGAGAAGCCGGCGCCCGGAGTCGAGGGCGACCTTTTGGTAGTCGGCGATCTGTCTTTTTCCGATCGCGTCGGGATCGAAGATGGGTGCGGACGGCTGCAAGGCGGGGGCGGCAGCGGGCGACAGGCCTCCGGACCTTTTCTGCTCGCCCAGGGCGGCGAGAGGGAAACCGGCGAAAAGACCGAGCGTCAGAACGAGGGACAGGGCGGAGCATTTTCGCGGACTCATCTATCGTGAGTTTCCTTATCTTGGGTTGCTTTTGAGCCGTCAGTTGGGTCGAAAGGATTCGGTGCCCCCCGGCCTCGAGGCTTCGAAGTCGGTGCGAATCGCGCCGAAAGTCTTCTCGTACAGGGCCACGTTTTGCGCGAGAGCGTTCAGGAGCTGCTTGGCGTGGACGGGCGTCGTGAGTACGCGCGAGAGGACGCGGACGTCGCTTCGGCCCGGCACCACGCGGCCGAAGTCGAGGACGAATTCGGCGGGGTTGTGAATGATGTTCGCGAAGTTCACGTACACGCCATTCGCGACCGAGTCGTCGATCGAGAACTGAAGCGTCGAAGGCTGGGGGTCGGGCTTGGCATCCTGATCGGCCACGGCGGCACCTCGCGTTCCTGGCGTGAGCCCCTTCGCAAGAGGCGCGCCAGTATAGTGGACGACATGCGACGCCTCTTCGTTCTCGCCTGCGTCTTCGCCCTCCTTCCCGCTCTCCTCTCGGCGGCCGAACCCGTGCCGACGCCCGCCGAGATCGACCGCCTCTGGGCGCTTCGCGCCGAGGGTTCGAAGGGGGGGCACGCCCTTCCCGGTCCGATCGACCTCACGATCGACGCGTGTCGCGCGGCCCTCGCCGCCGAGCCGGGCTCGCTCGAGCCGAGCTGGCGCCTCATGCGCGCGCTCTACTTCAAGGGGGAGCACACGACTGACGATCCGGCTGCCAAGCGGACGCTCTTCGACGAAGGGCGCACGGTGGCCGAGCAGGCCCTCGGGATCCTCCGGCGCGAGGCCGGTCGGGAAGCGCACCGGGATCTTGGGAAGGCGACGCCTGTGGAGCTCGTTCCGTACGTCAAGGGAATCCCGGCGGCCCTCCCGTCGTTCCTGTGGGCCTCCGTCGACTGGGGAAAGTGGGCGCTCGTCTTCGGTAAGAGCGCCGCCGTGAAGCAGGGCGCGGCCGCCAAGATCCGCGACTACGCGCAGGCGGTCGTCCTCCTCGACCCCGCGTATGACGACGGAGGCGGGTACCGTGTCCTGGGTCGCCTTCATCACCAGACCCCCGCGGTTCCGTTTCTCACGGGATGGGCTTCGCGCTCGGAGGCGCTCAAGAATCTTCGACTCGCCGTCGAGGCCGGACCCCGGAACCTGGTGGGGCGCCAGTTTCTCGCCGAGGCCATGTGGGATTACGAATCGTCCCGCCACGCAGAGGCGCGCACGATGCTGGAGAAGATCCTCGCCGAGACCCCGGACCCCGACTATCTCGTCGAGAATCGCAGGACTCAGGAAGAGGCCGCACAGCTCGTGAAGGAATGGGCCGGGCGGTGAGAGAATGAGTCGCATGGAAGACACGCGGCTGCGCGCGGCCATCGACCGGATCGTCACGGGGGCGGAGAACAGGCCCCTTCTCTCGGCGGTCGACGCGCCGCCCAAACCGCAGAAGAAGGAAATCATCGAGATCCTGCGGATGCTCCAGGAGGTCGTGTATCCGGGCTTCTACGGCCACACGGTGCTCTATCGCGCGAACTTTCGCGATCACCTCGGAGACGTCCTCTTCCGCATCCACTTGAGGCTCGCGTGCGAGATCGAAAAGGCGCTGCCCGACGGCGCGCGCACGAGCGGGAATGCCCAGGACCTCGCAACGCGTTTCTTCGAGACACTGCCCGACATCGCCGACCTGCTCGCCGCCGACGCGCGGGCGGCGTTCGACGGCGATCCCGCCGCGACGGGTTTCGACGAGATCATCCTCGCCTACCCCGGATTGAAGGCCGTGTTCACGTACCGCCTCGCGCACGCGCTCTACGAGCTGGGTGTGCCGCTGATTCCGCGCATCATGACCGAGTTCGCGCACCTCGAAACCGGCGTGGACATCCACCCCGGCGCGCGCATCGGGCGGTCGTTCTTCATCGACCACGGCTCCGGGACGGTCATTGGCGAGACGACGGACATCGGCGACCGCGTGAAGCTGTATCAGGGGGTCACTCTCGGCGCTGTGTCGTTCCCCAAGAACGAGCGCGGCGAGCTGATCCGGGGCACGAAACGCCATCCCACCGTCATGGACGACGTCGTCATCTACGCGGGCGCGACGATTCTCGGGGGCGAGACGGTCATCGGGAAGGGCTGCGTCATCGGCGGCAGCGTCTGGCTGACGGCTTCCGTGCCGCCGGGGATGCGCGTCACGTTGCCGAACGACCAGCTCCGGACGGAATCACGGGCCCTACCCCTCACCCACGCGCTCTCGACGAAATGACCCGCGCCTGATTCGTTCCGTCGAAACGCGCCGAGCCTCGGCCAGGAGCCGCGCGACGGTTTTTCCCGTGCCCGGCACGACACGCCTCGGCGCGACGTCCGCGAGCGGCACGAGGACGAACAGCCGCGACGTCATTCTCGGGTGCGGTACGGTGAGGGCGCGAGACCGGATCTGCTCGTTGCCGTAGAGAAGAAGGTCGAGGTCCAGAGGACGGGGAACGTTCCGCGCTCCCCGCGCTCTTTTTCGGCCGGCGGCGAATTCGGATTTTCTTAGAAAGGTGAAGAGGGCCAGGGCCGAGAGTGTCGTTCGCCCCACGACGACGGCGTTGAGGAAATCGGGCTGAGGGGGATTGAGGGGGACGGGAGAGGATTCGTAGAAAGGTGAAGAGCGCAGCTGCCTCAAGTGGAGCGCGATGGTCTCTATTGCCTCTCTCAGAAATCTCTCTCTTCCTCCGAGGTTCGATCCCAACCCGATCGCCACGAAGACGGGCCGCGGGAGGAGGGCGCGCTCAGTAGTCGTCTTCGCCGCTTTCAGTGCCTTCGAGCGTCTTGGCCTCGCCGAGGGGGAGCTCTTCGTCGTCATCGACGCGTTTGGCCGCCGGGTCCTCCGGCTCGCCGGTCGCGACGTCTTCGTCCTCGCGATTGCGGTCAAAGACGTCCGGATCGGCGAACTCGTCACGCTTCGCACGGCGCGCGGCATGGAGCACGACGGGAGACGTGGCTTGCGGGGGAGCGTCCTTCTGGTCGGCGCCGCACTTCGGGCAGTGGACGGGCGTCTTCCTCAGATCGTAGAACTTCGTCCCACATTTAAAGCAGTTGTGTTTGTTTCCGAGATCGGCCAATGCGCCTCCTGCAAGACGGGCGGGAACATAGCATCCTTAGTTTTTCAGGGTCAACGCGCCCGGGGACCGTACACTCGGGGCCGGTATGGCGCCGCCCTCCATCCCCACGAGAAAGCCGGCCCTCGCGGCTCTTGCGGTCGTCCTTCTCGGGGCAGGCCCCGCCCGCGCGCAGATGCCGTTTTCCCCTTTCGGCGCGCGTTCCGTCGCGCTCGGAGGCGCGTCGGTGGGCCTCGGCCCGGACGTCGCCGCCGGGATCGACAATCCCGCGGCCGTCCCGAATCGAAATTTCGCGCTCACGGTCTCGGCCGGGCTTCTCACGCGGGAGAGCGGCGATTTCCTGGCTCCTCTTCGCGTGCTCACGGGCAACAACCCCGTCGCGCTCGCGTCGAATTCCCAGCCCCAGAGTTACGCCGACGTCGTCCGGGCCCTCCGCACGCTCGCCGATCCGGGAAACGGGTTCGCGGGGAACGGTCTCGCGGGTCTCGCGGTCGCGCATGGCGGCTGGGAGGTTTCGTTCACGGACTGGGGCTTCAGCGGTCTCGCGGCGCGGACGGATCTCGTCCATACGGCGCTCGGCGTGAATCCCGCCACCTCGATCGCCTTCAACGATTCGGCGGCCGCTTTCCGCGGTCTCGAGCTCAAAGACCTCGCGCTGTCGAAGTCGATGTCGTTCTTTCTCGGACGGGTCACCGTGGGCGCGTCCGTGCACGCGCTCTTCGGTTCGACGTACACGAAGGAAGAATCGGTTTTCGCGACCGTGGTGGGCGAGCCGTGGAATCTCGCGCAGCGCGCGCTCACGGGCCGAGAGCGGACGCACACGGACTGGTCCGTCGACGTCGGCGCTCTCGTGTCGCTCGGGCCGGTTCACGTTGGCGGCGTCGTTCGGGGGATCAACAAGCCCGCGTTCCCGTTCGCGGACGACGGCCCGGCGGCCGACCGCGGCCGCTCCGTGACGTATGGCCAGCAGGCACGCGTTGGTGCGTCCGTGAAGATCCCGGTCGTCGGTCTCCTCGTCGCCGCGGACTACGATCTGACGGCGAACGAGACGCTCGTCGACAGCCTTCGCGTGCGGCAGCTGGGCGGTGGAGTCGAGTGGACGATCCTTCTCGTCGTCGTGCGCGGGGGAGCGTCGGTGAACCTCGAGTCTCCCGACAAGTCTCCCTCCTTCACGGGGGGCGCGGGGCTCACGATCGGTCCCGCGAAAGTCGATATCGGAGGATGGTACCGGACCGACCAGAGCGCGCTCGGTCTCACCCTCACGGCCCGCGTCGGCCTCTAGCCGGAGAATGCTGCGCTTCGAGATCCTCTCGGGCGGCGGCGGGGCGGGCCCGCGGCGGGGACGGCTGACCCTCGATCACGGAATCGTCGAGACGCCGGCGTTCATGCCGGTCGGAACCCAGGGAACCGTGAAGGCCGCGCGGTGGAGCGACGTCGAGGCCGCGGGTGCCGAAATCGTTCTCGCGAACACCTACCACCTCATGATCCGTCCCGGCGGCGACGTCGTGCGGCGCCTCGGCGGCCTGCATCGCTTCGTCGGGTGGCAGCGCCCGATCCTGACCGACTCCGGGGGCTATCAGGTCATGTCGTTGGCCGGGAACCGGTCGCTTTCCGAGGAAGGCGTTCTCTTCCGGAGCCACGTCGACGGCTCGCCGCACGCCCTCTCTCCCGAGCGCGCCGTGGATCTGCAGCTGGGGGACTTCGGCGTAGACGTCGCGATGGTCCTCGACGAATGCACGCCGTACCCGGCGACGGAGGACGCGGCGAAGGCGTCGATGGACCTCACGCACCGCTGGGCGCGGCGGGCGGCGGAGCGGCGCGACGCGCTGTCGGGCTCTCGCGGCGCGCTCTTCGGCATCGTGCAGGGCGGCATGTTTCCGCGCCTCCGGGAAGAGAGTGCGGCGGCGATCGCGGTTTTGCCGTTCGACGGGATCGCGTGCGGAGGCCTCTCCGTGGGCGAGCCCAAGGAGGAGATGCGCGCGATGGTCGCGCACACGGGTCCGCTCCTTCCCGAAGGCCGCCCGCGCTATCTCATGGGCGTCGGCCGCCCCGACGACCTCGTCCACGCGGTCGCGCACGGTTTCGACATGTTCGATTGTGTGCTTCCGACGCGCGCGGCCCGCCACGGCCTCCTCTACACGTCGGACGGCACGCTCGCGATCAAGCACGCCCGCTATCGCGAAGACGACGCGCCCCCCGACGCGGCCTGCGGCTGTCCGACCTGCCTGAGGCACTCGCGCGCGTACCTCAGGCACCTCTTCGTCGCGGGCGAGCCCACGGCCGCGA
>JBDTML010000151.1:0-9553 GCA_039934255.1 Acidobacteriota bacterium | reverse complement strand
AGGGCGCGCGGCAGCACCCGGAACGCCATCGGGCGCAGGACCGGCCTCAGAAACCGCGGCGCCCGGCGCCGGTGCGTCCTCTTCGAGCCGCGTAGAAACACCGATACTCTCGCTGCGTTAGCATCGCACGATGGCTGCCGGCGGAGCCCGCTCCGTGCTCCACGACGAAATCTTCGAGCAGCCCGCGGCGGTCGCGCGCCTTCTCGAGCGGGAGCGGCGGAACGCGGCGGCGCTCGCGGCTCTCTGGCGCCGCAAGAACGTCCCGTTCGTCCTCATCGCGGCGCGGGGCACCTCGGATAACGCCGCGCGGTACGCGCAGTACGCCTTCGGGCTCGCGTCGGGCCTGCCCGTCGCCCTGGCGGCGCCGTCCCTCGTCACGCTCTATGGCGTGCCGCCCCGCCTCAGGGGCGCGCTCGTGATCGGGATCTCGCAGTCCGGCCGTTCCCCCGACATCGTCGAGACGATTGCCGCCGCCCGCCGCGCCGGCTCTCCCACGCTCGCCATCACGAACGACGCCGGGAGTCCGCTCGCCCGGGCCGCGGGAGAGGTCCTGCCTCTCCACGCAGGAGAGGAGCGGAGCATCGCGGCGACGAAGACGTACACGACGGAGCTTGCGGCGGTCGCGCTCCTCGTCCTGTCGTTCGCTCGCCGGAGGAAGGAGCTCGACGCGCTCCTGAAAGTTCCGGAGGCGATGGGGCGGGCGCTCCGGTCCGAGGGTGCCGCGCACCGGGCGGCGCACGCGCTCGAGGGCGCGGAGCGCGCGGTCGTCCTCGCGCGCGGCGTGCATTATCCGACGGCGTTCGAGATCGCCCTGAAGCTCAAGGAGCTCGCGCTGCTGTTCGCCGAGCCCTTTTCGGCGGCCGACTTCCAGCACGGGCCGATCGCCATGGCCGAAAGGAACCTTCCCGTGATCGTCGTTTCGCCGCCCGCGACGCGTCCGGAGGCCGAGATGCGCGCGGTCGCCCGCGACCTCGCGCGGCGCGGCAGCCCGGTGATCCGCGTCGGGCCGAGGGGGAAAGGCGCGATTCCGTCCCCCGTCGTGCCCGAGTTTCTCGCGCCTCTCGTCTCGGTGATTCCCGGCCAGCTCCTCGCCTACCACGCGGCGCTCGCCCGGGGCTTCGACCCCGACCGGCCGCGCGGCATCCGAAAGGTCACGGAAACGCGCTGACCTTGGGCGCCGCTCTGCTAGTGTTCCCCCATGAAAGACATGACTCGCGTGAACTTCGTTCTCGCGCTGGGTGCCGCCGCCGCACTCGCGGCCTGCGCGTCGAGCCCGATGACCGGAAAAATCGTCGCGCAGGCGACGGAGCTCCCCGACCATTTCATGGTCACCGAGAGCGGCCTCTCCCGGATGGATGAACCGAAGGCGGGCGAGGGCTGCAAGAACCCCATGGCTGATCCCCGAAAGGGCACCATTCTCAACCTGATGCGATCCAAGGGCGAGGTCGGCGACTACCAATTGCTCGGCGAGGATGATTTCGAGATCCAGGCTCGCTACGGCGTCGATTCCACGCACTACCTCCGCATCGACTGCGCGACCGGGAAGGCGCTCGGCATCGTCGCTCAGTAGCCGACCGCGGTCAGGGCGCCGGCGCGGGCAGCACCTCGAAGAGCTTCATGAACGGAACCTCGACCCCGGTGGGGTCCGGTCCGGTCTCGGGCGATTCCCAGATCTTCCGGAGCCGCGCGAGGGCCTGTCGCGCGGAGGGTGAGTCCTCCGGCAGAGGCTGGCCGTCCTCGAGGTGAAGCCTCACGAGAAACGTCCGGCTCCCCCTGACGGTCGGCCTGTAGGGCGTCATGCGATCCGGGTCGTAGCCGTCGCCGAAGAAGAGCCGTGCATCTTCACCGAGGCTGTGCGCGGCGTGCGGAAGGACATTAGGGGGATAGACCGCGAGGACATAGCGGAGCCGCAGCGCGTCCAGCTCGGCGACCGCGGCCCCCGGATCGGTCTCGAGAAAAACGTGCAGCGCCCGCGCGAACCCCGGATGCATGCTGCCGAAGTTGTCGAGAGCGACGGCACGGCCAGAGCGGGCGAGAAGATCGTGGCCGTAATCCCACGGCGCGAGGACCCCCCACGCCGGGAGATCCGCGGGCGCGGGGGTAAGCGCGACGAGCGCCGCGGCGGCCTCCTCGCCGCCCGACGTGACGGACACGGAAGTCCACCGAAACGTGATCGTGAGAAACGAAAGAAGAAACGCCTGTCCCGCGCCGACGATGCAGGCCGCGACCAGGCCGCGCCGTAACCAGTGCGCGAGCGGGGGCAGTGGAACCCACGCGGCGCCCGCGGCCGCGGCGCACAGCGCGGCCGCCGGAGGCAGGAGCCGCTTCTGCGCGAGAGCGAGCGCGAGAAACGCGAGGGCCGGAAGGGCGAGCCGGGCAAGGGCCGCGCGCCTCTCCGCTGGGAGAGCCCGCGCGCGAAGTGCGAGGCCGAGGGCGGCGAGAAACACCGGCACCGAAGGGAGCGCCGCGAGGAGCCCCGCCGGCGACGTGAGGAGCGGTCGAAACTCGTCGATCGTCGCGAGCCACGGGTCGCGTGCGCCGAGAAACCCGAATCCGCGCGCAAGCGCACCCCACGCGGCGCGAGGCTGCAGGAACGCCACGAACGCCGCCGTCACGAGCGAGGCCCCAGCCAGGACCCCCTCGAGCCCACGAGGCGCCGCCCGCGGAAATCGGGTCCTTCTTCGAGCGAGAAGAAACAGAGAAGCGGCCGCGGTTCCCGCCGCGCCCGCCGACAGCAGGAGGACGTACGTCGGACCGAGACGCCAGGGGTCGGAGGGGTCGGGGCGAACGCGGAGCCCCGCGAACAACGGGAGCGAGGCGGCGGCTATCGCCAGACCCGCCGCGAGTGGGGCGAGGCGGCCGCTCTCATCCTCCTCCCCCTCGAAAAAGAGGGCGGCGGCGCATGCGGCGGCGGCGGCGATGCCGACGGAGAGAACGAGACCCGCATAGAAGCCGAGAGCGACGAGAACGAGGAGCGCCCAGCCAGCGCCCCACGCGAGGAGGCCGCGGCGGGACACGAGCGAGACGAAAGTGACGAGAAGAAGCGCGAAGAGGACTTCCGTGAGGTTGTGGTCGATCTCGCCGAAGGACCCGCGCCGGACGATCGCCGGCGTGAGCGCGAGGAGCCACGCCGCGACGATGCCTCCGGTGTCGCCGGCGAGGCGACGCGCGAGAAAAGCGGCGACGAAGACGGCGAGCATCAGCTCCACGACGGGGAGCGCCGCGGCGGCCCGGAGGCCCCGCGCGGGCGCGTGCCGTGTCGAGCCGCCGAGTCGCGCGAAGAGCGCCACCGTGGCGTCGTGAAGCGGCGGCCAAAGGGCGCGGCCTCCGGCGGGAAAATTTTCGAAACGGTCGAGGACGGGCGGCAGCAGCGTCCCGTCGGCGATGGCGCGTGTGGCGCGCCGCGCGTGAAACATCGCGTCCGGATCCTCGAACCGGCCCGCCGGTTCGGAGAGGACCGTCGGCGCGCGGTGGGCGGCGAGGAGGGCCGCGACGAGGGCAGCCGCGGCGGTGGCCGCGCGGAAGCGCGTGAGGGGCGTCACGGACGCGTGCTTTCTCCCGTCTCCGCGAGCAGGCGCCGCGCCTTTTCGAGAAGAGGCTCACTCCGCACGTTCGGCCGCGCGAGAAGGCCGCGCAACGTGTCGGCGGCTCGCTGCATGTGCCCCGCGTGAACATCGAGGGTGGCGAGGTCGAAGAGCGTGCGGGCGTTGTCCCAGCCGCCCGCTTGAACCTGACGCCCGATCGTCGCGCCCGCGTCGAGGAGATCCGGCTCGGTCGTCTGTGCGAGCGCCGCGAGAAGTGCCGGATCGGCGACCGCGAGGGCTCCTCGGCTCGCGAGCGCGGTCCGGAAGGCAGCGGCGGCGCCCGGATCGCGTCTCCATTGAAGGACGAGCGCCCGATCGACGAGGGCGTCGATCGCCACGAGCCGCTGCGCCTGTTCGCCGAGGGGCACGAAGCGCCGGAGAAACGCGAGCACGAACGGCGAGCGCAGTGGATTCGCGAGGTCGAGATGGAAGGGGCGCGTGAGGGCGGGACCCTCCGCGAGGAGGATGAGGGCGAGGCCACGGTCGGGAAGGCGGAAGAAGAGCGCCGACGCTTCCGCGGATTCTCCGAACGCCCAGATCATTCGTTCGTTGGCCGACCAGCTCACGAACCAGCCGAGACCGTAAGGGAGGTATCCGTTTGGCGTGAACGTGGGCGACGTCATGCGGCGGAGCGCGTCGGGCGCGAGCTGCCGGTCCCCGAGCAGGGCCGCCTCGAAGCGCGCGAGATCGCCGACGTTCGACGTAAGGCCGGTCGCAGCGGAGACGTTTGCGGTCGGCCGGGTGGCCTGGAGTTCCGCCGGCCGGAGCACTTCGTCTTCGAGAAGACGGGCGAAGCTCGCGCCGGAGGCCGAGGCGAGGATTCCGGTCAGCCGCGCAAACGCGCCCCTGTCGAAGAGCAACGTCGTCCCGGGCGTCTCCTCCGAGGTCTGCGAAAGGAGGTGCCGGACAAGCACGGTCCGAGGCCCGGGAAAGGTCGAGTCGAGGTCCGCGACCGGTGTGTCGAGACGGAGTTTCCCGCGGGATTCGAGCCGGAGCGCCGCGACCGCCGTGAAGGTCTCGGTCAGCTCGGCGAGGGGAAAGGAGGCGGAAACGTCGCCTCCTCCGAGCGCCGCGGTCCATTCCGCGCGCCCGTCACGCACCACGGCGGCGGTGACCCTTCCGATTCCAAGCTCCGCGCGCGTCTCCTCGAGGTCGGACCGGAAGGCGTCGATCCGCAGGCGCTCGGCGGGGGATAGCCGCCCCCGCGCGTTCCTTCCCGCGGTCGCACAGGCTGAGGTCCATGCGCAGGCCGCGGCGAGCGACAGGGCGATCAGGGCGCGAAAAGAAGGCCGACGTCTCATGCGTGCCCGAGGATCATAAGATCGCCGCATGTCGTTTTCGCTTCTCGAAAGCCTGTCCTGCACGAAATGCGGCGCGCGTTACGACGTGGGCCCGCTTCTCAACGTCTGCACGAAAGAGGGTTGCGGAGGCGCCCTCTTCGCCCACTACACCGCCGCCGCAATTTCGCGGGGCGCAACGGCGGGACGCTCGCGCACGATCTGGCGCTGGCACGAAATGATGCCGGCGCGCCGCGCCGGGGACATCGTGTCACTCGGCGAAGGCGGCGCCCCGCTTCTGCACGCGAAGCGCCTCGGCGCGCGGGTCGGGATGCCGCGGCTCTACGTGAAGGAGGAGGCGGGCAATCCAACGGGATCGTTCAAGGCGCGGGGCCTCGGTGCCGCCGTCACGATGGCCAAGGCGCTCGGGGCGCGGAAGATCGCGCTGCCCACCGCTGGAAACGCGGGCGGCGCCGCCGCCGCGTACGCGGCGGTCGCGGGGCTCGAATGTCACGTGTTCATGCCGAGGGACACGCCGAAAGTGTTCAAGATCGAGTGCGAGGCGTACGGCGCGCGCGTGACGCTCGTGGACGGGCTCATCGACGACTGCGGGAGGATCGTGGCCCAGAAGAAGGACGCGGAAGGCTGGTTCGACGTGTCGACGCTCAAGGAGCCCTATCGCGTCGAGGGCAAGAAGACGATGGGCTACGAGCTCGCCGAGGATTTCGGTTGGACGCTGCCCGAGGTGGTCATCTATCCCACCGGAGGGGGAACCGGCCTCATCGGGATGTGGAAGGCGTTCGACGAGATGGAACGTCTCGGGTGGATCGGCCCTGCGCGTCCGCGCATGGTTTCCGTGCAGGCCGAGGGCTGCGCTCCGATCCCGAGAGCTTTCGCCGCGGGCAAGGACGTCTCGGTACGCGAAGACAACGCGCACACCTACGCGTCCGGCCTTCGCGTTCCGAAGGCCTACGCCGACTACCTGATCCTGAAGATCCTCCGGGCGTCGAAGGGCGAGGCCGTCACGGTAACGGACGACGAGATGCGTCGCGGGGTGAACGAGCTTGCCTCGTTCGAGGGCCTCTTCGCCGCCCCCGAGGGCGGGGCGGCCTGGGAGGCCGTCAAGAAGCTCGTCGCGGCGAAGAAGATCGACCGCGGCGAACGCGTCGTCGTCTTCGACACGGGCACCGGGTACAAGTACGTCGACTAGAGGAGCGTGCCGGATCAACGGCTCGCGGGCAGGCTCGTTCCCACCACCCGCGGCGCGCCCTTCACGGGCAGCTGGAAGACGTTCTGAAAGACGAACAGGCCCACGACCGTGAAAATGAGCGCAGCCAGTGGCGCGGCGACCCAGCCGATCGCGATGTTGACGAGGAGCCGGTAGCGGATTCCGCTCCGTCTCACGAGAGAGATCCCGAGAATCGCCCCGACGACTGCTTGCGAGCCCGACACGGGAACGAGCGGCCAGCCCGGCAGCGCGTGCGCCACCAGGAAGTCCTGGAGAGCCGCCGAGCCGAAGAGGAAGAGCGAAGTCGAGGCGGCGAAGACAACGATGAGCGCTCCGAGCGGTGAGAGCGACGTCAGCCCGGAGCCGAGGCGCCGCATGATCCGCTCCGAGTACGTCACGATTCCGGCCGCGATCGCGAGCCCTCCGAGAAAGAAGAGCATCTCGACGCTCGTCGCGCGAAATGGGCCGAGTCGGACCGCTTCCGGAAACGGCGACACGCGCACGAAGACGCCCATGACATTCGCAATCGCGTTCTGCCCGAGGCTGAAGGCCGCGAACGCGCCAACCGCGATGAGTCCGGTGCGCATCCAGACGTCGACCTCGAGGAGGTGGATCTTGAGGCGTGGAATCGCAGCGCGAGCCGCGACGAAGAGCAACGCGGCGACGGCGCCCGAGAGCGCGGGGCTCGCGACCCACGAGGAGAGGAGCGTCGTGAGGGTGACGAGGTCCGTCGGACGCCCCGTGAAGAGGTTCCAGCCCACGATCGCGCCGACGATCGACTGGGAGATCGAAACCGGGAGGCTGTTTCTCGCCAGGAAGAGGACGACGGCGAGGCCAGCGGCGAGCGCGACGACGAAGGCTCCCGCGGGAGCGTCGATCGCGCCCAGCCGGCCCAATGTCTTCGTCGTTCCGTGGGCGCCCGCCACGGCGCCGATCACGACGAAGGCTGCAGCGACCCAGGCTGCAGTCCGGAACCGGACCATTCGCGTCCCGACGGCCGTGCCGAAGATGTTCGCGCCGTCGTTAGCGCCGAGAGACCACCCGAGGAAGATCCCGCTGAGGAGGAAGACCCAGGTCACGTCCGGGCGTTTCCTTTAGATCGTCCGTTTGATCGTGTAGATGGCGAGGCGGTCGGCCACGTTCTCGGCGCGGTCCGAGAGTGTCTCGACGTGCAGGCAGAAGTAGCGAAGATGAATCTTGTGCGCGAGGTCGATGTCCCGCGTGAAGATCTTGCGCTTGAGGCGGTCCGCGAGGCGGTCGGCCTCCTTCTCGTAGAAGTAGACCTTGTGGATGTGGTCGGGCACGGCCGTGATGTCGCGGAAGAACGCCCGCACGGCCGAGACGAGGTGCTGGGCCGCGTCCACGCCCGCCTTCGAGAGATCGAGGAAGTCGGCTGTGAGATCAGGGGGCACGTCGGGCCTCTCGACGGCGAACTGATGGAGCGTCTTCTTCGCCTCGTCGATCACATTGTCGATGTTCTCGAGAAGGCCGAGGACGTCGCCGCGATGATCCGGAATCAGGGACTCGCGGTAGAGGCGCGTCTCGATCTCGCGCCTCAGGGAGTCCGCCTTGCTCTCGAACGCCGCGATCGCCTTGAGGTGCTGCTGGAAGCGTTCCTCGTCCTTCTGGAGATAATCCGCGATCCCCAGCTGGAAGACGAGCGTCCCCTCGCTGATCGCGTTGAGGAGCTCGTCGATCTGCGCCTCGAGGGCGCGTGTGCGGCGGAAGAGGAGTGCCATCGCTAATCCATGCCCACGACCCGCTTGGCGGCCTTCAGGTAATTCAGGTTGGGCATGGACGCGATGCCGAGCCCCTCGACGACCGTCTTCATTCCGGCGTAGTTCTCGCTTTCCGCGCAGGCGGACTCCATCATCGCGCCGTTGAACCACACTTGGGCGTACTCGCAGATGACGCCCTCGACGGTGAATCCGTAGCGCATCTTCTCGACGGAGACGGCCGCCATGTCGGGGTGCTTACGGGCCATCGCGATGAACTCGTCGATCGTGTAGGTTTCCTGGGTCAGCGTCATCTCGACCTTGAGGTTCGAGAGGATCGTCTGGAGGTCGGTCTTCTTCACGGGGAACTGGAACTTGCCGCGCGGCTGGAAGATCTCGTAGCCCTCGGGCGTTTCGCCCGTCTTCGTCTTGATGTCGAGCAGGCCGTCGCGCACCTTCACGTTCGCTTCGTTCGTGCGGGTGCTCAGGAAATAAGTCTCGGCCGGCATTTTGCGCGCCTGGAAGAGGACGGTCTTCCCGTTCCACATCTTCTCTTTCACGAGGTCGATCACGCCCTTGCCGAAGACCCGGAACTCGGCGCGGGGAACGATCTTTGCGGCTTCTTCGGAAGACGTCGCAGTGTTCTTGGTAAACGGGTCCGCCATTGATGCTCCTTATCGAATCTTCGCGGGCTCGGCGCCCTCGGCGACGTAGTCCCGGAATCTGAAGAGGTAGAGGGCCGAGAGGATGACGCCGAGGACGAGCCAGAGGGGAGACCGGCGGCTCGGCACGACCTCCAGCTGCATCGACGTGTCGTCACCCTGATCGAGGTTCGCGAGCCTCAGGAGAGCGTTCTGCCGGCCACCTTCGCCGCCGAGGCGGACGCGTGGCTCCGCCTCGCTCCTTGTCTGCTTCGGGAGCTGCTCGCGAATGGCCTGGAAGCGTTGACCTTCGGGGAGGGCCACGAGCATCCGGAAGTCCTTGATGAGCGTCTCCTGCGAGTTCACGAAGGCGTACCTCAGGATGCGGCTCTCGCGAGGCAAGGTCAGCTTCGCTCCCGCCGAGGGGTCCTCGGTCTTCAAGAAGACCTTTGGGACGTCGAACGTGAACGAGACCCGGCTCGGTTCGGCGCTCGCAGGAGGAAGCGTGACCCGTATCGTGGTCGCCCTCTCCCTCGGCGGCTCCAGCCGGAGGCCATCGGGGATCTCCGCCGGCCGGAAGTTCGTCCAGGCGCCATGGCTCAGCGGAATTTCCACGACCTCGGCCGGGCTCCCGGCGATCACGAGCGAGCTGGTCGCCCGGCCGGCGCCTTCTGCATCAACGTCGAGCCGAGTTGTGTACTGGCTGACCTCGGCCGCCCGGACGAGGCGCGGCGCGAGAGCGAGAAGTGCAAGCGCGAGGACCTCTTTCACTTCGGCATCGCCCAGAAGGAGGGGGTGATTCCGAGCCAGTGAAACCACGTGGCGGCGGAGATCACGAGGAGGACGAGGCCCACCGTGCACGTCGTGATGCCGTACTTGAAGTTGTCGATCACGGAGTATTGGTTCGTGGAGAACAGGATCACATTCGGCTTTCCGCTGATCGGGAGGCCGACGACCCAGTCGATCGTGAGCGCCGCGGGAAGGGCGAGGGACACGGGGTCCCACCCGAGCGCCTTGGACATCGTGATGATGATGGGGATCATGATGATCGTGCGCACCGTCTTCGACGTCGTGAGCAGGTGGCTGTACATCATGACGGCCATGACGA
>JBDTML010000150.1:0-7358 GCA_039934255.1 Acidobacteriota bacterium | reverse complement strand
GCCATCCGTGAGAAGTCCCCCTCGCACTCGTGAAAGGTCTGGCGAAACGCGGAGCGCTCGAGCTCGCGGCGGAAGTCCTCCACGCTGTCGACCCGGGGCCGCGGCAGCACGAAGGAGTCGGCGGCGGCGGGGGCGTCTTCCTGGCGGGCCTCGGCGAGAAGGTCGAACAGGAGGCGCGGGTCGATCGAGAACACGACGCGGCCGCTGCGGTCCTTCGCCGCGGCCGTGCGGCCGTAAAGCGTGGCCGCGAGCAGGTCCGCGAGGACCATCGCGAACTGCCGCACGTTGCCGGGCCACGGATGGCGGGCGATGGCCTGCCACCCCTTGCGCGGAAGCGCGAAGACGACGGGGGCCCGGCTGCGCCCAACCTCATCGTCGCCGCGCGCAAGCTCGAAGGTATCCACCCGGTCCGGTTCGGAGCCTCCGGCGGCGCGAACCTGCGCCGTGATCTCGAGGCGGTTCGCCGGATCCTTGAAGAACGCCGCCGCGAAATCGTCGGAGAGATCTTCGAGGTCCTCGCGCCGCGTCGCGAGCGGCGGCAGCTCCAGCGCGAGCGCCGGGTTGAGCCGCATGAGGAGATCCGCGCGGAAGAGCCCTTCCGTCACGCGTTTCTTGAGGTCCAAGTTGGAGGCGGCCACGATGCGCGCCGTGTGCGGCACCGTCGCCGTCGCCCCCACCCGCCGCACGACGCCGTCGTTCAGCGCCGTCAGGAGGGCCTTCTGGGCGTCCGGGGAGAGGTTTTCGATCTCGTCGATGAAGAGCGTGCCTCCCGCCGCGACCTCGAAAACGCCGGGCCTGTCCGCGACCGAACCCGTGTACGCGCCGCGCACCGAGCCGAAGAGCGCCGCCTGAAGGAGCGTCTCGGGCACCGTCGCGCAGTCGAAGGAGACGAGCGGCCCCTTGCGAGACGAGAGCGGATGGATGACCTCCTTCACGAGGAAGTTCTTGCCCGAACCGGTCGGCCCCGTGAGAAGGAGCGGGAGAGGCGTGGGCGCGAGCGACGCGATCCGGCGGCGGAGGTCGCGCATCGCGGCGCTCCGGCCCCAGAAGAACCGTCCCGTCGAAAGCGGCGATTCGCGTTCGTCGAGCACCCGGCGCACGAGGCGCACGAGGCCCTCCCCCGTCGCCTCGTCCTCGCCGACCGTGTACGTGAAGGCGTCGGCCCGGAGACGCCTGGCCTCGTCCTCGAACGGAATCTCTTCGTGGGCGGTCGTGAGAAGAACCGGGAGGTCGGGTTCGCGGCGCCGCAGGCGCTCGAGAATGAAGAGGCCCTGCCGATCCCGCCGGTCCCGCCGGTCCCGCTTCCCGGCCGCCGTCTCGCCCAGGGACCGTTGGTCGGGCAGCAGCTCTTCGTCGGGGACGTCGAACCGGAGGTCGAGAACGACGAGATCGGGGAGCTTCCCGGCGCGCGCCAGTGCCGCCTCGGTCTCGGACCAGTTCCCCGCCCAGTCCTTTTCCGCAGACGGGCCGAGGAGCGCGAGATCCGGGGCGTGGCGCCGGAGGAAATCGGCCGTCTTCGGCTGGTCGTCGACGACGAGAACGCGGGGACCGCGCGCCGTCATCGCCGCGCTCCGAGGGGCCGGATCGTCTCGGGTCCGTCCTCGACGGCGATGCGGCGGTAGAAAGCCGTACACCCGCGGGAGGCTTCGAGGCAGGCGTCATCGAGGGCATGAAGATCGGATTCGGAAAGAGCAGAAATGTTTGCGAGGCCGGCCACCTTCGCCATGGCCCGCTCCAGAGCCTCCAGATCAGCATCGCCTCCCGCGAAGAGCGGGCCCTCTTCCCTTTTCCATTCCAAGAAACTTTCCAGAACGTTGCGGCCTGCGGCGCCTCCGTTCGCGCGACTCAGCAGGTCCCTTCTCAATCTTCCTTTCAGCTCTTCCGGGTCTCTTTCTCTTTCCCCCTCCGGCGCGCTCCATCTCAGGGCCTTTCCGATGTCGTGCTTCAGCCGAAAGGCTGCGGTTTTTCGCCGCAGCCTCCGGTCCTCGTGGGGTTCTGTCGGATTCGTCATGCGCCTTCGATTATCCGCTGAGGCGCTCGGTCATCTGCTGGAGCCGATTCCAGTCCACGACGCCCGGCGCCGAGTACGGCCGGTCGACGAGAACCGGCCGGCGGGCGCCGTCCGTGTCGCAGAGGACGTGGCGTTTCGGGATCCGCACGCCGTCGGGCGTGAATCCCTCGCAGACGACGAGCAGCAGGCGCCCGTCCGGCGAGAACCCGAGGGACGTCGTGTAGCGGTCCTCGCCGGAAAGCGGCGCGCCCGGAGACGCCAGCGTCGACAGGATCTCGGGCTCCGCGGACGCCGCCGGCTCCACGACGCGCGCGCGAACGAGGTCGAGGAGACGTGTCCGGCGCCGGCCCGCGGTCGGCGCCTCGTCCCAGACGAGCTTCCTCCCCGCCGCGTCGAACGCGAGACTAGCGGGGTCGGCGCCCACGACCGTGTACGGGTGGATCGCGTCCTTGCCGTCCGGGCGCAACACGACGAGCAGCGTCACCCCGCCCTTCGCGACGAACTGAGCGCGCATCCCCGAAGTGGAGACAACGGGCCTGTCCGAGACGACCTTGCGGGGCAGCGACTTCGTCAGACGCGCCACGAGGCGGTCGGCCGCGCGGCGGCGTGACAGATCCGGCGTCGTGGCCGTGACCTCCGAGGCGGATTCGATCGCCCCGTCGCGATAACCGGCGAAAGCCTCGACGTCACCGCGGCGGGCGGCGCCCTCGGCGAGCCAGGACAGGAGCCGCGCGCGCTCGAGGAGGAACGGCACGCGCCGCGTCGACGCCGGGAACGAGGAAAGAAACTCTGCGAGGTCCCGCTCCCGGCGGACGGCCGTCGCAACGTCACCCGGCCGCTCGGGATCCACGGCCGGTCCACAGGACAGGAGAAGTCGCAGGCGCGCCCGCTCGGCCACTTCAGCGGGCGGCGCGAGCGCGATCAGATGCCGGTAGGCCGCGCCGTCGTATCGGAAGCCGCTGCCGTCACCCTTCGGGAGGAGCGTAACTCCCCACGCCTGCGCGAGAACCGCTGAAGCGGGCGGACGTCCGCCTTCGCCGGGGCGCGCCGACTGAGCCAGCAGCTCGCCCGCGCGACCGAGGAGCTCCCAGCCCTCGACGCGCGAGGCGTCGCGCCGCGTGACTTCGTGCAGATAGGCGGCCGCGAGAACCGGTCGATCGTTCGCGTCGAGCAGGAGGCGAGCGTTACCGAGCAGACGCTCGATCGGCTCCCGTGAATCGTCGAGCACGAAGAAGGCCGAGGACTCGGCCCACCCGCGGGCCGCGGCCGAGCTTCCCCAGGCAGGAGAGGCCACAAGCACGCGGCTGCCGTTCCTCTCGAGGAGCGTCGCGGGCGCGCTGGCGGCGACGCGCCCGCCGCGCCCGGACCGGTCGGCCGGCGTCTCGCCGAGGGCGACGGAACGCAGCGCGACGAGGTTCCTGCCGTCGGGCTCCCCTCCTTCCGGCGCGGCCGCGCGCGCGATGGCCGCGAGGAGGAGGGGCGAGGCGAGGAGGCCGAGAAACGCGAGGAGCCTGAGGATCGGGGCGACGTAACGGCGGACCATGTGAACCTCCCGGCGCGGGGTTTCGTTCCGCGCCTGCCGGTGCTCGTTTCACGGTTCGTGCCGGGGGAGGAATCAGACGCGTGCGTTGCCGGTCATGGTTAGATTATGCGATATGGATGATTTTGCGTAGAAAGGGAGAAAAGAAGAGTACCACGGTGATGCGGATGCGCGCGCGAGGAGCGGCACCGTTCGTGAAGTCGTCTTTCCAGCGCTGGCATTTCGCCTCGCAAGGAGAAGACGATGAACGCCGACCGCCCCGTGCCGCCCATCCCACCGATGCCCCCCGACCCGCCCGAGCCGCCCGAGCCTCTCCCTCCCTCTTCTTCCCTTTCTAAGCAAATCCATCTTTCTCTTTCTTCTTCTCTTGAACGCATCCCCGTGCGCAAGACGTTGTTGGGCGCGACGCTCTTGTTCGCCCTCTGGGCGGGCGCGCGCTGGGTCGAGCGCGGCTTCCAATCCGTCGCCCCCGGCGAGGCCGGGCTCGTCGTCAGCAAGTTCACCGGAGCGACCCGCGTCGTGTCGCCCGGCAGCCACTTCCTCCCCCGATCCTTCTATGTCGTGACGCGCATGCGCGTCTCTGACCAGCTCCTCTCAGGGCCGGCCGCGACCTTCAACGTGCCAACGCGCGACGGCTTCACGGTCGGACTCGTCATCCAGGCGCGCTGGGCGCTCGACCGCAATCAGCTGCTCGCGCGCTGGGCGGGCCTCCCCGCGGACCCGGGCGCCGAGGTCGTCGGGCCGGTTCTCGCTTCCGCGTTCCGCGCCCTCGCGCCGGAGTACGACGCGACGTCGCTTCTCGCCAGCAAGCGCGAAGAGCTGGCGTCGCGAGCCGCGAAACAGGCCGCCGAGCGCCTCGCCGAGGCCGGCATCCTGCTCAAGGACGTCCTGGTCGGCGACCTGAAGCTGCCGCCCGAGTTCGAGCGCGGCCGCCTTGCGCTCCTCGAGGAGACGCAGCGCGTCGAGCGCACGGAGGCGAACCTGCGCCTCAAGAAGCAGGAAGTCGAGGTGCAGCGCCTGGAGGCCGAGGCCCGGAAGGCGCGCTCCGACAAGGAAGCCGAAGCATTCGCGAACAAGCGGTTGATCGAGGCGAAGGCCGAGGCGGACGCGATGGCTTGGGTGCTCCCGCTCAAGGAGAAGCAGGTCAAGACGATCGAGCTCGAGGCCGAAGCGCAGAAGGGCCGGAAACTGAAGGACGCACAGTCGCAGGCCGAGACGATGAAGATCCAGGCCGACGCCGAAGCCTCGCGGCGCCGCACGATGTCGGACGCGGAGGCCTACGCGATCCGCCAGACCTCGCTCGCGCAGTTCGAGAACCTCAAGCGGGAAGTCGAGCTCATCCAGGCGAATCCGACGTGGGTTCAGAAGACGCTGGCCGAAAAGCTCGGAGACAAGGTGCAGGTCATCGTGATGCCGAACCTCTCGACCGACATCCTCGCGCCGGAGATGGGCAAACACATCGCGAAAGGGGCGGTGAAATGATCGCCGCGCTCGTCCTCGCGGCCCTTTCGTCCGAGGCGCTCTTCGCCGAGGGGCCGGAGGGCAGCCGGAATCTCGTGATCGTCGGCCGCTACCTCGCGGCGGACGACACGCGCCTCCCTCTCGCGGCGGCGTTTCTCGCGCGGGGCGCCGCCCGCCTCCGGTCGGAGGGAACCGCGGACCCCGGGGCGGAGGTCCTTCTCGGCGAAGTCGCCGAGCGCCTCGCGCCCAGAGGCGGAGCCGCCCCGGCCGGCGTCGGATTCGTTCAGGTCTTCGATCCGAAGGCGGGGCGCCGGTTTCGCGCATACGACGGAGCCGCCTTCCGCCGGGTGCTCGACGACATCCCGCAGGAAGCGGAGACCCAGCTCGCCGAAGTGCGGGAGCGCGCGATGGCGGGGGCGTTACGCGCGCGCTTTCCTCTGCCGGGAACGAGCCTCCTGTCGCTCTGGGAGGAGACGGTTCTCTGGCTGACGTTCGCCGAGCGCGTGAAGAGCCCGGGCGTCGCGGAGGGCGTCGCACGAAAGCTCGAGGCCGCGGCGCCTTCCCTCGCACGCCTCCTCCTTGCCGCCGGAAGGGGCGAAGATCTGGCCGCGCTCGACCGGCGCCTCACCGATACAGCTGAGCGGCTCGAGGCGCTGGAGCCCTCGCCCAGGAAGGCCCGCTGGCTGCGCGAGGCCGCGCGGGCCGTCCGGCGTCTCCGGGGCAGCGGCGGGCCGTCGTTTCCCCAGGAGGTCTGGGTCACGCAGGGTCCGGCGGCCCTCGTGGCCCGCATCGACGGCGAGATCGGCAAGCTCTCGCTCGTCGCCGAGCCGCACGCGAGCGCACCGGCGGCGCTCCGGGCCGCGCCGCGGGCAATTCTCGACTCCCCGCTGCTTCCGGTTCCCGGGTCGCTCGCGCTCGGGGCGGACGGTCAGACCGTGACGTGGCTCGAGGCCGCGACCCCGACGTCGGTCGTCCGCGTCGCCGCCCGGCTGGACGGCAGCGGCCGCGTGCCCTTCAAGAACACCCGCGCTCAACCGCGCAGGGCGAAGAAGTGAAGCGCCGCGATGACGAGGGAGTGCGTGATCTTCCCCGTCCGGACGAGGCCGGGAATCCTCCGCAGAGGCACCAGTTCCACGGTCAGGTCCTCGCCTGCGTCGGGCATGAGATCTCCCACCCGCCGGCAGCCGCGGGCGAGGTAGGTCGTGCAGCGATTCGACTGGAACGCCGGGTTCGGGTGCACGACACCCAGGCGCTTCCATCTCCCTGCCGCGTATCCCGTCTCCTCGCGCAGCTCACGCCGGGCCGCGACGAGAGCCGAACCGTCGTGCGCCTCCACGCCGCCGCCTGGAATCTCCAGGGTCACCGAACGCGTTCCGGCCCGAAACTGTCGCACGAGGACGACCTCGTTCCGGTCGGTCAACGCAATCACGTTCACCCAGTCCGGGCAGTCGAGAACGTAGAACGGGTGAGGCTGCCCGGTGCGGGCCGACACGAACGTCTCGCGCCGGACGGAGAACACCTTGAAAGCGCCAAGCGCCTCGCGAGACACAAGAGGCCAAATTGAGGGGGAGGAAAAAAGAGGAAGAGAGGATTTCTTAGAAGGTGAAGGGGGCCTCGGCAAAGGCCGCGCGCGACGAGAAGCGCTTTCCCTCTTCATCTTTCTAAGAAGATCTTCTTCTTCTCTTCTTGCTCTTCGAACACCTCAGGCGTTGCCGAAGCCCGTGATGATGTACGTGCCGCTCTTGCCGTCGCGCTTCAGCGAGATGAGGCTCTGCTTCTCCGCGGCCTCCAGCAGGTCGGAAAAAGCGCGGAAGCCGTAGTAACTCTCGTTGAACGACGGGTTCTTCCTCTGCATGGTCTGCTTGACCATCGAGCCCCAGAGGACTTCCTTGTTCTCGCGTTTCAGCGCGAGAAGCGAGTCGATCATCAGCGAGAACACCTCGGCCGTTTTCTCGGGCAAACCCGCGAGCGACGGGACCTTCGTCTTCTCCCGCACGAGGTCCTCGTAGTAGAGGAACTCGTCGCAGTTGTCGATGAGGAGCTCGGACGTCGAGCCCTTCACGCCGAAGCCGAGAACCTGCTTGTTGTTCTCCTTCAGCTTCGAGACGAGCGGCGAGAAGTCCGAATCGCCCGAGCCGATCACGAACGTCGTGATGTGGGCCTTGGCCGAGGCGAGGTCCATCGCGTCCACGACCATCCGGATGTCCGCCGAGTTCTTGCCGGTCATGCGGTGCTGCGGGATGTCGATGAGCTCGAACGCGGACTCGTGGAACGCGCGCTTGTACTCCGTGTAGCGGCTCCAGTCGGCGTACGCGCGCTTGACGACGATCTTCCCCTTCTCGAGAA
>JBDTML010000149.1:0-40389 GCA_039934255.1 Acidobacteriota bacterium | reverse complement strand
CAGAGCCCCGCCCGACTCTGCGTCGACCTCCAAGGTGACCCGGTAGCTCTCGGCAAGCGTCGTGAGTGTCTGCGGCGAGGGAACACGGCGGTACAGCTCCTCGCCGAACTGGATCGCCCGGTCGCCGCGACCCATGTCCTGCGCACGGAGAGCCTGGTCGTAGAGGCAGTCGACGAAGGAGAGGACGGTGTCCGTCTGACCGGCGCTCCGCGTCAGAGACATCCCGAGATGAGGCCAGCGGAACGAGGACGTCAGGAACACGAGCGCACTCGGCGGAATGGCCTGCTCCGGCGTCGCGCCCGCCTCCTGCCCGGGCGCGTCCGTCCGCCAGGGCGGCGTCCGCAAGGCCGCGAGGACGTCGCCCCCGGCGAGCCGCTTCCCGAGGAGCCAGGCATTCACCCGCAGCGGTGAGAGCGCCGCGCGGTTCGCGACGTCGTGGATCGGGAGGAGCCTCACGCCGCCGGCCGGGTCGGGCTCGGTCGCGAAGGCCGGAAACGCGCGCGCCTCGACCGCCGTCAGCGTGCGCGGCTTGACCGTCGCGTAGTACCACGTGAGAACAGCGTCGGGCTGAAGCGCGCCCAGGGCGTTGACGGCGACGCCGAGGGCGAAAAGGACCGTGAACACGGCTGCCGGAAGCGCCGGCGCCGCGACCACCGCCGCCGCCGCGAGGAGCGGAACGAGCGGCACCAGGAGCCGGGGGCCCCACCCGGCCGTGCCGTCCCATGACCACCAGGCCGCAGTCGTGAGGAGCAGGAAAGCCGAGAACCCCCCGAGGGCGACGCCGAGAGCGCGGCGTTCCTTCGCGATGCGCGCGAAACCCCATGCGCCGAGGAGCGCGAGCGGGAAGTAGAGGAAGAGACCCTTGTTCGCCCCCACCGTGAGACGCCACAGACCATCGAGCACGGGGTGGCTGAAGCGCTCGCCCTGGTACGAGGCGAGGGGACGGCCGAAGCGGACGATCTCGAAGGCGAGCCAGAGCGCCGCGAACGGCGCGGCGCCTCCGAGGAACGCGAGGGACCGCCGGATGCGCTTTTCGCGCGGCGCCTCGAGGAGGACGACGGCGAGAACGACCGGAACGAGCACGACGAAGACCGACTTCGAGAGAAGCGCGAAGCCCGCGAGCGCCCCGGCCCCGGCCGCGAGGAAGCCCGGGCGCCGCGCGTCCGCGCGGCCCGCGAGCGCCGCAGAGGCGAAGGCGCCGCCGACGCAGGCGGCCTGCAGCGGCTCGGACCAGTCCGACGACACGTAGGCCCACAGCGGCGAGGCGAGCGCTGTCGCGAGCACCGCTCGCCGGACGCCCTTCGCGGGCGCTCCGCAGGCCCGGGCCAGGAGGCCGGCCGCGAGGGCCGCGAGGAGGACGAGAAGAATCTGCTCGAGGACGAACAGCGACTGCGGCGCGCCGGCGCCGAAGGCGTTCTCGAAAGCGCCCGACACGGCCGCGACCGGCGCGCGTACGAACGACGGCCCCATCCCGTAGCGCGTCACGGCGTCGCCCGCGGGTCTCAGGACGTCGACCGGATGTCCGAGCGCGATGCCGACCTCGCCGAGCGCGGCCATCGCGTACGCCGTGCGCGTCATGATCTGGCCGTCCGTCACGAGGCCGAAGACGCGCTCGTCCGCCGTGAAGGCGAGCACGAGGGCCGAGAGGACGAGCGCGACGAGGATGGGACGGCGTTCGGTGAGCCCGGACATGGGCGGCTAGATCGCCACCTGGATCGGGAGGATGACCGTCTGGAGGCCCTCGAACTGGAGGCGGCGCTGCACCGCGAAGGGCGTCTGGTTGTGGAGAAGCCGGTTCACGAGGTTCTCGTCCGGGAAGATCAGCTTCGACGCGAAGAAGACGGGCCGGTCGTACCGCTCCTTGACCCCGTGGCAGAGCCCGACGATCTCGTCGAGGAGGTCCGTGCCGATCGAGAACGCCTTCTCCGCGTGCATCCCGAGCCCTTCGGCGAACTCGACGTACTTGGTGAGATCCAGCTCCGTCTCGCGCTTGAGGTTCTCGACCTCGCTCGATCCCTTGAACTTGTCCGAGTCGAGGACGCCCACCGACAGGAAGACGGCATTGCGGTAGTAGCGCGGCCAGTACTTCTGGACCTGCAGGAGCGAGTGGATGCCGAGCCCGTTGAAGCCCGAGACGAGGAAGACCGCCGTGGGCGCCGAACGCTCCAGGAGCGGCACGCCGGCCCCCGGGGCTCTCTTCGGGGTCGGCAGCGTCGTGAGGACGTCGTCCGCGCGCTTCATGAGGAGGCTCACCGACCCGTAGTGCCGCTTCACGACGAGGCACAGGGCAACGACCGCGCCCGTGATGACGACCGTCATCCACGCGCCCTCGCGGAACTTCAGGGCCGTCGAGACGATCAGGATCGTCACCGAGATGGAGAGGCCGGCCCCGTTCACGGCGAAGCGCCGCAACCACGTCTGATTCGTCTTCCGCACCTGCCACCAGTGCACGCACATCCCGAGCTGGGAGAGCGTGAACGTCAGGAAGACGTTGATCGAGTACATGAGAACGAGGACGTGGATCGATCCCCGCGCGTAGACGAGCATCCCGATCGCCGCGGCGCCCATCAGAAGAACTCCGTTCTGCGTCACGAGCCGCTCCGAAAGCAGGCTGAAGCGGTGCGGCACCCACGAGTCGATGGCCATGTTCGCGAGGACGCGCGGGCCCGCCAGGAAGCTCGACTGGGCAGCCACGAACAGGAGGAGGCCCTCCGAGACGAGGAGCACGAAGACGAACGCGGCCGAGACGCCGCCCGTGCCGAACAGCTCACGCGAGAGGACCTGGTAGAGAGCCGCGTTCAGCGTCGCCCCCTCGGCCTTCCGCACGTTTGCGAGGAGGTAACAGAGGATCAGTCCTCCCGCCATGAACGAGAGGGAAACCGCCATGTACGCCATCGTCCGCTTGCCGGTCTTCACGCGCGGCTCGCGCAGGATCTGCAGCCCGTTCGAAACGGCCTCGATCCCGGTATACGTGCCGCCGCCGAGAGAGAACGCCTTCAGGAGGAGCATGATCGTGCCCCACGCACCGAGCTCGACCCACGTCGACCGCGTCTCGCTCGCCGTCTGCGCCACGAGCTCCGGAACCGCGCCGAGGTGGCGGAACATGCCGAAGAGCACGATCCCGACGTGCGAGACGAGGAACGCGAGAAAGATCGGGAGCAGCACCTGGATCGATTCGCGAACGCCGCGCAGGTTCAGGAACACGAGGACCACGACGGAAATCGTCGCGTACGCGAGCTGACGGGACGGGGAAACCTCGCCGAAGAACGAGCAAAGCGCCGCGACGCCGGCAGCGCAGGACGTCGAGATCGTGAGGACGTAGTCGATCAGGAGCGCGGCACCCGAGACGAGCCCCGCCTTTTCGCCGAGGAGGTGGGTCGCGACGAGGTAGCCGCCGCCCCCGGACGGAAACAGTTCGATGAGCTGGGCGTAGGACGCCGAGATCAAAATGACCGTGATCGCGGTGGCGACCGCGAGGAACACGGCGAGGTGCGTGTGGGTGCCCAGGGCGAGGAACGCCTCTTCGGGGCCGTATGCGGAGGACGACAGCCCATCGGCTCCCAAGCCCACCCACGCGAGGAAGGCGACCAGGGACATCTGATGGAAAATCTGCGGATCGAGAGGGTCGCGGCTCTTGCCGAGAAAGATCCTCTTTGTGAGCTCCCCGACAGGCACGACTCCTACGAGTATATCGAACCAGCCGGAAACCCCTTCGGCGGCTACAATCACCCCGGATGACCGTCCCCGCGGGGAAATTCTCCGACCACCTGTCCGACGTTTACTTCTCCGACCTGAGGCTCCCGCACGCCGTGAGCGCGGGTATCGCAGGCTGCGGGTTCATCCGGGCGACGCCCATCCAGGCCGCGACGCTTCCTCTTCTCCTCGCCGGACAGGACGTCGCGGCACAGGCGCAGACAGGCACGGGCAAGACAGCGGCCTATCTCGTGGCGATCTTCACGCGCTTCGTGCGGACGAAGCGCCACAAGGCGTCGCCGAATCCCCGCGCCCTCATCGTGGCGCCGACGCGCGAGCTGGCCGTTCAGATCCAGGAGGACGCCAAGGCGCTCGGGCACTTCCTCAAGCCCCGCATCGTCACCGTTTTCGGCGGCATCGACTACGGCCGTCAGCGCGACCAGCTGCGCGCGGGCTGCGACCTCCTCATCGGGACACCCGGACGGCTTCTCGACTACGAGCAGCAGGGCGCGACGTCGTTCGGAGAGGTGGAATCACTCGTCGTCGACGAGGCGGACCGCCTCTTCGACCTCGGTTTCATCAAGGATCTCCGGCGCATCCTGCGCCGCTGCCCGCCGCCCGGCCGCCGCCACTCGATGCTCTTCTCCGCGACTCTTTCTCTCCGGGTGATGGAGCTCGCGTACGAGCATCTCAACGACGCGCGGAAGATCGAGATCCGGCCCGAGCAGATCACGGCCGACCGCGTCACGCAGGTGCTCTACCACGTCTCGCAGCGGGAGAAGATTCCGCTTCTCCTCAACCTGCTGCGCCGCGAGGGCGTCGACCGCACGATGCTCTTCGTGAACACGAAGCGTTTCGCCGAGCGCCTCGTCTCGAACCTCGAGAGGCACGGCTTCAAGATCGGCGCGCTCACCGGGGACATCCCGCAGCCGCGCCGCCTCAAGATCCTTCAGGACTTCAAGAGTGGCGTCCTTCCCCTCCTCGTCGCGACGGATGTCGCGTCGCGGGGGCTCCATATCGACGGCGTCACGCACGTCATCAACGTCGACCTTCCCCAGGATCCCGAGGATTACGTCCACCGGATCGGCCGGACCGCGCGCGCCGGACAGGCCGGAAAGGCGATCTCGCTCGCGGACGAGGACTACGTGTTCTCGCTCGACGCGATCCAGCGCCTCATTGGGATGAAGATTCCGGTCGAGTTCGCGGACGACCTGCTCTTCGCCGCGCCGAAGCCGGCGGCGTCGAAGATTCCAAGGAGCGAAGAGGAAAAGACGGCGCCTCCGGCGCCGAAGATTTCTTCGAGGGTGGAAGAGAAGAGGAAAGAGGCGGCTCCCGTTCCGACGCCGTCCCAGGAACCCGAACGCGTCTCGGAGCGTGAGCCGGCCGCGGCATTCCCACCCCCATTCGAAGAAATCCCCGTCCTCCTCTCTTCTTCCGTCTCCCCCGTCCCTCTATTAGCAGAATCGTCTTCCGAATCCCCCGTTCCCGCCGACTTCTGGACGCGCGAGGCGTTCGGCCTCGCGGTGCCGCAGGGTGGATTCGGGAACGAGCCGCCGGAGCCTCCGCCCGCGCCCGCCGGTCCGGGAGGCGCGCCGAAGCGGCGCAAACGGCGCCGGGGGCGCCGCGTGGCGGGCCGCGTCGAAGCGGTCGCGCCGGCCTGAGCCGCGGCCATGCCGTACGCGACGCTCGGGTCGCACCGCTACTACTACGAGGTCGGCGGCGAGGGCGAGACGGTGCTGCTCCTGCACGGCTCCTTCGCCGACGGGGATCTTCTCGAGGGGCCCGCGACGGCGGTCTCCTCGGGATTTCGAGCCCTGCGTCTCGACCGAAGGGGCCACGGCCGCTCGAGCGACGCGCCTGACCCGTTGTCGCTCGCGGACGAAGCGGCGGAGGTGGCGGCCCTTCTCGACTGGTTCTCGGCGGAGAAGGCGCACCTCCTCGCTCACGACGACGGCGCCGAGGTCGCGATCCAGTTCGCGCTCGACTTTCCCGCACGAACGCTCTCCCTCGCGCTCCTCGCGCCGACGCTCGAGGGTTTTCCCTGGAAAGACGAAACGCTCGCGGAACGGCGCGCCCTTCTCTCGGCTTTCGCGCGCGCACCGCGGGCGGCCATCGAGGAAAAATGGCTCCCGTCGCCCGCCTTCGACGTGGCACGCGCGCTGGAAGGGCCCTTCGAGCGCCTTCAGACCGTCTACGGCCGGGCACGGGTCGCGGGCGGATCTCTTGCGCGCCCTGCGCATGCCGGGCCGACACAGGCCGAGAGGCTCGACGGCATTCCCGCGCACACGATCGTCCTCGTGGGCGAGCGCGAGGATTCCGAACGGCTGCGCTGCGCGGCCGCGATCGTCCAGGGCATTCGCGGCGCGGAGGGGACGACGTTCGCCGGCGCCTCTCGCTTTCTCCACATGGAGGACCCGCGCCACGTCATGCGGCGGCTGACGGACTTCTACATTCCTTCAGAGGAATAGGATCTCTCTCTCCTACAAGATGCTCTTCAGGAATTCCTTGTTCGTCTTCGTCTTCGCGAGCTTCGAGAGCAGGAGCTCCATCGCGTCGATGGGCTTCACGGACGAAAGCGCCCGCCTGAGCTTGTGGATCTTGGGCAGCTCGTCGGCGTCGTAGATCTTCTCTTCCTTGCGCGTGCCCGAGGCCGGGATGTTGATGCACGGGAAGATGCGCCGCTCGAAGAGGCCGCGGTCGAGAATGATCTCGCTGTTGCCGGTGCCCTTGAACTCCTCGAAGATGACGTCGTCCATCCGGCTTCCGGTGTCGATGAGGCAGGTGGCCACGATCGTGAGCGAGCCGCCGCCCTCGTGGTTCCGTGCGCCGCCGAAGAAGCGGCGGGGCTTTTCCATCGTGCGGGCGTCCATGCCGCCCGAGAGGATCCGGCCGCTGCCGCGCTGCTCGTTGTTGTAGGCGCGGCTCATGCGCGTGATCGAGTCGCAGAAGATGACGACATCCTGGCCGATCTCGACGAGGCGCTTGGCCCTCTCGAAACAGGCTTCCGATACCGCGATGTGATGGGCGGCGTTCAGATCGCTCGGCGAGGCGACCACTTCGCCCGTGATCGACCTCTGCATGTCCGTCACTTCTTCGGGCCGCTCGTCGACGAGGAGCATGAAGATCTTGACGTCCGGGTTGTTCTTCGCGATGGCGTTCGCCATCGTCTTCAGGAGGAAGGTTTTCCCGGCCTTCGGGGGCGCGACGATCAGGCAGCGCTGTCCACGGCCGATCGGGGCGACGAGGTCGAGGACCCGCCCCGAAATCTCGTCCGGCGTCGTCTCCATCCGCAGGCGCACGTCCGGATCGACCGAGACGCCCTTGTGGAATTGGATGTACTTGCCGCGGTATTCCGCGGGATCGAGGCCCTCGATCGCCAGGATCTTTTGGACCATGGGGCCCTTCCCGCCCCGCGAAACGGCTTCGGCCTCCACGAGAAGCCCGTCCTCGAGGTCCTCGGATTCCACGAGGAACTTCGGAAGGAGAGGATCTCCCCGCTCGGTGAAGTAAGTCTCGGACGAGACGAGAGTCCCGGAATGATCGCCGTGCAGCTTGACGACCCCCTTGACCGTCGTCCGCGGCTGATTCGCGATGACCGGCGGCTCGGCACGGAGCGCGTAGCGGCCGCGCGCTTCGGGCGCGACACCCTCGGCTGGCGCCGGGGCGCCGCCCTCGGCCGGACCCCCGGGCCCGCGCCCGCGTCCGCGGCGGCGACGCCGGCGGCGACGCCGGCGGAACGGATCGAACGCGCCCCCCTGGGAGGCATCGCCCTCGCCGGCGGGCTGCCCTTCGGCCAAGCCACCCTCGGCGGCTTCTCCCTCGGACTCGAAATCGCCGTCGACATCGACCGCCTGCGGGTCGTTGTCGGGCTCCGTCAGGACTCTGTCCTTCGGGTTCGTCTCACTCAATCGTTTCCTCCGGGGTTGGCTCCTCGGGGCGAGCCAACGGACTTCCCTCGTGGCCTCCGGTGAGAGACGGCGTTCCATGGTGAACGCACGCGTCTTCCGCACTTCGGGCCCCTTGACCTGGGTTCTCCCTGGCGGGGCGGCGCGGTTTCGTCGGTTGTCGGCTTCTCTCGCCGTTCCGGCGCCGGTTCACGGCGCCGTGGCACTCCGCCGTTCGGGGCCCCGCCCTGCAGGACTGAATGCTACGCCAACCGTCTCGGCCGCGTCAATCCGGCCACTTTACAGGGCGACCGGGGCGGAACGGACCGTGCATCCGAGGCCGTTACAATGCCCGACGTGACACGCATGACATCCCCCCGCCGCTTCCTTCGATTCGTGGTCGCCCCCTTAGTACTGGCTGCCCTTCCCGCCGTCGGACAGACCCCGACTCCAACGCCGACACCCACGCCAACTGCGACGCCGACGCCGACTCCGTCCGCGACGCCGACACCCACGCCCGCTCCCACACCACGTTCCGTGCCCGGGGGCTCCTACATCGCGACGTTCACGGGCGCGGGAGTCTACGATGGCTCGAACCTCGTCAAGGATTCGAATGGCGCGATCTGGGCCGTGTCCGCCCAGGAAAACGCGATCTCCCGCATGTCCGCGGACCGCAAGAAGCTTTCGCGCTGGATCATGGCGAAAGACAGCGCCCCGAGCTCGCTCCTTCCCGACTCCGACGGTACGTTCTGGATAACCGAGCTCGGCGGTTTCAAGGTCGCGCACTTCGACCCCGCGAGCGGAGACGTCACGGAGTACGGAGACGGCGCAAGGCGGCCGACGGCTCTCCTGAAACGGCCCGACGGCAAGTTCTGGCTGCCCGAAACCGGCGGCCTACTCGCGGTGTTCGACCCCGCCGCCCCGATCTTTACCTACTACCAGACTCCCGGCGTCTTCTATCTCTCCTACCCCTGGCAGGACGCCGACGGCTCGCTCTTCTCGCTCGATTTCATCTACGGGGCGATCGTGCGCTGGTCGCTCGACCTGTCGACGGCGCGGGTCTGGACGATTCCGGTCACGTCGCTCTCCCCCTCGAAGATCGTGCGCCTCGCCGACGGCAAGCTCTGGATCTCCTTCTTCAGCTCGGCGCAGCTCGGGCGCTTCGACGACCAGACGGGCACGCTCGACATCTTCAGCATCGACGCGAACGCCTCCCCCTTCGACATCCACGACTATCGCGGTCGGATCCTCTACTCCGACCTCGCGGGTCAGGTCGGCATCCTCGACCCGGCGACGGCCGTCCCCGTGTCCTCGACGATCCTCGAGGTCGCCGAAGTCGTGCCGGCCGCCCGGTCGAGCCTCCCGACAACCGCCGTCACGAGCACCCTCGTCTTCGACGAGCAGGACCTGACCGAGCCCCCCCCGATATACGACGTCGGGAGTGGCGTTCCGGGCCTGGCGCAGATTCTCGCGAACAACGGAAACCCGCTCTGGGCCATGCTGATCGACGAGGTCAAGGCCCGCATCTACTTCGGAACGGTCGGAGCGATCGGCGTCATGGGGCCGCCGCCGCAGATCGGCGCCGGAGACCTTTACCTCTCCACGGCCTCCGCCGCGTCGCTCCCCGGGGATCCCGCGCGGGCGTATCGGACGCAGCTCGTCACCTGGAACCGCGGGACGCCCGACGCCGCCGGGGCGACGAAGGTCCTCTCCCCGATCGAGCGGCTTCTCCCCGACGGGTGGATCGTCGGGCTGTCCGGCAGCGCAACGCCCTCCGTGCCGGCCGGAACGCTCCTGTCGCAGCCCGACCTCGTCGGCACCGACATGGATTCCAAGGGCAATTTTGGCGGACTTCAGATCACGACGAACGTCCCCGCGGATACGTTCGCCTGGTCGCGCGTCTCGATTCCGGCTTCCGGCGGCGGGACCCTGGGATACGCCGCGAACGCCGTGACCGACGCGGCCGGCCTCGGCGCGGGCGACACGGGTTTCGTGTTCGCATCCCCGGACGCGGCACAACGCACGGAAGCGGGACTTCTCGTGACGCAGTCGTCGACGGGCACGCTCTCGATCGTCGACGCGAACGGCTTGACGCGTGCCTCCTACTCGTACGACTGGCCGGGCGGCTATCGAGTCCAGGGCACGTCGATCTTCGACGCCTTCGGGTTGCCGCCTCTTCCGTCCGCGCGCATCGTCTGCAAAGTGACGACGGGGCGCGTCCTGCTCTTCGGCACGGCCTTCGACTCGGCGAGCGGCGACGGAGCGAGACTCGACACCATCGGAGCGGCCGCCTTCGCCCCCGGGATCCAGATCACCGGCTTCGCGCGCGGCAACGGGCTCTCGTCCACGCTCCAGGTCTTCAATCCGGGCACCGCCCCGGCGCACGTCAGCATCTCCATGCGCGTGGCCCAGCCCCTGGACGGGCCCGCTCTCCCGCCCGCGGCGTTCGCGGTGACGGCCACCGTCGCACCCGGGGCCGTGTCCGCGCTCGATCTGAGCGGCGCGGGTGGGATGGTCACCGGCACTCTCGACATTTTCTCGGACCAGCCGGTGGCAGCGTCCGCGACGACACGGACGGGCCTCGCATCCGGCGGAAGCGCCGTCTACACCGCTCCCGCCGTGTTCTACGCGTCCCCCACCGCGGTCTCCCCGGGCTCGCGCGGCGTCTTCCTGGCGGCCACGGAGAACGACGGATTCGCCTCGACGATTCAGCTCACGTCGACGTCCCCGGATTCCGGCAACGCAACCGTGAACTACGTAGGCGCCGACGGGACGATCACCGGCAGCCGCACCGTGACGGTTCCGCCTTGGGGCGTCGTCTCGCTCCCCGGTTCGCTTGCCGGGGCCGCGACCGATCTCGGGCGCGTCGATGTCGTGCCGGCCGACGGCGCGACCCCGTTCCTCATGGTCCTCGTCCGGCAGGACAAGCAGACGCGCGACACCGACGTCGTTCTTCCGATGGTGACCGCGAGATGAGAATCACGAGATTCCTGCCCATCGGAATCCTCTCTGCTCTCGCCGTCGGCGCTCCCGCCCGAGGCGACGACGGCGTCGCGACGGGCGTCGGCAACCGCTTCTCGCAAACCTCCACGCCTCTCACGAACGACAAGGGCGCGCTCGAGTGGGTTTTCACGCACCGCTTCAACGAGGACGCACGAGACGCGGGCGGGGCCGGCCTGGGCGGCCTCGACTCCGGAGCAGCCATCGGCTTCGGAATCGACTACGTCTTCGTGCCGAACGTCGCCTTTCAGGTCTACCGCGTCAACAACTACGCGGACTACGAGTTCGCACTCAAGGGAACGATCCTCAGACCCACGGCATCGCTCCCCCTGGCCCTCGGCCTGCGCGGCGGCCTCGACTGGCGCACGGCCGCGTACGCGCCGAAGACGACGAGCTGGTTCGGCCAGGCACTTCTCTCGTACACGATCGCGAATCGCGTGACCCTCGCGGCCGCGCCGAGCTACGCCGAGGACACGATGTACCAGCAGGACGTCTTTAACGTGCCGCTGGTTCTGCAAGTCAAGATCACGAAGTCGATCGCCGTCATCGGCGAGTTCGTCCCGAAGAAGAACGACCTTCCGAATGCGACGTATCAGTGGTCGGTCGCGGTCGAGAAGCAGATCTTCCATCACCGGTTCGCCGTGTGGATCGGAAACACCCAGGCGACGACCGTCGATCAGTACATCGGCGGCGATTACGGGGGCGGCATCACGGACAAGAACCTGAAGATCGGCTTCAACCTGAGCCGCGCGTGGGACCTGTTCCCGGCCGCAAAGTAAGCGGCCCGAAATGAAAAGGCCGCCCCCTCGCGGGAGCGGCCCGGAATTCCAGGATGACGATGGCTGCTAGAAGCTGACCTTCGCGGCGAGCTGCAGCTGGCGAGGGTTGACCTCGCCGGAGTAACCCTGGGCGACGCCGAACGTGTTGAGCGCCGTACCGCTCACGGTGTTCGTGAACTTCGTGATGGTGTACTTGCCGGTCGACGCGGTGTAGGTGACCCGGAACAGATCCTGGTTGGCACCGGTGACGACGGTGACGTTCTTGTTGAACACGTTGAACACCTCGGCCAGCAGCTGCAACGTGATCCCGTAGGGGAGGTTGAACGTCTTCGAGAGGCGGAGGTCGACGTCCCACACGCTGCCCTGGCGGAAGGAGTTGCGCTGGATGAGACTCGCGTTCTGTCCGGTCAGGAAGGCGGAGAACTGCGGCAGGGTCATGCCGTTCGCCTTGGTGAGGTCGATGATCGACCCGTTCCCGTCGACGAAGACCGGGGTGAAATTCGCCGTCGAGGTCGTCTGAGCCTGACCGGTCAAGCTGTTGGCCGGGCAACCGCTGCACGTGAAGCTGATGGCGGCGGTGTACGGGAAGCCGCTGTGCCAGAAGCCCACGCCGGAAACCTCGAAGCCCCACGGCAAGCGATAGATGACATCGCCGACGAGGCGGTGAGTCACGTCGTTGTCGCTCGGTGCCTCGCTGATCGCGGGATTCCTCGGGTCGATGAGGAAGGTGCTCGACGTCGAACGCGTGTTCGTCTCGTAGTCGATCGAGTCGGCATGGGTGTAACTGACGTCCCAGGAGACCTTCGAGCCGCCGGCGGCGTGCTTATGGAGCTCGAGCGTCTGCGCCCGATACCACGCGGATTCGTTGCTGGTGATCTCGCGGATGATGCCCATGTCGGCGTACGGCCGCGCCGGATTGGTCGAGCTGCTGTAGTCGTAGACCGGCATGTTGCCAAGGGTATAGCCCGTGGGGACGAGGTTGATGTTGACCGTGCCCTGAATGTGAGTCAGCTTCGAGTAGACCAATCCGAGAGCCGCGACGTAGCCCTTGCCGAGGTTCTGTTCGTACTGCAGGCTCGAGCGCCAAGCTTCCTGGGCCTGGTAGTTCGAGCCGATGGTCACGAGGTTGGCCCCGAGCGCCGACTTGGCCAGGAAGTCGGCGGGCGAGAAGATGTTCGGGTAGGCCGGGCAGGGATTCGCCGCCGTGGTCGTGCAGGTAAACGTGCTCGTCAGCAGCGCCCCGCTGATGCCCTGAATGGGGCTCGCCAGCAGGATGTCCGGCATGTATTCGAAGAACTTGCCGGTGCCGCCCCGGAGAACGGAACGGCCGTCGCCGAACATATCCCAGGCGAAGCCGAGGCGGGGAGCGATGTTGTTCGTGTCGTCATTGATCTGCGTGAGGAACTCGGGATGCTGCGGGTAAGCGTTGGCTTCCGGACGCGGCGTCTTCATGTAGTCGTATCGCAGACCGAGGCCGACGGTCAGGCGCGGAGTGACGCGGTAATCGTCGTTGACGTAGAACCCCCAGAGGTCGGTCTTCCACTCGACGTCGCCATTCTGCGGACCGTAGGCCTGCTGGAAGGTGTTCGATGAGTTGTTCACGAAATTGAGCAGGTTGCTGAACGTATAGAAGCCACCCGCGAAACGCGGGAAGGCATCGAACAGGTTTCGGTGCAGAAGTTCCGCGCCGAGCTTGAGGGAGTGGCCCTTCCACTCGAACTGAACGGTGTCCTTGAACTGGAGCTTCTTTTCGTCGGCCGTGTTAGGGGTCGTGTCGTTCGCACCGAAGAACTGTGTGGTACCGAAGTTGACGGAGAACTCGGTGCCGCCGTACTGGCTGGTGACCGGGCGCTGGTCCCGAGCAAGCTGTGCGACGAACACGTTGGACAGGTTCTTCGGGAAGACCGAGTCGACTTCGAGGACGGCCTGGTAGAACTTGTCGACCTCGTTGGTCTGGTTCAGGCCGAAGCTCGACGTGGACCCGCTGTTGGTGGTGTCGTAGTTGGTGATGTTGTCGCGCAGCGACCAGTGGTGCGAGCCGAGGTTGCCATCGAATTTCAGGAGATAGGTGCGAAGCGTGTTGTCCACGGAGTACGTGAGGCCTGCTTCGTAGGGCGCCCCCACGTTACTCTGGATCTTCGAGAGCGCCGTCTGCTGCTGGGCTGGAGTCAGCGCGAGGAATTGCGCAGAGGTCCGCATGTCGTTGCCGATGATGACGGGCTGGCTCTGTTTCATCGAGTCGAAGCCGGCGAAGAAGAAGATCTTGTCGCGCACGATCGGCCCGCCGACGACGAATCCCGGCTGGGTGACGTCCTTGGCCAGAAAACTGTCGGAGACCGCGAGCGGATACGAGGTTCCTGCAAAGTCCGTGTCGAACACGGTCGGGCGAACCGCTGCCCACGACGCCTTCCGGTCGTAGAAGAATGCCGAACCATGGAAGTCGTTGGTTCCACTCTTCGTGATCGCGTTCACGGAGGCGCCCACGCCGCGGCCGTATTCCGCGTCGTACTGCGTCCGGATGACCTGGAACTCCTGGATCGCTGCTTGCGAGAACGTGAATGGCGGACGAGTGCCGCCGGTCTGCTGGCCGAAGAAGTCGTTGTTCGAGCTTGCGCCGTCGATGTTGAAGTCTGTGGAGAGCGGGCGCGCGCCGTTCGCAGTGATCGCGTTAGCGTCGAAGGATCCGGCGCTGACACCGGGAGTCATCGAGGCCAGGGAGCGGAAGTCCCGCCCGAGGAGCGGGAGGCTCTGGATCTGCTGGCTGGTCACGGACTGGGTCATCCCGGTATGAGTCGTGTCGATGATCGGCCGGTCGGCCGTGACGGTCACGGTTTCGGATACCTTCATCGTGAGCTGCATGTCCGTCCGCGTGGTGCTCCCGAGGAGAACTGTCGTACGCGGCACACCGGCCTTTCCCAGCCCCTTCAATTCCGCGAGGACCTTGTAGTTGCCGGGCGGCAGAAGGCTGAGATCGTACCCGCCATTCCCGTCGGTAAATCCCGTACGCGTCTGGCCCGTGTCGAGATTCGTCGCCGTGACGGTGACGCCGGGAAGGCCGACGCCGGCTTCGTCACTCACCTTTCCGGCGATCGAGCCGGTCGTGTAGTTGACCGTCTGGCCGAATGCCGCGAAGCACACGAAGAGCGTGCACAGGAGCGCCGCAAACACGGGGCGGACACGAATCGACGCTGAGCCCCTGATCCACTTCATACGATCCCCCTCCATAAGAAAAACGTCCGAATCATGTTATGGGCGCGCCGGGCCCACGGGGGCCCAGGCGGCGTCGGGTGCGACGACCCAGTTGTGGTCGGTCACGGGCCGGACCGTGCCGAGCTTCTTGAGCCGGTCGATGAGAAGCTCGCGGATCTCGTCGGGAAACTCCTTCACGACTTTCGCGCCTTTGAGCGCCTTGTAGCCGCCTGACCCCTGTGCGCGGTAGGCGTTCACGGCAAGCGTGAAACGGTCCGAAGCCTGCACGGGGCGGCCGCGATGCGCGAGCTCCTTCACGCGGGCGCCGACGGGCGCGGTCGGGTCGATACGGTACGAAGCGCCCTGAACGACGTCGAAGTTGTACGGAATCATCCCTTCTTTCGGCTTCAGGACGAGGCGTCCGTCCTCCCACGCCGCGCTGCCGTAGAACTCGGCGGCGTGCTCGAGGCACGCCTTCAGGGTCGCCCCGTCGACCTCGATCTCGACGAGCTGGTTCTCGTACGGATACAGCGTGTAGACGTTGCGGACCTTGATCGGGCCCTTCCGGAAACCCTCGAACCGTCCGGGAAGGAGCGACGTCATTGCGAGGTCCGCACCGGTCGCGCTCAGCATCGTGTCGTTCACGAAGTCGAGGAGGGCCGTGTCCTCGAGCCGGGCGCGCGCGCCCGGAAAGTCCTCTTCGGCGGTCGCGACGACCGTGTCCATGTAGACGCGCGCCGCGGCGTCGTGCGGGGCCGCGATCGCGGCGATCGCGGCGTCGGTCGCGACGGAGGCGTCCGAGGGCAGCAGCTCGGCCGAGAGGTCCGAGGCTGTCACCTTGCCGCCGGCCGTCTCGAACGTGACGTTCACTCTCGCGAGAACGTCGCCCCAGCGGCCCGGCTGGATCATCGCGACACCGTTGATCCGCGTGAGCGGAATGCGGCGATGCGTGTGCCCCGTCAGGAGGAGGTCGATCCCCGCAACCTTCGAAAGCGCGACGACGCGGTTCTCGTCCTCCGTGCCGTCGGGCTGGCCGGTCTTGAGGTCGAGCTCTGGCCCGCTATGGATGAGCGCGACGACGAAATCGCATTTCTCCTTGCCGCGCAGGATGGGCACGAGGCGGGACGCCGCGTCGACCGGGTCCTCCCAGCGCAGTCCGGGGCGGTTGCGCGCAGGCTCCCAGTTCGGAATGTTCGGCGTCGTAAGGCCGAGAATGCCGATCCGGATGCCCGCGACCGTCTTCACGAGGTATTCCGGAAACGCGGCTGACCCGTCCGAAACGTTCCGGGTGTTCGCGGACAGCCACGGGAACGAAGACTCTTTCTGCGCCTTGCGAAGGACCGCGAGGCCGAAGTTGAACTCGTGGTTCCCGACGGACATCGCGTCGTATCGCATGGCGCTCATCGCTTCCGCCATCGGATCGGCGCCCCTCGAGGGGTCCTTCGCGTGCAGGAACTCGATCGGCGTGCCCTGGATCGTGTCGCCCGCGTCGAGAAGGAGGACGTTCGCCGTCTCCTTGCGGATCGCGGCGACGCGCGAGGCGACGCGGGCCAGACCTTCGTCGGCGGGCTGGGCGCGCTGGTAATCCCATGGCAGGAGGTGGCCGTGCAGGTCGGTCGTCTGAAGGATCGTGACGACGACCCGTTCTGCTCTGGCCACGGGGCCGACGGCAAGAAGCGCGGCCGAAGCGGCGACGACGACGGCGCGACGCACGAAGCGGGAAGACAGCCTCAAGACGAGAGCGTCTTAACACCAGGAAAGGGGAGGATCAACCATGCAAACTACCTAGTTCCGCCACCGCCGTTTTCACCTTGACGACCGCGCGGGTATCCTCCGCCCTCATGCCGGCGAAGCGTCTCCCGCCCGCGCCCGTGCCCGAGGCGCTCGCCCGCCTCGAGCACCTCTACGGGGACGCGAGCTGCTCTCTCGATTTCGGTCGGCCGCTCGAGCTTCTCGTCGCGACGATCCTCTCGGCGCAGTGCACGGACGCGCGCGTGAATATCGTGACGCCCGAGGTCTTCAAGCGTTTTCCGGACGCGCCCGCGCTCGCCGCGGCGCCTCCGGGCGCCCTCGAAACGGTCATCCGTTCCACGGGCTTCTTCAACGCGAAGGCGAAGTCGCTCCGCGGCATGGCGAAGATGCTCGTCGAAAAGCACGCCGGCGAGGTTCCGCGCACCATGGAAGAGCTCCACGCGCTGCCGGGCGTCGGGCGCAAGACGGCGAACGTCGTCCTCGGAAACGTCTGGAACGCTCCCGACGGCGTCGTCGTGGACACGCACGTCGGGCGCCTCGCGCGACGCCTCGGCTGGACGAAGCAAACGGACCCCGTGAAGGCCGAGGAGGACCTCAACAGGAAGATCCCGAAGGAACGATGGACCTGGGTCAGCCACGCCCTCATCCAGCACGGCCGCCGCATCTGCACGTCGCAGCGGCCGAAATGCGACCTCTGCACGCTCGCCGACATCTGCCCCAAGGTGGGGGTGAAGCCCCTCGCGCGGCCAAAATCCGCCCGCAAAGGATTCTCGCGATGAACAACCCTGGAATCGGTTCGATCGAAGTGATCTGCGGCTCGATGTTCTCGGGCAAGTCCGAGGAGCTCATTCGCCGCCTCACGCGCGCGCAGATCGCGCGGCGCCGCATCCAGGTGTTCAAGCCGAAGATCGACGACCGATACTCGGAGGTCGAGGTTGTCTCTCACGGCGGGCTGCGGCTCCTCGCCGTCGCCGTCGCGTCCTCGGCCGACGTTCTCGAGAGGACCGACGCGCGCACGGAAGTCGTGGGCCTGGACGAGGTCCAGTTCTTCGATGCGGGAATCGTCGACGTCGCGAGCCGGCTTGCCGACCTGGGCAAGCGGGTCATCGCGGCCGGCCTCGATCAGGACTATCTCGGCAGGCCGTTCGAGCCGATGCCGGCCCTCATGGCGGCCGCCGAGGAGGTCATGAAGACTCGCGCCATCTGTGTGCGCTGCGGGCAGCCCGCGAGCCGAACGCAGCGCCTCGTGGAGTCCACAGAACGCGTCGTCGTCGGCGCCGCGGGCCTGTACGAAGCTCGCTGCCGGCGCTGCTTCGAGCCGGGCGTCGCATCGGTCGCCGGCTCGCTCCCCTTCCCGGAAGACGCGGACGCTTCTCGCTCAAACTCTTGACGACGCGAGGTTTCGGAAGAATCCCAGAGCCTCTGTGGGTTCCCCTGTGAATTTCGATGTGCAAAAGACCGAGAATTCCGCGCGGACGGACTTCCTGGAAACGTTGCACCCATTTCCGTGCAAACCCGAAGCCCCTTTTTTAACAGTCACTTGCAGCTTCTGCCGCGTGTAAGAACGGCGCAAACGTGCTTCCTGCGCGGGTCCGGGCGAATTACACAGCGGCAGGTCGGCATTCCATGCGGCCCGGAGCCTCTTGCACCCGTCCAAACCCGCATGGAATGCCGGTTTGGCGCGCCCAAGCGGCCTCAATCGGGCTCACCAGGTCGTCGTCTCGTGGTGCTCGCCGAAGACCGACCTCAGAGACTCGACGATCTCTCCAAGCGTGACGAGATCGCTTACGGCGTCCACGATCGGGGGCAGGAGGTTTCGTCCCTCACGCGCCGCCTCGACGAGCGCCGCGCGCCGCCTCTCGACGGCGCCGCCGTCGCGGCGCGCTCGCAGGGCCGCGAGGCGCGCGATCTGGTCGGCCTCCACGCCCGGGTCGACCACGAGAGTCGGGATCGCGCGAGCCTCGGGCGAGACGAACGCGTTGACGCCGACGACGACCTGCTCCCCTCCCTCGATGACGCGCTGGGCGCGCCAGGCGCTTTCCTGGATCTCGCGCTGAAAGAACCCCGCCTCGATCGCCTTCAGGGCGCCACCCATCGCGTCGATCTTCCGGATGAGGGCTTCGGCTCCGCCGACGAGCCCCGCCGTCAGGGCTTCGATGGCCCAGGAGCCTCCGAGCGGATCGACGACACGCGCGACTCCCGTCTCGTGCGCAATGACCTGCTGGGTGCGGAGCGCGAGAAGCGCGGAGGCCTCCGTGGGGAGAGACAGGGCTTCGTCCTTTCCGTTCGTGTGGAGGGATTGCGTCCCGCCGAGGACCGCCGCGAGCGCCTGGATGGCCACGCGGACGACGTTCACGTCGGGCTGCTGCGCGGTGAGAGTCGAGCCCGCCGTCTGCGTGTGAAAGCGCATCGCCGCGCCGCGCGGGTCCGTGATCCCGAACCTCTCGCCCACGAGCCGCGCCCACAGGGTTCGCGCGGCCCGGAACTTCGCGATCTCCTCGAGAAAATCGTTGTGGACGTTGAAGAAGAACGACAGCCGGGGCGCGATCGCGGAGGGATCGAGGCCCGCGGCGCGTGCGGCGGCGAGGTACTCGAGCCCGTCTGCGAGCGTGAACGCGAGCTCCTGAACCGCGGTCGCCCCGGCCTCCCGGATGTGGTACCCCGAGATCGAAATCGTGTTCCAGCGCGGAACGTTCTCCAGACAGAACGCGAAGACGTCGGTGACGAGGCGCAGGGACGGCTTCGGGGGGAACGCGTACGTTCCGCGGGCCGCGTACTCCTTGAGGATGTCGTTCTGGATCGTTCCCGACAACTTCGACCACGCGGTGCCACGGCCCCTTGCGACCGCGAGGAGGAACGAAAGGAGGATCGACGCGGTCGCGTTGATAGTCATCGAAATCGACACCTTGTCGAGCGGAATTCCCGCGAGCAGCGTCTCCATGTCCTCGAGGGACGCGACGGGAACGCCGACCTTGCCGACCTCGCCGCGCGCCATCGCGTGATCCGAGTCGAAGCCGATCTGGGTAGGAAGATCGAAGGCCACGGAGAGGCCGGTCTGGCCCTGGTCGAGGAGAAACCGATACCGGCTGTTGGATTCGGCAGCACTCGAGAATCCCGCGTACTGCCGCATCGTCCAGAGCTTCGTGAGGTATCCCCCGGGAAGAGAGCCGCGCGTGAACGGGGCGGCTCCGGGAGCAGAAGGCGCCCATCCAGCGGGGACGTCGGCGGGCCCGTAGACCGTCCGGAGGGGCAGGCCGGACGGGTTGGACGGCGTGGAATCGCTCATGCGCCCGATGCTAGCCTCGTCGCCTCGAGGATGGAAAGGGCGGCGTGGGGCGGGCGGAATCCGCGCGGGGGCGGCTTCGTGTCAAACTCTTCGTGGCCGTGGCACGCACGCTCAGCGGGAACCTCGACACGTTCTCCCTCGCCGACCTTCTTCAGTGGCTGGAGATCAACGCGCTCTCCGGCCGCGTGACGGTCTGGCGGGGAGAGGTTCTGCGCACGATCGACCTCAAGGGCGGCGCGATCGTCTTCGTCTCGTCGTCCTTGCCGAACGAGCGGCTCGGCGTCTACCTGACGCGCCGCAGGGTTCTGTCCGAGGCCGCGGTGTACGAGCTTCTCGCCGAGAGCTTCGCGACCGGCAAGAACCTCACGCGCCTCATCCTCGAGCGCAACCTCCTCGCCCGCGAGAAGCTCGCCGAGGCCGTCGAGGGTCTCGCGATGAAGATCCTCCTCGACCTGTTCCACTGGGCCGGCGCCTCGTTCGAATTCGACCCGCTCTTCAAGATCGAGGACCTGATCCGGATCCACCTGTCGCTCCGCGGGCAGGTTCTCGCATTCCACGGTGCGAAAGCCGTGGACGACTCGCGCGTGAACCTCGGCACGGCCACCGGTGCCGACGAGACCGGCGCGCGCTGGGAGAAGGAGTTCAAGCCGGACGCGCTCGCCTCCCTCTTCTGGACGATCCTCGAGAGTCTTCCCGGCGAAACGCCCGCCCCGGCCGCGCTTCGCGAGGCGTTTCAGGGCTTCACCTCGTTCGCGAACCGTGTCCACAAGCGGCTGCGCGAGCCCGCGCGGCTCTTTCCCATCTACGACGACACGGCCACGATGCTGCGGACGGCCCTCGACGAGGGCGGCGATCCCGAGCGCCTCGTCCAGGTTGCCGCCCTCGACCCATTTCTCACCATCGACCTTCTCTACCTCGCGAACTCGCTGCGCACGGATCCCGCCGAGCTGATCGGGACGGCCCGGGAAGCCGTCCGAGCGGTGGGATCCCCTGCCATCCGCCGCTTCTGCGGCCTCCTCGGGGACGCGGCGTCCCCCAAGGTGCCGTCGGAAGAGAAGATGGAGCGCGTCGTGAGACGCTCGGCTCTCTCCTCGGCGGTGGCCAGCTCACACCTCGCCGAGGAGCACGGCCTCGAGCGGGAGGACGCCTATACGCTCGGGCTCCTCGAGCCTCTCGGCAGCTACGAGCTGCTCAAGCTGCTGATCTCGGTGGCTTTTCCGCCCGGGCCGATACGCGCGGCGGCTCTCTCGCGTTTCCGGTCGGCCGCGGGCCGCGTCCTGGCCCGGAAATTGAACCTTCCCCAGTCGATCGAGGACGTCCTCGGCTCGAGCGGGCGTGTCACGACGAGAAGCCCGGTCGGGGAACGGCTGATTTTTCTCGCCAAGCAGTCCGCTCCCTCGGAACAGATCGGACAGGAGTGGTCGAGCGACGACCCGCGTCTGACCGAGCAGGTCGTCGCCCTGACCGCGCGCCCCGAACGCTGCGAGGCCATTTCCCGGGATGCGGCCATGCTGCGCGAGATCCTGCAACTCTGACCACCTTCCTTTCGCCGAGGTCACCCATGAATGTCGCCTGCCTTCCGCGCCTCGCGTTTGCCGTGCTCGTCTTCGCCGCCGTTGGCGCAGCGTCCGCCGGAGCGGCCGAATATTCGCCCGTTCGCACGGGCCTCCGCGCGGCCGTCGACGTCACCGCGATGGACCTCGACGTCGTCGCGACCGCGAAGGACGGCCGGCTCGTGACCGACCTCACGCGCGCCGAGATTTCCGTGGCCGTGGACGGCAGGCCGGTCGCGCTCGATTACTTCGCGCGGGTGGAAGCCGGGCAGCTTCACGGTCCAGACCTCGCGACGGCGTCACCGGACCTGATCCTCCAGACGGCGGCGGCGGGTGCGGGGCGATTCCTTCCCCGTCAGTTCCTCGTGTTCTTCGACGACGAACATCTCCTCCCGTTCGAGAAGAAACGCGTCGTCGAGGGGCTGCGGGATCTCGTGACCCGACTCTCGCCGTCCGACGCGATGGCCATCCTCTCTTACAACGTCTCGACGCACGTCTTCGTGCCGTTCACGAGCTCGAAAGAGGATCTTCTCGACGGTCTTTCCCGCCTCGAAAAGACGCCGTCGCGGGGCCTTTATTGGGACCTCGAATACCGCCGGACCATTCAGGAGGCGCGAAGGTACTCGAACTTCTCCGCGCGCGGCCAGAACGCCCGCGACTCCCTCGTCCGGAACTGGGGCGCCCAGGCCTGGGCGCGGGACAAGGGCGCGCTGGGCGAGTTCCGCCGCGCGGTCGAGGCGCTGGGCGCGCGCGCGGGAAAGCGCGTTCTCCTCTACGTGTCCCACGGCATGGAGCTGCGCCCGGGGCAAAGCCTCGCGCAGGCGCTCGGCGGGACGGCCCTGAACCAGTTCGACTACAGCATCCAGGATCCTTACCGCTCCGTGCTGGACGCGGCGAACCGCGCGGGCATCACGATCCACGCGCTCGACGCGCGGGGCCTCGCGACGGACGTGGATGCCGGCGAGTCCGACCCGCCCGCGATCGATCCCTTCCTCGCGGACGCGAACCGCCGCGAGGTTCTCGCCGGTTTCGCCCGCGAGACAGGCGGTGTCCTCGTCGAAAACCGGAACTCCTTTGGACCGGCGCTCGACCAGATCTACCTCGAGTCGGCCGGCTATTACGCCGTCGGCGTGACGCTCACGTCGCTCGACGCGAAGAAACCGCGCCACGAGGTGAAAGTGTCGACGTCGCGCTCCGGCGTGACGGTCCGGACGCGGCGCGGCTATCTGCCGTTCACGGCCGTGGACGCGGCGAAGGGCCGCATGGAGATGAGCCTCATCACGCCCGACGTCGGAGGCGACTTCCCCGTGACGCTCCGGACGGAGGTTCCGCGGAAGGGAGGCGGCGTGGGCCGCCGCATCGTGCCCTTCGCCGTCGTCGTGCCTCTCTCGTCCCTCACGTTCCTCGACGAGAACGGGCAGAAGAAAGCCGTCGTGGAACTGATCCTCGCGGCCGTCGAGGACAAGGGCTCCCGCTCGGACCCCGTGACCGACCTGCGGGAGGTCGTCATCAGCCCGGAGGTCCTCGCGAAGTCCGCCGGAGAGCCCTTCGTCTACCGGGGCGAATTCAAGTCGCGCACGGGCAACATGCGGTTCGTGACGACCGTGCGGGACGTCGCCACGAACCGGATCGGGGTGGGCTCGGTTTCCGTGCGCGTCGAGTAACCTTACTTCTTCGCGGGGCCGGCGGGCTTCGCGGGGCCGGCGGGCTTCGCGGGGCCGGCGGGCTTCGCGGGCGCCTCCGGGTTCGCGGACCCCACGACGGTGAAGGGCGCGGCGAGGTCGAGCTTCTTCTGGGTCGTAGGCTCGGTCAGCGTCACCCGGAGCTCGTAGTCCCCGGGCTTGAGGTACTGCCCGAGGTTCGTGTCCACGACGGCTCCGGCGATGTCGAGCACGAGCGTCCCATAGTCCTTCTGCTCAGGCACCTTCGCCGGTTCCTCGGGCGGGGTCGGAACGTCGATCGCCGGCTGTCCCTTGGGCTTGATCTTCACCGTGCGCTTCACCGTGACGGTCCGCGTCACGGGGTCGACCGGCGGGTTGTAGAGGCGCACCGCGTACGAGAGGCCGTCGGCGGCTTCGAGGCGACCGTCGGCCTTGACCACGAAGCGCCGTGCCGAGAACGTGAACGGCTCGTCGGGCTTCGGGGCCTCGACCGGGAAGTCGTTCACGGCCAAGACGAGCGCCGAGGCCGCGAATTCGGTCGGGAGGGGAGGCACCGTCACGGGCCGGCGCGCCGACGCGAGCACCTTGCCCGCGGGGTCCACGAGGGCGGCCGCGACGTCGTAGTCGCCTGGAACGACCCGAACGGCGCGGTCCGTGAAGAAGTCGGCCTTCGAATTGCGGAGCGCCGCCGCTTCCTCGAGGCGAACGGCATCCTTGCCGTCTTTGCCGCGCGCGAGGACGATGAGCTTCGCACCCTCGAATGCTCCGGGGGCGCCCGCCGGAACGAAGAGCTGCAGCATGAGGCGCGAAGCCCCGTCGCGGTAGGAGACCGGCAGAAGCGCGAGCGATCCGTTCGGCTCCCTGGGGTCTTTCATGAGGCCGTCGAGCGTGACCCGAGCGCCCTCCGAGAGGGCGGGTCCCTTGGAATCCTCGGCGGCCTTGTCGGCCGCGACCTTCTGATCGGCGGCGACCTGCTCCTTCGTCTTGTAGACAGGCACGTCCTTGATCTGCGGGTTCACGCGCGCCATCTGGGCCGCCTTCGTCTCGAGGCGTCTGACCGCACCCGCGTCGATGAGGCGCTCGACGAGCGCCGTCTGATCGACCTCGAACTTGAGGTCCAACGCCTGGACGTCGGCCCATGCCGGGAGCTGGGGCTTTTCGTAGAGCCACTGGACCAAGACGGTCGTGCCGCCGGCGGAGCCCTGCGCGCCCGGCATCGTGCCCGTCGCGCCGCCGAACTCCTGCCCGCTGCCGAGCATCGCCTTGTTGGACGCGCTCTTCGGCGGCCCGATGAGGATCAGGGCCTTGCCCCGCTCGGTGAGCGCGCCGCGCTTCTTGCCGAGCGCGAAGCGTTCGTCGGCGACCTTGACGCGCGCTTCGAACTGTTCGCGGAAGACGTTCTGGGGTGTCGTTTCGATGTTCGGATGACGCCGCGCCCAGAACAGCCCGACGAACTTCCCGGCGACCTCGTCCGAAGCAATCTTCTTCCATTCCTTCTTCTCGTCGTCGGTCGCGAGATAGACGGACTCCGGGGATTTCTCCCAGTCCTTGTACTGGTCGAGCGCCGCGAGGCACGGAGCGGCGGCCAGGAGAAGAGCGAGAACGGGCGCGATGGGGGCGTGTCGAAAGGTCATCGAGAAGAGTCTCCCTTCGTTCCTGAATCGGGCGAAGCAGCGTGCGCACCGCCCTCGACCGGCGATAATAAACGCCGTTCGGGAGCCCGGCGGCGCTTCACTTGACGAGCGTGCCCGGCAATGGTCTACGGGATTTTGGATTGACGTCCTTCTTTTCGTCGCTGAAGTCCATGCTTCCACGGGCGACGCCTGTAAACGTAAGCATTTCCGAGAGAAGAGCGGGCTGGAGACGAGGCATACTAAGTGCTTAGCAGGCTCAATTCGGCCCTGCTATGATCGGGCTAGCAACCTTAAAAATGCCTTTTGTCACACGTTCGATCCGCGCTTTTGGTTTCATTTGGTTTCATTTGGTTTCATTTGGTTTCATTTGGTTTCAAAGAGGAGGAGTAATTTTATGACCCGTAGTCTCGGAGTTAAATTCGCCGCGCTGATCCTGTTGATCTGCTGCGGCTCGCTCGCGCTCGGTCAATCCACGACGACCGCCCTGCGTGGGAAGGTCGAGAATGAGAATGCCGGCCTGCCCGGCGTCCTCGTCTCGATCAAATCGGCGTCCCTGCAGGGGGACCGAGCGACCACGACTTCCACGAACGGCGACTATTCATTCGCCGGCATCCCCCCGGGCGATTACACGATTACGTTCGCCCTTCAGGGCTTCCAGACCGTGACGAAGACGATCAAGCTCACGGCCGGCCAGCCCGCCACCCAGGACGCGGCGCTCGCGCTGTCGGGCATTTCGACCGCGACGACGGTCTCGGCCAAGGCCGAAACGGTCTCGACGACGACGCAGGCCTCCACGACGATCACGACGGAGATCACGAGCAAGCTGCCGGTGGGCCGCACGATCCTCGCGTCGGTCGGGCTCTCGTCGGGGCTCAATCAAGTAACGTCCCTTGGCGGCGCCGCGGGCGTGACGGTTTCCGGCGGACAGACGTTCGACAACCTCTTCACGGTCGACGGCGCGGTCGTCATGGACAACGTCCGCGGCACGCCGAACAACCTCTTCATCGAGGACGCCATCCAGGAGACGACGACGTCCGTCAACTCGGTCTCGGCCGAGTTCGGGCGCTTCACCGGCGGCGTCATCAACACGGTGACGAAGTCGGGCGGCAACCAGTTCTCGGGTTCGTTCCGCACGTCGTTCACGAACGACGCGTGGACGGCGATCTCGCCCTCGAACGAGACGCGCATCCAGAAGGTCAATCCGGTTTACGAGGCGACGCTCGGCGGCCCCCTCTGGAAGGACCACGTCTGGTTCTTCGGTTCCGGCCGGATCGCGAAGACGACGGGTTCGGGCCAAACGTCCTTCACCACCGTTCCCTTCGAAACGGGCAACGACGAGAAGCGCTATCAGGGCAAGGTCACGATCACGCCCTTCGCGAGCCAGACGTTCGCGGTCAACTACCTGAAGGTCAACCAGGAGCAGAAGGGCAACTTCTTCGGAACGATCATGGACCTCGACAGCCTCGTGACCCGCCAGCTGCCGCAGGAGATTCTCACGGCGAGCTACAACGGCGTCATCACGAGCAATCTCTTCGTCGAAGGGCTCTATTCCCGCCGCAAGTTCTCGTTCGAGAACTCGGGCTCGATCTACACGGACCTCATCAAGGGCACGATCATTCGCGATCAGTCCCGTGGAAACGCGCGCTACAACGCGCCCACGTTCTGCGGCGTGTGCGATCCGGAGAGCCGCGACAACAAGGACTACCTCGTCAAAGGCACTTATTTCCTTTCGACGAGCGGCCTCGGCTCGCACAACATCGTCCTCGGGTACGACCACTTCGCCGGCTCGCGCAAATCAAACAACTATCAGTCGGGCAGCAACTACCGCCTCTTCGGGGCGGCGGCCATTCTGCAGAACGGCGACATCTACCCGGTCATTGACAGCACGTCGTACATCTACTACACGCCGATCGACACGCTGAGCAAGGGCTCGGACGCGCTCACGCACTCGGTGTTTCTCAATGACGCCTGGCGCGTGAGCGACCGCCTGTCCGCGAGTCTCGGTGTCCGATGGGACAAGAACAACGCCGCCGACAGCCGCGGCGTCATCACGGCGAAAGACAGCGCGCTCAGCCCGCGCCTCGCCCTGCAGTTCGACGTGACGGGAAAGGGCTCCTTCAAGGTCGGGGCAAGCTACGCCAAATACGTCGGCGGCATCCAGGAATCCCTTCTCGACAGCGCCTCGAACGCGGGCCAGCCGTCCACCTTCTACTGGTACTACGAGGGAGTGGGCGCTACGCCCATCAACGTCAACCCCGCGCCCGGCGCCCCACTCGTGACGCGCGCGCAGGCGCTCCAGCAGGTCTTCAACTGGTTCTTCGCGAACGGCTGCCCGAGTCTCCAGACCTGCAAGATTCCTCTCGGGGGTGCGATTGCGTCGGGTCTCAGCAGGCAGATCCCCGCCGACGGCCTGAACACGCCGTATGCCAACGAATACACGGTCGGTGTGAGCGGATCCCTTGGCCAGCTCTCGTACCGCGCCGACGTCGTCCGGCGCGAATTCAAGGACTCCTACTACACGCTCCTCAACCTCGGGACGGGAAAAGCCACGGACCCATTCGGCAACAAATTCGACATCGGCCTTCAGGGCAACACGAACGATCTCGTCCGGAATTACACGGGCCTCCAGACGCAGTTCCAGTACCGGACGGGGCGCCTGACCATGACGGCGAACTGGACGTGGTCGCACACGCTCGGCAACAACGACGGCGAGGCCGGAAACTCGGGCCCAACGGCTTCGATCTTCAAGGCGTACCCCGAGTACAAGGACCCCGCCTGGAACAACCCGTCGGGTGACCTCGCCACCGACCAGCGGCACCGCATCCGGGTCTTCGGGTCGTACGACCTTCCGTTCATTCCCCAGAAGATCGGCACGATGTCGGTCGGTCTCGTTCAATCCTACGACACGGGCGCGCCGTACGGCGCGGTCGGTCTCGTCCGTAGCACGTTGGTCGTGACGAACCCGGGCTACAGCCAGGCGCCCACGTCGGTTACGTACTACTACACGGCGCGCGACGCGTTCCGGACGGACGACATCAAGCGCACGGACCTCTCCCTGAACTTCGCCACGAAGATCGGCCCGGTCGAGATCTTCGTCCAGCCGCAGGTCATCAACGTCTTCAACAACCAGGGAAAGATCGCGGTCGACCAGACCGTCCAGACGTTCGTGAACACGACGGGCTATCTGAACTTCAACCCCTTCACGACGGTGCCCGTCCGGGGCGCGCGCAACACGACGACCCCGGCGGCGAACTGGAACTACGGCCCGAATTTCGGCAACGCGCGCAACAAGGACGACTACCAGCTGCCGCGCACGTTCCAGGCCACGGTGGGCCTCCGCTTCTAACCTCTTTTTCTTCCTCTCGTTCTTTCGGAGCCGGAGATCTTCTCCGGCTCCTTTTCTTTTCGGCTTCTCTTCACTTCGTAAAGCTGCGGTACCCTTCGGCCGTGCGACGACACGTTCGGGTTCTCGCCCTCTGCCTCGGGGCCGCACTCGGCGCGGGCTGCGGCCTCGGCACGGGCACGCGCGGGTCGGTCGAGGTTTTCCCCGGGGCTCCCGTCGTCCTGATCAGCGTGGATACGCTGCGCTCGGACCATCTTCCGTTTTACGGGTACAAGGGCGTCGAGACGCCGGCCCTGTCGGCCCTCCGCGGCGATTCGATTCTCTTCGAAAGGGCCTACGCGCACGTCCCGCTCACGCTCCCCTCCCACGCCTCGGTCTTCACGGGGCGGGTTCCGGCGGAGCACGGAATTCACGACAACCTCGGCTACCACCTCCGCAAAGGCACTCCGACGCTCGCCGAGCTCCTGAAGACGGCGGGATACGCAACGGGCGGCGCCGTCTCCTGCTACGTGCTCAAGGGCGACAGCGGCATCGCGCGAGGATTCGACCTCTACGACGACGAGGTGGACGCGCCGGAGGCGAAGGCCGCGCTCGGGCGGGTCCAACGCGCCGGCGCCGACACCGAGAAGAGGCTCGAGGCCTGGGTGGGAGAGCAGGCGGGCAAGCCGCTCTTCGCATTCCTGCATCTCTACGAGCCGCATACACCATACGAGCCGCCCGAGCCGTTCAGGTCCCGCTACGCGTCCGCGCCCTACGACGGTGAGATCGCCGCGACCGACGCGATCGTGGGGACGTTCCTCTCGTTTCTGAAGCAGAAGGGAATCTACGACAAGGCCCTCGTGATCTTCCTGTCCGACCATGGCGAGGGCCTCGGGGAGCACGGCGAGTCGGAGCACGGCATGTTCCTCTACCGGGAGACGCTTCAGGTGCCCCTTCTCGTAAAACTCCCCGGAGCCAAGCGGGCAGGCACGTCGGTCGCCGCGCCCGTCGCCCTGAGCGACGTGTTCACGACGATCGGCCGCGCGGTCGGGCTCGCGAACTTCCGGCCGCCCGACGGAACCGTTTCGCTGATCGAACTCGCTGGGAGCTCGGGCGCGCCACCCTCGGCTCGGCGCCTTCTCGCGGAGACTTTTTTTCCGCGCATCCACTTCGGCTGGAGCGAGCTGAGCTCTCTGATCGAGGGCCGCTGGCACTACATCGAGGCTCCGCGTCCGGAGATCTACGACATCGAGACGAACCCTTCCGAGACGAACAACCGCATCGCGGAAAAGCCGGATGCCCTCCGCGCGCTGCGCTCCGATCTCCTCAAGAGGAAGCCCTCCTTCGAAACTCCTCTCGAGGTCGACACCGAAGCTCGCAAGAAGCTGGCTTCGCTCGGATACCTCAGCGCGGGACCCTCCCCCGCCGGCACGCTCGACGACCCGAAAGACCGGATCAAGACCTTCGAGGAGCTGCGCACCGGCCTCGGCGAGATGACGGGAGGCCGGCAGGAGAAGGCCGTCGAGATCTTCGACCGCCTCCTGAAGGAAAACCCGCGCATGCTCGACATCTGGGACATGAAGTCCCGGGCGCTGCTCGAACTGGGGAGGCCCGAAGAGGCTCTTAAAGCCCTCGAGAAGACGATCGACCTCGCTCCCGAGGCGGCCCGCGCGCCCTATGTCACCGAGGTCGCGAACCTGTGCCTTCAGCTCGGGAAGTGGGACGAGGGGTTGCGCCATGTCGAAGCCCTCCGTCTCCTCGGCGACCCCGCCGCCGAGGACATCGCCGCCCGGGCGGCGCTCGGGAAGGGCGACTACCCGGCGGCGGAAGCGGCCGCCCGGAAGTCCATGGACTCGGGCAAAGGCAAGGCGCGCGTGCGCGGCTGCCTCGTGCTCGGCCGGATCGCCGTGATGCGGAACGATCTCGCCGGCGCGAAGGCGTTTTCGGAAAAGGCCGAGGAACTCTCCGCCGGCGAAAAGCTCCCGCAGTCCGGCATGCACATGCTGCGCGGAGACGTTCTCGCGCGCTCGGGCCGCCCGGTGGAGGCGGAAAAGGAATTCCTGGAGGAACTGCGGCTCTATCCCGACCGCGTGGACGCCCGCGTCTCCCTTTCCGCCCTTTACGCCTCCGTGGACCGGAGGCAGGACGCCCGCCGCGTGATCATCGATCTCGTCTCCCGCCGGCCGACGCCCGAATCCTTCCTGCTCGGCATGAAGACGTTTCGGTCCACCGAGGATCGCGAGGGCGAGGTTCAGCTTCGCAAAGAGGCGAAGCTCCTGTTCCCGAAGGATCCCCGGTTCGCGGCGAGCTCGACCTCTTCTTCTGCCGCGGGCGCTACTTCTTCTTCGGCGGCAAGACCCCGGTCACGGTGAAGGTCGTGGTGGTCTCGAGGGTCTTCTGCGCAACCTGATCCGTGATCGTCACCTTCAAATCGTAGTCACCCGGCTTTCTCAGGTACTCGCCCAGATTCGCCGGGATGACCTCCGCGGCCACGTCGAGCGAAATGAGCTCCGTGCCGTCCTTCGAGTCCGGCACGGGCACGGGTTGGTCGGCGGGCTGGGGCACGTCCATGGCCGGCGCGCCCTTCGGTTTGATCTTCACCGAGCGCGCAATGCGGACCGTCTTCGTGGCGGTGTCCACCTTCGGGTTGTAAACCCTCACGACGAAGAGAAGCCCGTCCTCCGGGTCGAGCCGGCCGCCCTTCGTCACGAAGTGATTTCCGCTCAGCGTGAAGGCCTCGTCCGCTTTCCCCTTCGCCACGGCGGAAACTTGCGCCGCGACGACGAGCGGGGACAGCGAAAAGTCCGCCCCGGCCGCGGCGACGGACACCTTGCGTTTCGCGGAAAAGAGGATCTTTCCGGACGCGTCGAACACCGCCGTCGCGACGCTGTACGAGCTTGCCGGAACGGCAAGCTCGCGGGAGGTGACGGATCCCCCGGCAGCGGTTTCGAACGCCGTCGTCTCTTCGATTCGGGCGGCGTCGGCTCCCGCGTCGTTCCTCACGAGAATCGCCAGCCGCGCATCGGGCGCGGGAGCGCCCGCGGAGGCGGGCACGAAGAGCTGCACGTGGAGGCGCGGCTCCCGATCCCGCCCCACGATCGGAAACAGAGAAAGTGCGCCCGTGTCCTCTTTGGCCAGCAGGCCCTCCAGAGTCTCGCGGACGGGCGCGGTCAGGACCGGGCCCTTCAGAGCCTCGGCGGCGGCGGCCTCGGCCGCTTTGCGCTCCGTCTCGAGCTCGGCCGGGGTCTTGTAGTACGGCGCCTCCTTGAGCTGCGGGTTCACGAGGGTCACCTGACGGGCCTTCGTTTCGAGACGCCTCACGTCACCGCCTCCCGTCCCGCTGACGAAGTCGGACGCCGCCTCGACGATGAATACCGCCCGGAGAGATTTCATTCCCGCCCAATCGGGGAGCTGAGCCGCCTCGTAAACGAAGGTCGCGATGGACTCGCCCATCGAGGTGCCCGGATCGTTCGGAGGAGGAATCTGCCCCGGAGGAGCGACCGGCTGGGGTTTGATGCCGACCTGGCGCTTGAGGTCCTTCGGCGCGCCGACGAGCACGTAGAGCTTTCCGCGCTCGGTCAGCGCTCCGCGGGTCCGAGGCAGCGCGAAGAGCTGGTCGGCCTCCTTCACACGCTGGTCGAAGCCGATCTTGAACTCGTTGACCGGCGTCTTCAGATTCGGGTCGCGCTTCGCCCAGAAGAGCTGGATGAAGCGCTCGGCCTCCTCGTCGGACGCTATTTTCTTCCATTCCTTTTGTTCGGAGTCGGCGGCGAGGTAGGTGAATTCCGGGGACTTGTTCCAGTCCTTGTACCTCTCGAGCCCGGCTCCCCGGGCACCGGTCGCGAGGAGGAGGACGAGAGCCAAGGAGGCGGGGCGGAGGATCATGAAGTCTCCCTTCTGAAGGACCGAGAAACGAAAATTCTAACCCTCTCGGCCCCTCAGCGCCCGGGAAGTTTGCGGCCTTCTTCGAGCCAGCCCTTGAGGTCTTTGAGCATCCGCTCCCAGCCAGGCCCGAGCCGGTCGCGATAGGCGGCTCCGGCCGCGGATTCGTCGAACCCCGACTGCGTCACCCGGACGCACGTGCCCTCCGGGACCTTCTCGAACTCCACGACGAGACGCATGGGGCCGAAGGACTCGCCTTCGGGCGTCGAGAACATCAGGCTTGCCACGACGAACCGGTGTCCCGGGTCGAAGACCTCGAACTGGCCGATCGAGCTGTAGCCCGAGCCCGAATCCGGGTCCGCGTACCAGCCGAGCCCCCAGTTTCCGCCGGGGCGAGGCCCGATCACGGCCCCGTCCGCGAGCCACGCGAGGACGTCGGACAGCTCCACGAAGGCGTCGAACGCACGCTCGGGAGAGACGCCGACGAGAACATCCCGGGTGACCGTACCGTCCATCAGGAGAGAATCTTACGACGTGCGAGAATCCGCGCCGCCATGAATCAAAGAGTGAAGAGCGTGACGCGGTGATTCCCGGTCTCAAACGCGAGCTCGAAAACGCCGTCTCGGAGGCGTGCCTGCGCATTTTCGGCGTTCCCGCGCCGCGCGTCGTCCTCGAGACGCCCCCGAAGGTCGAGCTCGGAGATCTCGCCTGCCCCGTCGCATTCGAGCTCGCGAAGGTCCTGAAGCGCCCGCCGCGCAAGATCGCGGAGGAGCTGGCCCCCGGCCTCGTCCTGCCATCGGTGGTCGTGAGGCGTTCGGTCGAAGGCGGCGGCTATGTCAACTTCCACGTCGATCGCCCGCGCGTCCTCCGGGAGATGCTGATCGCGGGGGGCGCGGCTCCCGACGAGGACTCGGGCGCGGGGAAGCTCATCATCGAGCACACGAACATCAACCCGAACAAGGCCGCGCACATCGGGCACCTCCGGAACGCCGTCCTCGGCGACGTTCTCGTGAGCACCTTCAAGAGGCTGGGGCGAATCGTCGAGGTGCAGAACTATCTCGACGACACGGGCGTCCAGGTGGCCGACGTCGTCGTCGCCCTCCAGAATGCCGAAGACCTCGTCGAGCCGGCGCGTGCCCGCCGCCTCGCGGGCGAGATCCGGGAGATCCTCGACGCCTTCCCCGAGCACGCCCCCGGCGTCGAGCCGCGCCGCCTCGGCGACCTCGCGTGGGACCTCTACGCCCTCGCCGGGAAGAGCTATGCGGCAGACCCGTCGCTCGAGGAGAAGCGCAAGGCCACGCTTCACGCGATCGAGGGGGCGGCGACCGGAGAAGTGCAATCGCCGGAAAACGCCGCCACCGCGGAGCTCGCCGGGCGGCTCGCCGAGGCGATCGTGCGCTGCCACCTCTTCACGATGGAGCGCGTGGGCGTCACCTACGACCTCCTGCCTCGCGAGAGCGACATCCTCGCGCGCCGGTTCTGGGTGAAGGCATTCGAGCTCCTGAAAACGGCGGGCGCGGCGCGACTCGAGATGGAGGGCAAGAACGCGGGCTGCTGGGTCATGCCTCTCGACGGGTCTCCGGAATTCGAGGGGATGGAGGACGCCGACAAGGTCCTCGTGCGGTCGAACGGCACGGTCACGTACACCGGGAAGGACGTCGCCTATCAGCTCTGGAAGCTCGGCGTCCTGGGGATCGATTTCGAGTACGAGGAGGTTCCGTACCGGGACGTCGACGGCTCTCAGGAGTTCCACGCCTCGGATGGCGTCTCCCCGCTCTACAGGACACGCCGGGACGAGCGCGGCGCCGACCCGTCAGCACGCGGCCGCTTTGGAAAGGGCGTCTCCGTGATCAACGTCATCGACGTGAGGCAGTCCTATCCCCAGAAGGTCGTCAAGGAGGCGGTGCGGCGCGCCGGCTTCGCCGAGGCCGCCGACCGATCCGTCCACTTCGCCTACGAGATGGTGGCCCTGACGCCCGCCTCGGCGGAGGCGCTCGGCGTCGAGCTCACGGACGAGGACCGGGCGCGCCCCTTCGTCGAAATGTCGGGCCGGAAGGGGCTCGGCGTGAAGGCAGAGGATCTCCTCGACCGGCTGGTCGAGAAAGCGAAGGAGCAGATCCTCTCGCGCGCGGCCGAACCTGCCGAAACGGGCCGGGCCGAGGCGATCGCCGTCGGCGCGCTCCGCGTGTACATGACGCGCTTTTCGCGGAACAAGATCATCGCCTTCGACTTCGACGAGGCGCTCGCCTTCGAGGGCGATACGGGGCCGTATCTCCAGTATGCCGCCGTACGCGCCGCGAACATCTTCCGCAAGCTGGAGGAAACGGGCCTCACGGGGCGTCTCGATGCCGCCGAGATCGACGGACTGTCCGCGTTGCCCGCTTCGGTGCTCGACGACGGGCTCTGGGACGTCGTGAGGACCTGCGGGCGCACGCTCGACACGCTGGAGAAGGTGGCCGAAACGCTCGAGGTCTCGCTTCTCGTCCGGCACGCGCTCGCGGTTGCCGCGGCGTTCCACCACCTCTATCACACTCATCCCATCGCTCAGGAAAAAGACGAGACGACGAGGCGCGCCCGGCGCGCGGCTTTGCAAGTTGTCTCGGCCCATCTCGCGGACATCCTCGGCGTTCTCGGCGTCCCGATCCCCGGAAGAATGTGACGATGCCGGTCACCGACGTCGTCTACCGAAGCCGCGGTGCCGACGGTCTCGTCGCCGCCCGGTCGTTCGTGGAGCGCCTCGTCTCGGAGGAGTACGACGCGGTCGTCGCCGAGGTCCTGCGGAACGAAATCGCGTCGATCGCGAGTGATTTCGACGCCGCGCACGATGCCCTCCTGACGGCCGAGCGCGACGGCCGCCTCGTGGGCGTTCTCCTCGTGACCCGCGACCTCGCCGATGCGGTCACCGCGCGCTTCAATTGGCTCGTCGTGGACGGTTCCGAGAGGAACGGCGGCGTCGGCCGGGAGCTGCTCTTCCGCGGAATCGAGGCGTGCCGGGAGCGTCGCCTGCTCGTCCTGCGCGCGCGGTCGTTCGCCGGCTCGCCCGCCGGCCCTCACCTCTACTGGCTGCATGGATTCCGGGTCGTGGATCTCGTTCCGGTGCCCGTCGGCGAAGGCACGCGTGAGTCGATCCTCTTCGAGAAGCGCCTGAGCGCGCCCGCTCTCTCATCCGAGCCCTAGAGAAATAGAGAGAGGCCAGAGGCCACACTCCGCCCCATTCAGCGGACGGCGGCGCCCCCGGCTTCCGTCGCTGCCTCGGGAAGCACCTCGAAGACGTCCGCGAGGCCACTCGCCTCGTCGAGGCTCGCCATCAGCGAGACGTGCCGGCGCGCCGGGCCGTCCGCCTCGAGGCGGGAGCGCACCGCACTCTGCGCGTGCAGGACGAACAGCCGCCCGTCTTTGGTGAGGAGGATGGGGCGGTGCGGCGTTCCTTCGAGACGAGCGCCGGGAAGCCCGTGGTCCATCGCGCAACGCAGGCACACGAGCTCGCCCTCGACGCGCCGCGCCGCCAGAGGGAGCGCGGCCGCCGTCAGGGAGGGCGCGCGGAACCTCACGGCCGCCCAGCCCACCGCGATTCCGCAGCCCGCGGCCACGACGATCGTGACGGACCTCGGGAAGGCGCGACGCGGCCGGGGCCCCGGAGCCACGTCGAGGCGACGGGCGAGGCGACGGGCCAGCTCCTCGGGGCAACGATCCACGGGGCGGCAGGTCTTGAGGGTTTCACGGAACTGCCCCGCCTCTTCGCAGTGCTGAAGGCACGCCGGACACTCCTCGAAATGCGCGAGAAGGCGCGCGGCGTCCACGAGCTCCAGCTCGTCGTCGTGATACGCCTCGATCAGCAGGCTCGCCGTGCGGCAGTCCATCATCCCCGTCGCCCCTGGTTCTCTAACGTTCGCGGCGCCGGCGGTATTCCGAGAGGGTGACGGGATGCCTGACCGAGCCTGAGCGGGGAGCCTCCGGAGCTTCGGGTCCGCCGGCGGCGAGCCGCGTTCGCGCGGGCTCCTCCGGGCCAAAGTAATGCCGGCGGCGGCCATAATCGAGGAGCGCCGATTCCAGAAGGCGGCGGCCCCGGTAGAGACGGGACATCACCGTTCCGAGCGGTACCTCGAGGATGTCGGCCACTTCGCGATAAGAGAAGTCCTGCAGGTCGACGAGCTCGACGACGAGCCGGAAGTCCTCCGGCAGGGCGGCAAGAGCCTCCGCCACGCCCCGGTCGAGCGTCGCCCCGAGGAGCCCATCCTCGGGCGTCGTGCCACTCCCGCTTTCCGGGACCTTCGACCGGGCGGCATCGAACGCTTCGTCGCCCCCCGCGCCGAGATCGACCTCTTTCGGCCCGGCCTTTACGCGCCGGTAACCGTTGATGAAGGCGTTCTTGAGGATGCGAAACAGCCACGCCTTGAGGTTCGTGCCCTCGGTGAAGCCGTCGTAGTGCGCGTATGCCTTGAGGAAGGTCTCCTGGAGCAGATCCTCGGCATCCTGACGGTTCCGCGTCAACCGGAGCGCGGAGCCGTAGAGGGCGTCCGCGTACGGAAGCTCTCCGCTCCGGAAGTTCCAGGCGGTCGGGGTCGCGGAAGCCTTGGGGGTCGAGGTTGCGGCCATTTCGGGAGTTCCACCTCTCCCCATGCAATACGCGAACCGGCGCACAACGGCTTTGCCCTTCGCCCAAAGAAAAACGGCCCCGGCGAACCGGGGCCCCGCATCTCTCTGAGAAGGAAGGTTTTACTTGCCGTAAATGACGAACGCGATGACGAGAGCGTAAATGACGAGGGACTCGATGAGGACGAGCGCCAGGAACGCCATCGCCCGAATCGAGGCGCCCGCACCGGGATTCCGCGCGATTCCCTCGCAAGCCGCGACGGCCGTGCGGCCCTGAGATAGCGCGCCGCCGAAGGCAGCGAGGCCGATGGCGATCGCCGCGGAGAGGTGGCCCCACCCGGCGCCGCCGCCGGTCTTCACGGCGTCCTCGGCGAGGGCGAGATTCGGGAGAAGAAGGGCGAGCGCCGCGAGGACGCTGCCTGTGAGGATTCTCTTCAACATGTCGGGAACTCCTTTCGTGATCGAAAAAATCGAATGCGTGTTCTCTCTTGTTCTCAATGCTCGTGGGCGGTCGCGCCGCCCAGATAAACGGTGGTCAGGAGCGTGAAGACGTAGGCCTGCAGGAGCGCCGTGAAGATGCCGAGCGCCATCATGGGCCACGGGACGACGATGGGGACGAGGCCCGCGAAGATGCTGCCGGCCGTGTGCTCACCGAAGATGTTCCCGTAGAGACGCATCGAGAGCGATAGCGCGCGCGCGAAGTTTCCGATCATCTCGATGAGGAACATGAGCGGCGCGAGCACGAGCATCGGGCCGAGAAAATTCTTGAGGTATCCGAGGAGCCCGTGCTCCTTGATCCCGGCGGCGTTGTAGAGGAAGAAGCACGTGATCGACAGTGCAAACGTCACGTTCAGATTCGCCGTCGGAGGCTGCAGGAAGAAAAAAGTGCCGCAGAAGTTGCTCAGGAAGATGAAGAAGAAGAACGTCCCGGCGATCGGCAGGTATCTCTCGCCGTGGTGCGGGATGTTCTCCTTGATGAGGTCGCGGAGGAAATCCACGAAGACCTCGAGGACGTTCTGGGCGCCGCCGGGAGCGTCTCGGCGGTAGCTGCGGGACACGACGAAGGAGAACACCGCGCAGAAAAGGAAGACGACGAGGGCCATCACGATGTGATCCGGAATCCAGCCAAGGAGCTCGCCGTGCTCGCCCCGGGGCGCGATGCCGCCTACGTGAAAACTTCCGAGCACGATACCGTCGCGCCACCAGGACGGCGCGTTTTCGACGGGCCCGAACAGGCGGGTCAGGAGGGCGTTGAAGAGCCCGAAGAAGATCGAAAGTTCGTGGTGCACGTCGTCCCCACCCTCACTGGGCCGAATCCGCTCCGCTCCGGCGGCCGGTCAGGAGCTCGAGGAGCCCGTCGATCACCACCGCGGCGACCACCGTCGAGAGGCCCGCAACCACCCACCGGACATCGGCCGGCAGCATCCGCAGCCCCCCCCACAAGGCAAGAGCGACGAAGGCGTACCGGAGAACGGCCTTAAGCCCGAATTTCCAGTCAAATCGGGCTGGCGCAATCTTTTCGGGCGCTTCGAAGCGACCGACGAGATCCGACAGCCAGAGCGCCGAGACGATAGCCACGGCGGCCCCGAGAGTCAAGGCGAGGGCTGCCTGAAACAGCCCGCAGGCGGCCAGTCCTGAGGCTCCGAGCAGGCCCAGCGCCACCGCCAGCCGAAAGAAACGTCTTTCGGTCGAGGGGATCACTTCCGGGGGCCTCGGCCCTCCTCGGAGATCGTCCCGGATTCCCGGTAGATCTGCCGAAGTCCGGCCACGAGGCCGAGGACCCCGAGAACGGCGGTCAGGATCGGGAAGATGCCGAAAAGCCGGTCGCCGAGGTACCCAAGGCCCGCTCCCGCGGCGATCGCGCCGGGAAGAACCCACCCGAACGTCAGGACGTCGCCGAAGAACCGCCGGGACTCCGGATCGCCGGGAAGAGGGTCGTCGGGCCGGTCGCCGGGCTTGTCGCTCAAGGCCCGAACGGCAGCAGGCAGGTCCGGGCGAACTGCACGAAGGGACCGGGCAGGATTCCCATCGCGAGCGTGCCGGCCGCGCAGAGCGCGATCGCCGCCGTGACCGCGGGCTCCTCGCGCCAGTGGACCGATCCCTCGCCGTCCACGAGATACATCGCGCGCGCGATCCGGAAGTAGTAGAAGAGGGAAACCGCGGACATGAGGACCGCGAGGAGCGTGAGCCAGAAGTACCCCGCCTTCATCGCCGCCGAGAACAGGAAATACTTTCCCACGAACCCGGCGGTGGGCGGGATTCCCGCGAGCGACAGCAGGAAGACGAGCATCGCGGCGGCCAGCCACGGGTTCTTCTTCGCGAGTCCGTTGAAGTCGTCCACGCTCTCGCCGGCGTAACCTTTCGCCTCGAGGAGGATCACGAGGCCGAAGGCGCCGAGGTTCATGAAGGCGTAGGCGAGAAGATAGACGAGCACCGACCACAGTCCGATCCCGCTCTTGTCTCCATACGCGAGGAAGCCGAGCAGCGCATAGCCCGCGTGCCCGATGGACGAGTACCCGAGCAGCCGCTTCACGTTTGTCTGCATGAGGGCGCCCACGTTCCCGACGATCATCGTGAGGGCCGCCGACGCCGCGACGATTGCCGTCCAGTCGCCCGCCCGCGGGCCGAAGCCCACGAAGAAGATGCGGGCGAAGATCGCGTAAGCCGCGAGCTTGGGGCCGACGGCGAAGAACGCGGAGATCGGCGTGGGCGCGCCCTCGTACACGTCGGGCGCCCACACGTGGAAGGGCGCGGACGCGATCTTGAAGAACATCCCGCACGCGACGAAGATGATTCCGACGACGAGGAAAGCCGGCGGTTTCGGCGCCGCGAACGCGGTGGCGATGCCCGCGAGAGAGAGGGTTCCCGCGGCGCCGTAGACGAGGGAGACGCCGTAAAGGAGGATGCCCGACGAGAACGCCCCCAGGACGAAGTACTTCGCGGCGGCTTCCAGGGACTTCGTCTCGCGCTTGAAGTAGCCGGCGAGAACGTACTGCGAGAGGGCCATCAGCTCGAGCGCCACCACGATCGACGCCAGGTTCGTTCCCGAGGCCATGAAGAGCATGCCAACCGTCGCGAAGAGGAGCAGGCCGTAGTACTCGCCGCCCGGATAGGACGCCGCGCCGATGAAACGCAGCGAGAACAGGATCGTCACGATCGAAACGAGGATCAGGATCGCCTTGAAATACAGGCCGAACCGGTCCATCACGAACATGCCGCCGAATCCGCTTCTGGGCAGGGCTCCGGCCATCCGCGCCGACACGAAGAGCAGGATTCCCGTCGCGGCAAGCGCGCCGATCGAGAAGAGGGCGAGACCGCGTTCTCCCTCGCGGCTCACCGCCGTCGCCCAGAGAAGGACGACGAGGGCCGCCGCCGTCAGGAAGAGCTCCGGCAGGATCAGGAGCGTGTCGCCCGCTGGGAATGGCACGGCCTACTTGACCTCCGGAGCGGCGGTCGCGGCGGCGGCGGACGCGGGCACCGCCGGCGGCGACACCGCGATCGGCGCCGCGGACGCGAGACGGGCGGCGGCTTCCTGGGCGGCGCGGCGCACGTGGGGCGCCGAAACGGCCGCCACGATCTTCTCGGCCGACTTGGCCGTCATCTCGAAGAACGGCTTCGGATAGAGGCCGATCCAGAAGCACATCGCGATGAGGGGAGCGAGCGTGAGGATCTCGCGGAGGTTGACGTCCTCGAGGCCCTTGTTCTTCTCGTTCGTGAGCTCACCGAAGAAGACGCGCTGGTAGAGCCAGAGCATGTAGGCCGCGCCGAGGATGACGCCCAGGCTCGCCCACACGGCCCAGCGCCAGTCCGCGAGGAAGACGCCGGTCAGGATCGTGAACTCGCCGACGAACCCGTTCAGGAGCGGCAGGCCGATCGACGCGAGAAGAATGACCATGAAGAGCATCGCGTAGACGGGCATGACGCCGGAGAGGCCGCCGTAGTCGGCGATCTGCCGCGTGTGCGTTCGCTCGTACACGATTCCGACGAGAAGGAAGAGCCCGCCCGTCGAGAGCCCGTGGTTGATCGACTGGAGGATGCCGCCCTGGATGCCCGCGTTGTTGAGGGCGAAGAGGCCGAGCATGACGAAGCCGAGGTGCGCGACCGACGAGTACGCGACGAGCTTCTTCATGTCCTTCTGGACCATCGCGACCATCGAGCCGT
>JBDTML010000148.1:0-5247 GCA_039934255.1 Acidobacteriota bacterium | reverse complement strand
GGGCGCTCCTGAAGGACCCGCCGATCCTCGTCCTGGACGAGGCCACGTCCGCTCTCGACGCCGAGAGCGAGCGGGCGGTCCAGGAAGCGCTCGAGCGCCTCATGGCGGGCCGGACGACGCTCGTGATCGCGCACCGGCTGTCGACGGTGCGGCGCGCCGATCAGCTCGCCGTGATCGAGGCCGGCCGCGTCGTCGAGCGCGGCACACACGGCGACCTTCTCGCGTCGGGAGGGTTGTATCGTCGGCTCCACGACCTGCAGGTCTTCGAGACGGAAGACGGCGGAGACGGCGGAAGAGGAGCCTCCACATGAAGTCCATGACCGGGTTCGGGAAGGCGGCGGGCACGCTGCCGGACGGAACCGAGGTGAGCGTCGTCGTGAAGGGCGTGAACCATCGATTCCTCGACCTCGCGATCAAGTTGCGCGACGAATACGCCTCCGCGGAGCCCGCGATCCGGAAGGCGGTCGGAAGGGTCGCCCAGAGAGGTCACATCGACATCCTGATCCGAACGACAAGGGCGGCGGGCGCATCGGCCACCGCACGAATCGACATGGACGCGGCGGAAAAGTATGCGAGGGAATGGAGAGAAGATTCTTTGAAAAGGGGGTTGCCGGGCGAGCTCTCTCCTCGCGACCTCCTCAGTCTGCCGGGAGTCGTCCGGCAGGAAGAGGCCGCGCCCGGTGAGAGCACCTTCGAAGAAATCTTCGTTCCCCTCGTCGAACAGGCCCTTCAGGACTTCGACGCCGCGCGGGCGCGCGAAGGCGCCGCTCTCCTTCTTACCTTCAAAGAAATCCTCGAACGGATCGACAAAGGAGTGGCGCGACTCGACGCGGAACGAGTTGGAATTTCCGACCGAATTCAAAGCAATCTCCGGGAACGAATTTCGAAGCTGGCCGAGGGCATTCCCCTCGACGAGGCGCGGCTCGCGCAGGAAGTCGCGCAGCTCGCCGACCGCGCCGACATCACGGAGGAGATCGACCGCCTCAAGACGCACCTCGCCGAGGCGCGGCGCCTGCTCGCTGCCGACGGGGCGATCGGCCGGCGCCTCGACCACCTCGCGCAGGAGCTGCACCGCGAGGTCAACACGTCCGGCTCGAAGGTGCGCGAGGCCGGCGCGACGAAGCTCGTCCTCGACCTCAAGTCCGAGCTCGAAGCCTTCAAGGAACAGGTCCAGAACGTCGAATGAGAGGAACGCGATGAGCCGAGGCGACCTCTTCATCGTCTCCTCGCCCTCGGGGGCGGGGAAGACGACTCTCATTCGCCGCGTCCTCCAGGACCCGCGAATCGGCGGCACCCTGCACTTCTCCGTCTCTCACACGACGCGGCCCCCGCGCGTCGGCGAGACGGACGGAGTCGAGTACCACTTCGTGGACGAGGCCGCCTTCCATGTGATCGAGCAGCGCGGCGGCTTCCTCGAGTGGGCCACCGTGCACGGCAACCTCTACGGCACGTCCCGCGAGGAGGTCGAGCCACGCCTCGAGCGCGGAATCGACGTTCTCCTCGACATCGACGTCCAGGGCGCGCGCCAGGTGCGTTCTCACGTGCCGGAGGCGGTCAAGGTGATCGTCTTCCCGCCCTCGCGCGAGGTCCTCGAGGAGCGGCTCAAGGCCCGGGGCTCCGACGCACCGGGCGTCATTCTCCGCCGCCTCGGCGTGGCCCGGAAGGAGATGGAGGAATGGGGCGAATTCGACTATGCGATAATCAACGAGGATCTGGAGGCCGCGGTGGACGAGCTTCGCTCGATCCTCGTGGCGCGGCGGGCGGGGAAAAGCCGCCGGCGCGAGCGCCTCGAATCGATCCTCAGGACATTCACGCCCTGAATTCTCACGGAGGACAATCTCTTCATGTCGCAGCTTCCGCCGAACGTCGAGTCGAAGTTCCGCCTCGTTCACATCGTCTCCCGACGGGCCGAGCAGCTCGTACAGGGCGCGCGCCCCAAGGTCGACAGCAAGCGCGCGAAGGTCACCCGCGTCGCGCTCGAAGAGGTGAACGCCGACCTCGTGCGCTGGCAGCTCTCCTCACCCGAACCGGCCGCCACAGAGATCCCGGCCGTCGACCTGCTTCCGACCGAGTGATCTCCGGGTGACCCCCGCGCGGCCTCCCGGCTCCGACGCGCTCGGGGAAACCCTCGCCTACTTTCGCGACCTCGGCGTGGCGGAGCTGTATCTGGATGGAGATAGAGACAAAGATAGAGAGGAAGAGGAAGAGAAGATTTCTTTGAAGGTGAAGAGGGCGGCGGGCGGCGCCGAAGCAGGAAACGCTTCTGCGATGGAGTTGCAGTCGTTAGCAAAGGAAGTCTCTTCCTGCGTGACCTGCCGCCTCTGCAAGACCCGCAAGCAGACCGTGTTCGCGGACGGCTCGCCGAACGCCCGGATCATGTTCATCGGTGAGGCTCCCGGGGCCGACGAGGACGCGCAGGGCGTGCCGTTCGTCGGCCGCGCGGGCCAGCTCCTCACGCGGATGATCGAGGACGGCATGGGGCTGCCGCGCTCGTCCGTCTACATCGCGAACGTCTTGAAGTGCCGTCCGCCCGAAAACCGGAACCCGGAGCCCGACGAAATCGCCGCCTGCCGCGGCTACCTCGAGAGTCAGATCGACCTCGTGAAGCCCGAGGTGCTCGTCGCCCTCGGAAAATTCGCCGCGCATTTCCTGCTCGAGACGGAAGAAGGCATCACGCGTCTCCGCGGCAAGTGGGGAAGCTATCGCGGCATTGCCGTGATGCCCACACTCCATCCGTCCTACCTTCTGCGCCAGCCGGCCCAGAAGAAGGAGGCGTGGGAGGATCTGCTGGCTGTGCTCGCGAGGCTCGGGATCGACGCACCGGCCCGGAAGGGGAAGCAACCGTGAGCGCTCGCCTTCGCTACGTTCTCTTCGTCCTCGCGGTCGCGGGCGCAACCGCCGCCGCCGCCTTCTTCCTGGCGAAGCCTGTTCCAAAACCGGCGAGGCCTCTGGCGAAGACGCCGGTCGCCGAGACGCGGGGCCTCGACCCTTCGGGTCGGACGTTGGCAGAGCGGCGCGCGGTCGAGCAGGCGCTGGAAGCCTGCAAGAAGGATGGGCTCCTCGTGCGGGCGGCCGAGGATCGCGACGCGATGGAATCGGACGAACACCGGGACCTCGAGGAGGTCTACGGCGGGTATCACCCATTCTTCGTCCGCGGGGATCTCGACGGCGACGGCCGGCTCGACTTCGCACAGGCGTTCGTGGAGAAGAGATCCGGCGGGCCCTGGTTCCACGTGGCGGTGTTCTTCGGGACGGGGGATGGCTCGTTCCAGCCGCCGATCTGGACCGAGAGCGCAATTTCGCTCGCCTCGGGCGACCTCACGATCGAGCGCTCGCTGCTCGTCATCACGCCCGACCTCGGCCTGGATCCGACGCGCCGCTGGCGCTGGGAGCCTGTGGAGAAGCGTTTCGTCGATGCCGACCAGCCGTCGCGGAGGAAAGACCCCGCGGAGGACGACACACCCGACGAGACCCCCGATCAGAAACCGAGGGCGCGCGTCTGACGCGCGTCTCGCTTCTCCTTCCCAACCGCTTTCCCGGGCTGCCGAGTTACCGGGTGCCGGAGGACGTCGGGCCGCTGATTCCAGGGGCGCGTGTCGCCGCGCCATTCGGAAGCGCCCTCGCGACCGGCCTCGTCGCGTCGCTCGACCCGCCGCCCGCCCCCCAGGGCACGGTGGAGCGCGACGTGGTCGCGGCGCTCGACGACGCGCCGTTCCTCTCGGAGCGTCTCGTCGCCGTCCTCGTGCGCGCCGCCGCCTATTACCTCGTCCCTCCCGGCGAGCTTCTTCGCGCCGCGGTCCCCGCCCGGCTGCTCGCGGCGGGCGAGGCGGTCTACGTGCCGGCATCGGGTGCCGTCGGCGCCGCACCCGAAGGCCTTGCCGGAGAGATCCTCGCCGTTCTCCTCGAGAGAGGAGAGGCCCGCCTTCCCGATCTCGTGGAACGGGTCGGGCGCAGGGGCGCCCCGGCGGCGCTCAAGCAGCTCGTCGCGGCGGGCCTCGCCCGGATCCGTTCCGAGAGAGTTCGCGCGGCGGCCGCTCCGTCCGACCGGGCCTGGGTCGCGCGCCCTGCCCCCGCCGATCACCCCGCCTTCACGCGCGCGCCGAAGCGCCGCGCCCTGCACGCGCGGCTGCTCGCCCTCGGCCGGCCCGCCTCGGTCGCGGAGGTTCGTGAGGCGGGCGGTACTTCCGCCGTGGTCTCTGCCCTCGCGAAGGCCGGGCTCGTCTCGGCCGTCGAAACCGAACGTCGCGCCGACATCTCCCGGCACGTCGGAGGGCTGGGTCAGGATCGGAGGCCCGTCCCCACCGAAGCGCAGCGGGCGGCGATCGAGACGATCTCCGGGACTATCCGCGCGCGGGCGCCCGCGGAATTCCTCCTCGATGGCGTGACGGGCAGCGGCAAGACCGAGGTCTACCTCGCGGCGCTCGAGTCAGCGCGGGATGAGGGCCGGCGCGGAATCCTGCTCGTGCCGGAGATCGCGCTCGCTCCCGCCCTCGTGAGACGGCTCGTGGCGCGCTTCGGCGACCGGATCTCGCTCCTTCACAGCGGCCTCTCGGACGGAGAACGCGCCGCCGAATGGGAGCGCGCGCGCCGGGGAGAGGTCGACGCCGTCGTGGGCCCACGCTCGGCCGTGTTCGCGCCGCTGCCGGATCTCGGCCTCGTCGTCGTGGACGAGGCGCACGATGCCGCCTACAAGCAGGGCGAGACGCCGCGCTACGACGCGCGCGCCGTGGCACGCGTGCGCGCCCGCGAGGAAGGCGCCACGCTCGTCCTCGGCTCGGCGACGCCGTCGATGGAGCAGGAGCGCGCCGCCCGCGAGGGCCGTCTCGCGCGCCTCGCCCTGCCCGATCGGCCGGGAGCGCGGCCGCGCGCACAGGTGGAAGTCGTGGACCTCCGGGAAGAGAAGGCGCGCGAGGGCGACCACGGGCGCATCCTGCTCGCGAACCGTACCGCCGAGATCCTCACGGCGTGCTTCGAAAGGGGAGAGCAGGCGATCCTGCTCCTCAACCGGCGCGGGTTCTCGCCCAGCCTTCTCTGCCGCGCGTGCGGCGAGGACTTCCGCTGCCAGAACTGCTCCGTCGCACGCACGTACCACCGCCGGCACGAGCGCCTCCTCTGCCACTACTGCGGCGACGACATCCGCCGGCCGCCCGCCTGTCCGAAATGCGGGTCGGACGCGCTGCAGCCGATCGGCTTCGGCACCGAGCGCCTCGCGGACCGGTTCGAGGAGCGTTTTCCGGGGATCTCCTA
>JBDTML010000147.1:0-1970 GCA_039934255.1 Acidobacteriota bacterium | reverse complement strand
GGGTACTTCTTCGCCGCGTCGAACATCGGCGGCTTCACGAGCCAGTACTGCACGCGCGCGCCCCCGGCGCCCGGGACCGACAGGCTCTCGGGCGCCGAAAAGGAGACGTCCTTGCGCCACGAGCGGTTCTCGTCGGTGAGAGCCTTCGCCAGGTTCGGATTCGGAGAAGAAGGAGATTTTTCTTCGAGTGGTAAAGAGAAGATCTCTGGCGGTGCGGTGAGGGAGGCTTCGGTGAACACGAGGAGGCCCGCTCCGGCTTGCAGGGCGCCGATGTTCCCGCCCTTCTTGAGGAGACGGGGCCTTCCGCCTGCGAGGGACACTTCGAAGAGATCCCCTCTTCCCTCGCTCTCCGCGGTGAAGTACACGGTCTTGCCGTCACGCGACAATCTGAATTCCGAAACAGAAAGATCCGGTTCTTCGAACACCGTCCGCTTCGCCTTCGTCTTGCGGTCGTAGACGTCGAGGTACCAGCGGTCGCCCTCGAACGTCGCGCGGCGCTGCGCGCGGACGAGGATGGAGGATCCGTCGGGCGTGTACACCGGGTCGAAGTCTGCCGCGGCGTTCCCGGCCGTCAGTTTCACGGCCGTTCCGCCCACGACGGGCACGGTGAAGACGTCCTTGTTCGTGGAGAGCGCCTCCTTGTCGGCGCCGTCCCGGTTCGAGACGAACGCGATCTCCCGGCCGTCGGGCGAGAACGCGATGCCGCCGTCCTCGTAGTGGTTCGGAGGCGAGTCGAAATCACCCGGCGTCGCGTCCGTGACGGCCCCCGTCGCCACGTCGGCGACGAAGATGTGGTGGCGCACGTTTTCGCGCCACTCGTCCCAGTGGCGGTAGAAGAGGCGCTTCAGGTGGTGGACCTTGACCGGATTCTTGTCGGCCTCCTCGCGCGTCTTCTTGTTGCAGGCCTCGTCGGCGCAGGCGGGGTACACGTCCGAGACGAACGCGAGCTTCTTTCCGTCCGGCGAGAAGACGAGCGGGTCCTGCACCCCTGAGGCGAGATCGGTCAGCTTGCGCGGCTCGCCGCCCCCGAGATCGAGGAGGTAGACTTGGGCAACGCCGGAGCGCGTCGAGACGAACGCGATCGTCTTGCCGTCCGGCGAAAAGCGGGGCGCGTTGTCGGCCTTTTCGTGCCGCGTGAGCGCGCGCGGGAGCGCCGATCCGTCGGCGGGAACGATCCAGATGTCCGCGTTGCGCCTGTTCGCGGCGAGATCGGCCGTCGTCCGCACGAACGCGACCCACTTGCCGTCGGGGGACAGCTGCGGGTCCGCGACGCGCACGGTGAGGAGGTTGTCCTCGATCGTCATCGGGCGGGCGGCGGCGGCGGCGCCCGCCGCCGCGATGAGAGAAAGGAGAAGAGAAGAATTTCTTAGAAGGTAAAGAGGGCGGCGGGCTGAGGCGGGGCGCAGCGAGTCGGCGGCCCGGCGCGCGCGAGGCTGCCGAATTCCGCGGGGCCGCAGCGAATTCTCTTTCTCTCTCTTACTCATCTAAGAATCCCCTCTTCCTTTTCGTCTTTCTTCGTCTCTTCGTCGTCTTTTCGTCCGAACAAGAAAAAAGGCCGGCCGCTTTCCGGGAAACGCATCGTGGTCACGCGCACCCGCAAACAAGCCGGCGCCCTGAGCGACCAGCTGCGCAATCTCGGTGCCGAGGTGATCGAGTTGCCGACCATCCGGATCGAGCCGCCGAGCGATCTGCGCGCCTTCGCCGAGCTGGTGCAGGACGCGCACGGCTATGACTGGATTGTCTTCACGAGCCCGAATGGCGTGACCGCTTTCTTCGAGATGTTTTACAAACTTTACGACGACGCCCGCGACATCGGCGGGGTGCGGATCGCGGCGATCGGGCCGGCCACCGCCCAACGGGTGCGCGATTTTCACCTCAAGGTCGATCTGCAACCCGACGAGTTCGTGGCCGAGGCGGTGGTGCGGGAATTCAAGAAGGAAGGCGACATCGAAAATCTCAGGATTCTTATC
>JBDTML010000146.1:0-7431 GCA_039934255.1 Acidobacteriota bacterium | reverse complement strand
CCCGGCACGCCGGGCCGACGGCGGTCATGCGCGCCGAGCACATCGAGATCCGCGCGGCGGTTCAGATGCTCCGCGCGGCCATCGACGATCCGTCGGCCGACACCGTGCGACTGCGCGAGCGGCTCCACGCCACTCTCGGGCCGCACAGCGTCAAGGAGGAGCGGATCCTCTATCCGATGATCGACCGGGTGCTTTCGGAGCTCGGCTCGGACGAACTGGTCGCCGCCATCCAGGCGTACGAGTCCCGCTGATCAGCCCGCGATCAGGACCTCGAGCGCCCGGAGGTCCGGAATCGCGAATCCCTCCGCGGCGGTGATCACGACGTGTTCCTTCCCCCAGCGGCTCATGACCCGGATCGCGGTCTCGACGGTCGTTGCGGTCATGTCCGCGATCTCCTGACGCGACAGCGCGAGCGGAATCGTGGCCCCGGCGCCCTCGCGCCTGCCGACCCGCGTGGCCAGCATCAGGAGGAGCCGCGCGATGCGTTTTTCGACCGGGCCGGTCAGGTCGGCGAGACGCCGGGTGATCTCGAATTGCCGGAGCATCAGGCCCTGCAGGAGCCGGCGCGTCATCTCGGGATGTCCGTCGATCGTCGCGAAAAATTCGCGTTCGGGAACCCGCAGGATCGTGGACGGCTCGAGAGCGACGGCCGAAGCGGGAAACCGCAGCCCCTCGAAGAGCGCCACGGCGCCGATCGGCTCGCCCGCCCCGAAGAGGCCGAGGATCACGTCGCGCTCCGGCGCCGCCTTGACGATCTTCACGCGCCCGATCACGACGAAGCAGAGGTCGGTCGCCGGCTCGCCCTCGCGGAAGATCTCGTCCCCTTTCTCGTACACGACCGCCCGGCAGACGGGCGCGAGAAGCCTTCGCTCGTCCGGGTTGAGGCACTGGAAGAGCGGGACCGCGTCGAAGTGGGGAAGGGAGGAAGACACGGTCTCAAGGATAGCCCGTCCGGCGGCGTCGAAGCAGTAGGGCCGACCATATGACGAGGGTCATGGTGAATGGTCCCCGGACGGAGCAGATTCGGACATGTCCGGGAGTCAACATGTCGCCGCCCAGTGAGTCCGACGTCCTCGACGTGCTCCAGCCGGTCATCGACCCTGAGCTGGGTCTTTCGGTCGTGGACCTGGGCCTCGTCTACGACGTGTCGATCTCGCAGGAAGGAGCGGTGCACGTGACGTTCACCGCGACGACGCAGGGTTGCCCCGTCACTGAGATGCTCGCGCGCGGGATCTACCGGGCGGTGTGGGCGCTCCCGGGCGTCACGTCGGTCTCTACGGAGCTCGTGTGGGAGCCGTCATGGGATCCGTCCCGGATCGCGCCCGAGGCCCTCAAGCGGCTCGAAAGGCGCTGAACACGACATGCCTCGCGCTTCGGCGGCACCTCGCGACCTGTTGCCCGCGTTCGTATTCACCTCTGCCGCGCTCGCCATCGCTCTCGGCGTCTCCACGGGCGGATGGGCGATCTGGGAGATGGCGTTTGCGGCGGGAACGGTCCTGCCGTCTCATCTCCAGCTCCATGCACACGTCCAGCTCGTGGGATTCGCCCTGCTCTTCGTCCTCGGCGTGATGTTCCCCGCTCTGCCCCGCATGCTGGATGTCCCGCCCGCGCCGCGAAGAGTCGTCTTGACAGTTCTCGTCGGCGTCGGCGGTGGCGCCCTGTTCCGGGCGATCGGCCAGCCTCTGGCGCCGTGGGCCGCCGGCCGTCTCCTCTCGCTCCTCTCCGGCGCGCTCGAGCTCGCCGGGATCTTCGCGTTCGTGGCGTGGGCCGTCGAGGCTCTCGCCACGCGACGCGAGCCGGGCGATCCGTTCACCTTCCACTTCCTCCTCGGAACCGCGTGGGCGATGGTCAGCGCGGCATTGTCGGCGGCGCAGGCGATCTTCCTCGCGGGTCACGCGGAGTCCGAAATTCCCGGCGGCCTCGTCGAGCCCTTCTACGCGGTCACTCTCTACGGCGTCGTCCTCTCGTGGCTGTTCGCCTTCTCCTCACGCGTGGCTCCTGCGTTACTCGGCCTGCCTGGCCGGACGACGAAAGGCGCGCGGTGGGTCGCTGCCCTGCAGGGGGCCGGTACCCTCCTCCTCGCAGCGGCGTGGATTCGCGGCATTCCACCGCTTAGGGCCCGGGCTCTCGCGATGACCGGCACGCTGCTCGTCTCGGCGGCCGTCCTCCTCTTCCTTGCGGCGAGCCATCTTCTCGTCCCCCTCGCGCGTCCGTTGGCCGTGCCGTTCCTGCGCGTGCCCTTCCTTTTCCTCGGCGTCTTCGCGGCGACCTCTTTCACGGCCGCTGTCGCGGAGATCGGCGGCGCCTCCGTGCACAAATTCGTGTGGGATGGCGCGCGGCACACCTACACGATCGGGTTTCTCACGCTCTTCGTCGTCGTGATGAGCCTGCACGTCGTCCCGCTTTTCACAGGCCGGACCCTCGCGCGGCCGCAGGAGGCGCGTCTCGCCGTCGTGCTCGTTGCCGCCGCGGCCGCCGTCCGGGCGCTGCAGATCCCGGTCGCACTCGGATGGGGCGGCTTGGCGCTCTATCGTCTCGTCGGCACGACCGGGATTTTCGCGACGGCCGGGTTGGTCCTCTGGGCCCACGCGCTCGTCGCGACGCTCCGGCGGCGGCCGGGAGAATCCGCTTGATTCACCTGATTCATCGACGCAAAGAGGCCGGAAGGGTGAGCCTCCGGAAGCGTTCATGAAAACGAATCGCGGCTTCTCCCTTCTCCCGGTCCCCCTGACCCTCGCCGCCGCCGCTGCCGGACTCGCCATCGGCGTCGGCGCGTATGCCTTCTGGTACGCGAAGGGATCGTCCTACATGGGAAACGACCCCGCCACGTGCGCGAACTGCCACGTCATGGCCGCGCATTACTCCGGCTGGCAGGCCGCGCCGCACCACGACGTCGCCACCTGCAACGACTGCCACACGCCCGCCGGCGCAATTTCGAAATACACGGTCAAGGCTCTCAACGGCTGGCACCACTCGTGGGCGTTCACGATGGGCGGCTATCCGGACGTCATCCGGGCCCGGCCGGAGAGCTCGGCCGTGGTCGAGGCCAACTGCCGCCGCTGCCACTCAGACCTCGTCGACTCGATGACCCAGGGCGGCAACGTCTCGTGCGTCCGCTGTCACGCCTCGGTGGGCCACGCCCGCTGACCCAACTTTGCCCCGAAGGAGCACCTCATGTCCGCATCGAACCCGGCCCCCGAAAAGAAGCGGGGGCTGCTCGTCGCCCTCGTCGCCGGCGTCTTCCTGCTCGTGGCCCTCGTCGCCGCTGCGCTGCTCGTCAACATCGCCGAGCGCAAGCAGGAGGCGAAGAACTCCACAGTCAGGCTCGCCGACGTGACGGAGAACGACGTCGACCCGGCCAAGTGGGGCACGAACTGGCCGCGCGAGTACGACGGGTACAAGCGCACGTCCGAGCCGTCCCACACGAAGTACGGCGGGGGTTACGGCGGGGCCGAGGGCGTCGTCCCCCCCCAGAAGGCGGCGCGCGACCCGTGGCTGACGCGCATCTTCGCGGGATACCTCTTCGCGGTGGACTACCGCGACCGGCGCGGCCACGCCTTCATGCTCTTCGACCAGGAAAACACGAAACGCAACGTGCAGGCCGAGGGGAAGCAGTCGGGCAACTGCATGCACTGCCACGCCTCGATCATGCCGCTCTACCGGAAGCTCGGGAAGGACGCGGCACCGCAGGCGAGCGAGGCCGAGCAGCTCCAGAAGGGCCTCGAGGCCGTCGGCGCTCTCGGCTACTGGGATGCCCACAAGCAGCTCGAGCAGCTCACGGGCAAGGTCCACCCGGTGTCCTGCGTCGACTGCCACGACCCGAAGTCGATGGAGCTGCGCGTGACGCGGCCGGCCTTCGTCGCGGGCATCCAGAAGCTCGCGGTGTCGAAGGCCGCCGTCCCTCACCTCCCGAGCATCGAGCGCTGGCGCAGCGGCGACCGCGCCCGGCCGTACGACCCGAACGTGGACGCGACCCGCCAGGAGAAGCGCTCGTACGTCTGCGGCCAGTGCCACGTCGAGTACTTCTGCGGCAAGGGCACGACGATCTTCTTCCCGTGGGCCGAAGGCCTCAGGGTCGAGGACATGGAGAAGCAGTACAACTCCATCGAGGTCAAGGGCGCGCGCTTCAAGGACTGGACGCACGCCGAGACCGGCATGGAGGTCCTCAAGGCGCAGCACCCCGAGTTCGAGATGTGGAGCCAGGGCATCCACGCCCGCAGCGGCGTGGCGTGCGCCGACTGCCACATGTCCTACCGCCGCGACGGCGCCCAGAAGATCTCCGAGCACTGGGTGAGGAGCCCGCTCCTCTCGGCGAACCGCTCCTGCGCGAGCTGCCACCCCTACAGCGACGAAGAGCTCAAGAGCCGTGTCGAGGCCATCCAGGACCGCCACTTCGCGCTCATGTCACGGGCGGGCCAGGCCGCGATCGCCATGATCGACGCCATCGTCGCCGTCCGGAAGCCATACGACGACCAGAATCGCCCGGCGGCCGCCGCGAAGGCGAAGGAGACGTTCGAGAAGAACTCGGACTTCGCGAAGCTCGGCAAGGAAGACCAGGACAAGAAGCTGGCCGCCGAGACGAAGGCGAACCTGCTGGCCGCGTGGCGTGCCGTCGTGGACAAGGATCCGGCGATCAAGGAGCTGGGCGAGCTGCAGCGCGCAGCGCAGTGGCGCCTCGACATGGTGGCGGCCGAGAACTCCATGGGCTTCCACGCGCCGCAGGAAATGGCCCGCATCCTGGCCGAGTCGATCGACCTCTCCCGCCAGGCGCAGGTCAAGGCCGGGGAGGTGCTGTCTGGCAAGGTGGCGGTGGCCGGCGCCGCGTCCGCGCCCACCAAGGGCCCCAAGAGGATGTCTCCGTAGAGAGCGCGACTCATCCGAAGAAATTCCGCGGCGTCTCGCAGCCTCTAGCTTACTCTCGGCGGTGATGAAGCGCCCCCCGTCCAGGCGGTCGACGTGGCTTCGCGCCTTTTCGAGCGTCGTCGCGGCGTTCGTGGCGGGCTACGCGTTCGCGGTCACAGTCGCGAAAGTGGGTGCGCCGAAGCAGACCGTCTACGCGTTGCCGCACGATTTCACTTTGAACGCGCCCACGTTCCTGCCGTCCGCTCTGCCCGGCGCCGCGATGACGCCCGGAAACAGGCTCGCGCTCCTCGAGAACGGCGACGCGATCTTCCCGGCGATGCTCGCCGCGATCGCCTCCGCGAAGACCACCGTGAACTTCGAGGCGTACATCTTCTGGTCGGACGAGGTGGGCGCGCGCTTCCGCGACGCGCTCGCCGAGCGGGCGGCGCACGGCGTCGCCGTCCGCGTGCTCTTCGACGCCATTGGCTCGACGGGCCGTCACCTCAAGGCGGGAGACATCGACGCGTTGCGACGCGCCGGCTGCCGCGTCGAGTTTTTCCACCCGACGAAGCCCTGGATGCTCTGGGTATCCAATCACCGCAACCACCGGCGCGTCCTCGTCGTGGACGGAACGCTCGGCTTCACGGGCGGCGTCGGCTTCGCCAAGCAGTGGGCGGGGAATGCGGATTCGAAGGAGCACTGGCGGGACACGCACTTGCGCGTCGAAGGCCCCGCCGTTCGCGGTCTCCAGCGCGCGTTCCAGGAGAACTGGTCGGAGGTGACGGGCGAGGCGCTCGTCGGCGAGGACTTCTTCCCAGCGCTCCCCGAGCCCGGCGCGAGCGCCGTCGCCGTGGTGCCGTCGTCGCCGCTCGCCGCGATGTCGGGAGCGGGGCGCGTCTACTCGATCGCGATCGCCGCCGCGGCGAAGGAGATCTGGATCGCGAACTCCTATTTCCTTCCGGACGATGCGACGAGCGCTCTTCTCGTCGCGGCCGTGAAGAGAGGCGTCGACGTGCGGGTGATCGTTCCCTCGGACGAGCACAACGATGTTCCCGCCACCAAGGCGGCGGGCCGCTCGTCGTTCGGCCCGCTCCTCGCGGGAGGCGTGAAGATTTTCGAGTATCAGCCGACGATGTTTCACCTGAAGACCATGGTGGTGGACGGCGTCTTCTCCACGGTGGGGTCGGCGAACTTCGACGACCGGTCCTTCCACCTGAACGAAGAGATCAACCTCTTCGCGTACGACGGCGCGTTCGCCCGCCAGATGAAGGACAGCTACCGGAGGGATGAGGCGAAGTGCCGTCCGTACACCCTCGCGATGTGGAGGGAACGTTCGCTCCTCAAGAGAGTCACGGAGTGGCTCACGGCTCCCATCCGGTCGGAGCTCTAGCGCCCGCGTCAGGCAGACAGCGCCGAGACCGCCCGGGCGACGACAGCGAAGTGACAGGCCGCCGCCGCGATCACGAGGGCGTGGAAGATCTCGTGGTAGCCGAACACGTTCGGGAAGGGATCCGGGCGGCGCAGGGCGTAGACGGCAGCGCCCAGGCTGTAGACGACGCCGCCCGCGGCGAGAAGCACGACGGCGCTGGTTCCTAGCGCCGCGTTGAGGGCGGGCAGGAGCGGGAGCGCGGCCCAGCCGAGGAGGACGCAGACGAGCGCTACGAGAGCCTTCGGCGCCTTGACCCACGCGATCGACATCACGATCCCGAGGAGCGCCCCCGCCCAGACGATGCCGAGAAAGATCCAGCCGGTGCGACTGCCGAGGAGGAAGCTGAAGGGCGTATACGTCCCGGCAATGAGCAGGAAAATCGCGGAGTGGTCCAGCCGGCGCCAGACCGCGCGGAGCTTTTCCGACCAGTTCTTCCGATGGTAGATCGCGCTTACGGCCAGGAGCGTGACGAGAGAAATCACGTAGACGAGCGCGCCGGCGCGGGCGCGTGCCCCGGACGCGCGAAAGACGAGGACCGCTCCCGCGACCGCCGCGACGAACGCGGCGACCTCGTGGAGGACGCCCCGGAGGAGGGGCTTGGGGGGAGACGAGGCCTCGACGATTTTTACCGTCACCGCTCGATGCTACGCCGTCGTCTTGTGGAAGCGCGAGACCGCGAGGGCGATGATCGCGAGCGTGTAGAACGTGAGCCACGCGACGGGCTCCCACAGCTCCATGAGGCCCGCGCCGCGCAGGACGATGCCGCGGACGACCTGGATGAAGTACTTCGCCGGAATCAGGTACGTGACGTACTGGAAGAACTTCGGCATGCCGTCGATCGGAAACACATAGCCCGACAGAAATACGAACGGGAGGAGGAAGAAGAACGACATCTGCATCGCCTGCATCTGCGTCGACGCGATCGTGGAAAGCAGCATGCCGAGCCCGAGAACGGCCGCGATGAACATGAGCCCGACGAGATAAAGCTCGACGATGCTTCCCGCGATCGGCACCTGGAAGAGAAACCGCATGAGGACGATGATGAGCGTGAGCTGGAAGACGCCGATCACGACGAACGGCGCGATCTTCCCGAGGATGATCTCGACGCGCGTCACGGGCGTGACCTGAAGCTGCTCGAGCGTCCCTCGCTCCCTCTCCCT
>JBDTML010000145.1:0-2071 GCA_039934255.1 Acidobacteriota bacterium | reverse complement strand
ACGCCGTTTCTCTCATCGTCAACGGATTCGCCAAGCGCGTCCTCAAGGAGCTCCCCATGGAGTTCGCGGTCGAGGCGCAGAAGCTGCTCGGCGTTTCACTCGAAGGGTCAGTCGGATGAATCTTCTCGAAGTCACGAATCTCCACGCCGCCATCGAGGAAGACGGGACCGAGATCCTCAAGGGGATCAACCTCGTCATCCGCCCGGGCGAAGTTCACGCGATCATGGGCCCGAACGGCTCGGGCAAGAGCACGCTTGCGCACGTCCTGTCGGGGCGGCCCGGCTACACCGTGACGCAGGGAGGCGCGCAGTTCCTGGGCAAGGACCTCCTCGCCATGCCGGCCGAGATCCGCGCGCGCGAAGGCGTGTTTCTCGCGTTCCAGTATCCGGTCGAGATCCCCGGAGTCTCGAACACGTATTTCCTCCGCACCGCCGTGAACACCGTACGGAAGCACCGCGGACAGCCGGAGCTCGACGCGATCGACTTCCTCGCGCTCCTCGACGGCAAGGCGAAGCTCGTGGAGATGGAAGAGGCCCTCCTCAACCGCTCCGTGAACGAAGGCTTCTCGGGCGGGGAGAAGAAGCGCAACGAGGTCCTCCAGATGGCGATCCTCGACCCGAAGCTCGCGATTCTCGACGAAACCGACTCGGGCCTCGACATCGACGCGCTGCGGATCGCGGCCGCGGGCGTAAACGCCCTTCGCGACGGCGCGCGCGGGATGCTCGTCATCACGCACTACCAGCGCCTCCTCGACTACATCGTCCCGGACTTCGTGCACGTCCTCTCGGACGGGAAGATCGTCAAGTCCGGCGACAAGGAGCTCGCAAAGGAGCTCGAAGCGAAGGGCTACTCCTGGATCGAGAAGGAGCCAGGCGTGACGGCGCCAACAGCCGCCGGAGTCGCCGCCCGATGACGCTTCCCGCCCGGGTCAACGCCATTCACGACGGAGTCTCCGCGCTCGTGGGGCGCGCCACGGGGTTCGCGGCGCGGAGGCCGAGCCCGCCGTGGCTGCAGAAATTGCGGACGGCCGGCGTATCGGCCTTCGAGAAGCTCGGCTTCCCCTCGACGAACGACGAAGACTGGCGCTTCACGAACCTCGCGCCCCTCGCCCGAACCGCGTTCGCTCTCTCCCCCGACGAGGTCTCCCTCGCCGAACGGACGGCGGCGCTCGAGCTGGAGGCGCGCCTCGGACCCCTGGGACTGTCGTCACCCGGGCCCAGGATCGTTTTCGTGAACGGTCGTCCCCTGCGGTGGAATGCCGGCGCGCTCACGTCCGGGGTTTCCTTCGAATGGCTGAAGAGAGTCCTCGCGCACTCGCCGGAGCGCGTCGAACGCGCGCTCGTGGCCCGGGCCGCCGAAGGAGAATCTTCGAAGACATTCTTCGGTGCCCTCGGGGACGCGTTCCTCGACGACGGCGTCGTCCTCCGCGTTCCTGCGCATACGAGAATCGAAGAACCACTCTTCATCCTTCATGTCGCAACGCCGCCGTGGTCCTCGGAGGCGCCGCGCATGGTGCATACGCGGAATCTCTTCACCTTCGAGGAAGATTCTTCCGCGACCGTGGTCGAGGCGTATCTGGGGGGAAGCGGGCCGTCCCTGATGAACTCCCGGACGGACGTCACGCTCGCCAAGGGCGCCCGGCTGAATCACGTGAAGCTCCAGCTCGATGGCCCCGAGGCCTACCATATCGGGCGGCTCGCGGTCGATCATGCGGCCGGCGCGCACGCGGCGTCCCACGTCTTCTCCTTCGGCGGAAGGCTCGTCCGGAACGAGATCGCGATGACGCTCCGAGGCGAAGGCTCGAGCACCGAGCTCAACGGCCTCTTCTGCGCGGCATCGGGACAGCACGTCGACTGCCACACGTTCATCGACCACGCCCTGCCCCGCGCGTCGAGCGTCGAGCTGTACAAGGGCGTCCTCGACGGCACCGGCCGCGGCGTCTTCGACGGCAAAATCCTCGTGCGGGCCGGCGCCATCCGGACGGACGCGCGCCAGACGAACCGCAATCTCGTTCTTTCCGACAGCGCCCTCGTCGACAGCAAGCCCCAGCTCGAGATCCACAACAACGACG
>JBDTML010000144.1:0-10115 GCA_039934255.1 Acidobacteriota bacterium | reverse complement strand
TGCCGGCCGCGTCCTTCTCGGGATACGGATAGAAATAGTCGTCGAGGTGAACGCCGTCGACGTCGTAGCGCTTGACGACGTCGAGGACGACCGCGAGCGCGTGCGTCGCGACGTCATCCTCGCCGGGATCCATCCAGATCTGCTTGCCGTAACTCCTGACGAGATCCGGACGGCTCCGCGAGATGTGCGTCGCCGCGGCCCGCGACAAGGAGGACGCCGGGCGCGCCCGATACGGATTGAACCAGGCGTGGAGCTCCATCCCGCGCGCATGCGCCTCCGCGATTGCGAAGGCGAGAGGATCCCAGAACGGTTGGGGGGCGACGCCCTGCGTCCCGCTCAGGACCTCCGACCAGGGCTCGAGCGCGGAAGGATAGAGCGCATCCGCCGCGGGCCGCACCTGGAAGATCACCGCGTTCGCATGCAACGCCGCGAGAGCGTCGAGGAGAAACACGAGTTCCCGCTTCTGACGCGCGGTCGAGAGGCCCGGCGCCGATGGCCAGTCGAGATTCGCCACGGTGGCCACCCAGACGCCGCGAAACTCGCGGCACGTGGCGCCAGACACCGGTGTGGGGGTCGAGGTCGACGGCTGCGCTCGGGGCAACGCCTCCGGCACCCGGCCAGGCGCCGGGGACGGCGCTCCGCAACCGCCCAAAAGCAAGGCTGCGAGTACCGTCGCGCGGCCGAGCGAACGCGGGCTTCTCACCGCGTCTCTGCCCGGTGCCTCACCGGGCCTCCCTCGTCTGCGGCGTCGGAAGGCAGCCAGCGCCGGACCAAACCGTCGTTCGTCACGAGGCACTGCGGTCCCGGGATCGAACGCAGCTCGGCGGACAGCGTCCGATTGCGATCGACACTGTGATACGGAATGAACCGCACACGTTCGTCGCTCAGGAACTGGAGCACGTAGGCCGTGTCGTAACTCGCGTGACAGACCGTGTAGCCCTCCTCGGCGATCGCCTCGAGCGGCGCCCGGGGATCGGGTTCGAGAAGAAGGCCCTCGACGACGCCTCGCCCCTGCCGCCAGAGGAAGAGCGTTGCCGCGAGGGCGAGCCCCCCGAGGGCGAGCGTGACGAGGGCGGATGGAATTCTCCGGCGAAGGAGATTCGCCCCTTCCACGACCGACACGAGGAGGAATGCGACGGCCGCGGGAAGAACCGGCGCCAGATAGCGATCCCCCGCCGGATCGAAATTCTTGAGGAAGGAGACCGCGCCACCCAGCACGACGACGGCCCCGACGAGATCGAGCCCGTCGAAGCGATGCCCCTCCGTTCGGAGCGAGCTCGAGGGGCGCCGCGCCTGCCGCACGATAAGAAGCGACAGGAGGACGACAGCGACCGCGGCGAGGAGCGGCGGCGGAGCGAGTCCGTCGAGTCCAATGACCCGCCAGGAGTCCTTCCCGAGGAAGCGAACGATGCGCGGCGCGAGACCGGACGACACCCACGGCGTGATGTACGGCCCCTCGGCCGGCTCGTACCATCCCAGCAGGCGGCCCAGCCAAACGGGCGAGTAGCCAAGAGCGCCACCACACAGCACGGGCGTCAGGAGGCGCGTCCATCCCCGCCAGGATGGGGTGGAGCGAAGGAAGACGAGGGCCAGGACGGGCAGGAGGACGAAGACGATCGTCTGATTCATCCACCAGCCGACTCCCGCGACAAGGCCGAGCACGAAGAGTCCGGCGCGACGATCCAGGAGGCAGCGCGGCCGGGTCAGAGCGCCAGCCGCAAGAAGAAAGAGCACCGATCCCAGGAAGAAGGACATCTCCGGCCCCGCCGTGCTTCGATTCAACGCCGAAAGACGGATGAAGAACGGGGGGCCGATCGCGACCCAGAGTCCCGCGAGCGCGGCGATCGCTCTCCCGAAGAGCCTGGTGAACGCGAGGACGAAGAGGGAGATGCCGAAGGCGATCTGGCTCATGCTGGCGAGACGCAGCGCGATCGGCCCGCCCTCTGCTCCGAGGCCGGCCGGGTCGAGCACCGTCCTCCGAATTCCCGCGGCGAGGGCGGGCGTCAGCGGGCCCATGTAGTTCTGGCCCCAGAAGAACACGTCGAATCCCTTCCCGTCGTGGATCTTCTTGGCCATCAGCCCGAAAATCGCGCTATCGCCGTTCCAGCCGCGGGCGGAGCCTTCCTTCGTCAGGAGCGGGAGCCGGACAAGGACAAAAACGGCGAGGATCGCCGCGATCGACGCCGCGCTGAGGAGCGCCTTTCTCCCGCCCGTTCCAGGAGGCTCCACGTCCCGCGGCGGCCTACTTCGCCAATCCGAGCTGCCAGAGGACGAACGCCCACTCGAACGCCGTCTCGTGGAGAGCATCGTACCGGCCCGAAGCGCCGCCGTGCCCCGCCGCCATGTTCGTCTTGAGAAGAAGCGGATTCGCGTCGGTCTTCAGTGTCCGGAGGCGCGCGACGTACTTCGCGGGCTCGTGGTAGAAGACCTGGCTGTCGTTGAAGGACGTCATGACGAGCATCGCGGGATACGCGCCCTTCCGGAGGTTTTCGTAAGGGCTGTACGACCTGATCACGTCGTACTCTTCCTTCTTCGCAGGGTTGCCCCACTCCTCGTACTCCCCCACGGTAAGCGGCAGGGTCGGATCACTCATCGTGTTCAAAACGTCGACGAACGGGACGTGCGCGACGACGGCGTGGAAGAGGTCGGGGCGCATGTTGGTGACCGCGCCCATGAGGAGGCCGCCGGCGCTTCCCCCCGAGATGACGAGCCGGTCCTTCGCCGCGATCTTCCCGGAAACGAGAAACTCCGCGGACGCGACGAAGTCCGTGAACGTGTTCTTCTTCTTGAGCATCTTTCCGTCGTCGTGCCACTTCTTGCCCATCTCCGCGCCGCCGCGGATGTGCGCATAGGCGACGACGACGCCCCGGTCGAGGAGCGGAAGGCGGTTCGCGTTGAAGGCGTCCGGGATCACGATCCCGTACGAGCCGTAGCCGCCGAGGAGCGCCGGGAACGGCCCGTCCTTGAGCGAGCGCGTCTTGCCGTCCGCTGTCTTCGCGCGCCACACGATCGAGATCGGGATTTTCGCTCCGTCCGAAGCGGTGGCCCACAGGCGCTCAGACGCGTAGAGCGTGCGGTCGTAGCCGGGGACCTCCTGCTCCTTGAGGAGCTTCGAGGTCTTCGCGTCCATGTCGTAGTCGAAGATCGAGCTCGGCGTGACGAGCGACTGGTAGCCGTACCGGAAGACGTTCGTGTCGAAAACGCGATTCGTGTCCGAGAACACCGCGTAGACGGGCTCGGGAAACGCCATCCCGTGCGACACCTGCGTCGTGAGGTTCGTGATCGTGAGGCGAGGCAGACCGTTCGCGCGCTCGTGGAGAACGAGGTGATTCGCGAAGAGGTCGGTGTCCTCGAGCATGACGCCTTCGCGGTGGGGAACGATCTCCTTCCAGTTCGCGCGCCCCGGGGACTCGACCGGCGCCGTGACGAGGCGGAAGTTGCGTCCCCCCGAATTCGTCCGGATGTAGAAGAGGCCTCCCCGGTGGTCGACTTCGTATTCGTGCTCCTGCTCCCGCGGGGCGACGACCGTGAAGGCCTCCGCCGGCCTGTCGGCCCTCAGCACACGGGCCTCGGACGTCGTGTGACTGCCCGCGGACAGAACGAGCCACGCCCGGCTCCGCGTCCGGCCGATCCGCACGCTGAAGCGCTCGTCCTTCTCTTCGTAGACGACGGCGTCCGCCGTCTGGGGCTTGAGGAGGCGATGCCGGTACACGCGGTACGGGCGCTTCGCGGCGTCCTCCACCGCGTAGAAGAGCGTCATGTTGTCCGCCGCCCAGACGGCGCTCGTCGTCTTCTCGATGCGCTCGGGCCAGAGGGCGTTCGCGCGAAGGTCCTTGACGAAGAGCGTGTATTGGCGGAAGCCCGTGTTGTCGGTGGAGTACGCGAGGAGATTGCCGTCGTCGCTCACGGCATACCGGCCCAGCGCCATGAATTTCTGGCCCTTCGCGAGCTCGTTCAAGTCGAGCGTCACCTGCTCGGGACCCTCGGGATACTTCTTGCGGCAGTAGATCCGGTACTGCTTCCCCTTCTCGGTCCGGAAGTAATACAGCCAGTCGCCCTCGCGATACGGCACCGACAGGTCCGTCTCCTTGACGTGCCCGAGCAGCTCGGCATACAGCGCGTTCTGGAACGGCTCGGTCGGTTTCATCAACGCCGCCGTGTAGGCGTTCTCGGCCTCGAGATAGGCCGCGACCTCGGGATTCGGCTTGTCCCGCAGCCAGGCGTATGGGTCGGATCGCGACTCGCCGTGCAGCGTGAGGACCTTGTCGACTTTCCGGGCCACGGGCGGAACCGGCGCCGGAACCGGAGCCGTTTCGTCGGCCGGAGCGGGAAGTGTCGGGATCGACATGAGTGCGGCGAGAAGAAGGGACGGAATCTTCAAGGAATCCTCCGATCTCAGGCCGTCAGAGAGTAACCCAGCGCAGGCCGAACCGCGTTAGAACGACCCGCCCGCGCCCCCGCCGCCGAAGCTGCCTCCGCCGCCCTGGAAACCCGGCGGGGCGGGTGGCCGCGCCTCCGGCGCATGCGCGGCCACGACGGGAACGAGCTCCAGCGCGCGGAAACGCGCCTCGTCCGCGAAGAGAGGCTCGGCCGTGAAGCCGTGTCGCTCCCCCTCGCTGCCTCTCGAGAGCCAGCGATTCAGGGCGAGAGCGAGGAGAAAAAGGACTCCCCCCGCCGCGGTCAGCACCATCCAGAGAGGCGCAAAGTGAACGTAGAAGCGGAGCGTCACGAGAGACACGGCGGAGAGGACGAGGCCCGTGTCGAGCACGAACGACCGGCGGGAACGGATCCCCCACCAGACGACCGCGACGGGAAGGATCGCGGTCCCCAGCATCGACCAGATCCGCTCGCGGAAACGGGGTCCGGGAAGATCGAGCGAAGGGTCCCGCAGGAATTCGACGACGCGGTGATCGAGCACGTAGAGGTTCAGTGCGGCGTACACGCCCAAAAGTCCGGCGACGACGAGGACGGCGGCGCTCCGGCGATGCGACGGCGCCCACGAAGGCAGGTCGAGGACGCGCGCGAACACGAACGTGAGCGCGACCCCGCCCGCGATCCAGAGCAGCCGGCCCGAGGGTGCGCGCCCGAGAAGGAGGAAGAGCGAGACCGCCGCAAGGAGAGCCCACGCCGGACTCCCCCAGCGCCACGCCGCGAGAGTCCAGAGGACGAGCGATGCGAGGAGCAGGATGTTCGGACCCTCCGGCTCGTGCACGTGGAGCGTCTCGCCGAGAAAAAGGCCGAGCCCTCCGAGAAGGAAGACGATTCCCCAGAACGCCGTCGCTCCAGCGCCGCCCCGAAGAGCGAAAGTCGGCGTGCGCTCCTGGAATTCGGCCGCGGCGAGACAGGCAAACCCGCTGACGCCGAGCAGGACGACGAAGGCGCCGGCGGTCCGCCCGCCCGCGAAGGCGAAGGCTCCGAGGAGAAGGAGAATCGCAAGGGAGACGAAGCCCCCGACGAGCACCCTGAAGATCGGCGCCGGCAGGACGCGCGGTTCGGGGAACCGTCGAAGAACTCCTTCGAATGTGCCCTTGTCGACCGCTCCCGTCCGCTTCCAGCCGTCCGCGGCGGCGCGAACCTCTTCGACACGCTCCGCGGCGACCCATTCCTTCTTCAAAGAATCCTCATCCTGCGGCGCGCGAAGACGATGAAGACGAGCGCGGTCGCGGCGCTCGCGGCCGAGAGGAGGAGGGCCGCGCTGGGGTCCATTTTCGCCCCCGCGAAAATCCAGCGTTGAAGGCCCAGCCACGTGGCCACCACCGCGAGGGCAAAGGGAAGCGTCCGGCCCGTGCGAAAGGCGATGAAGGCCGTCGCTCCCGCGACGAGAATCAGGGCGAGCGTCCACGTCGGCCAGTTCAGCGTCGCGAAGACCCCGGAAAGCAGCCCCCCGAAGCCGAGGAGGAGGCCCGCGTTCACGTAAACATCGTCGAAGTGGGGCTTCCGCCCGGCGCGGCGAAGGGCGACACCCATCGCGACGAACAGGACTCCGCACGCCAGCGCCTCGACGCGGAGCCGCGCGGGATCCCCCGTGCCGAGTGTCACGCTCGAAAGATTCACCGAGACGCCTCTCCACGCGGCGAAGGACGCGAGCGCGAGGGAGAGGAGCATTCGCGAATCGAAGCGGTACGCGAGAAGTCCGTAGAGCGCCGCGACGACGAGGAGATGCCACGGCCAGTTCTCTCCCAGAAGTCCCAGCTGCGTTTCGAGAAAAGCGAGGTCCGTGGCGACGAGGAGCGCGCCGAGGAGAAGGACGTAGTCGAACCCGGCTTGCGTCGACAGAGCGTCTCCCCAGGAGAACGGCGGGGAGTTCCGCCAGGCCCAGGCGAGGCACCCCGCCGCCGCGGCGCCGATCGCGAGTCCGATTGCAGCGGGCCCGATTCGTTCGTGGCTTTCCTTCACGAAGAGAGCGATCCCGCCGGTCAGGAGGAGCACGCCCACGTAGAGAGCGGCGCGGACCTCGAGCCGCGCGGACACGAGCTCGCGACGCGCGACGCGTGAAAAGAGTCGCGCCTGCGCCGGAGTCAGGACGCCTTCCTCCCCCAAACGGTCCACGGCCGCGGCCACGTCGGGATTCACGCCAGAAGCATACGGCCACTTGCCCGTCGCTCCCGCGCGTGTCAACCTTTGCCCATGCCGATTCGCATCCTCGTCGCCGGGGCCGGGGGCCAGCTCGGAAGCGTCCTCGTCCGCGAGCTGCGCCGGGGCGGCCACGAGGTCGCGGCCCTGACGCGCGCCGCGCTGGACGTGACCCTTCGCGCGCAGGTGCTCGAGCGCGTCGCAAAACTCCGGCCCCAAGCGGTCGTGAACGCGACGGTCTTCGGGGTCGAGGAGTCCGAGGACGATCCGAAGACCGCGCTCGCGGTGAACGCTTTCGCCGTCCGCACTCTCGCGGAAGCCTGCGAATCGTCGGACGCGACGCTCCTCCATTTCTCGTCCGATTTCGTCTTCGACGGGACCGCGACCGCGCCCTATCGCGAGACGGACCGGCCCAATCCGGGCAGCGTCTACGGCGCGACGAAGCTGCTCGGTGAGCTCTACGCCCAGGTGGTGCCGCGGCACTTCGTCCTTCGCGTCGAGAGCCTCTTCGGGATCCGGGAAGGAAAAAGCACGATCGACCGGATGTGCGTGGACATCCGCGCCGGCCGGACGGTGAGCGCGTTCTACGACCGCACGGTTTCTCCGGCGTTCGTGGACGACGTCGCGGCCGCGACCCGGCGCCTCCTCGAGGGGAAAGCTCCCTCCGGCGTTTATCACTGCGTGAACGCCGGTTTCACCACGTGGCACGAGCTCGCCATGGAGCTCGGCCGCCAGATCGGAAGTCCGTCCCGGGTCGTCCCCGTCTCCGCGGATGGCCTCACGAGCAAGGTGTTCCGGCCGAAGTTCGCCGCGCTTTCGAACGAGAAGCTGGCGAACCTCGGCATCGAGCTGCCCGCATGGCAGAGCGCGCTGGGGCGCGCGCTCACCGCGCCATCGCCGAGCGCGACACCGATCCCGGCCTCGGGGATCCGGCCGGGGCCCCGGTCCTAGCGGCCCGCCGCCAGGAGAAACGCCCAGTTCGCGGCGACCGCCATACCGATCACGAACCGCAGGGCAACGGTCGGCCGCGGAACACGCACGTCCCGGCCTGAGATGGCCGACAGGAGACCGACGAGACCTCCAACGAAGAAAACGATTCCGGCCGCCGCGACGAGCGGGTTCCAGGAGAACGCAGCACCGAAATCGAGCCGTCCGAGGGCGAGGAGCGCGCGCGTGCCCCCGCACGTGGCGCACGGGATCCCCGTCAGCCAGTGAAACGGGCACGGCGGAAGTCCCTTCGACAGCGCGGGCGCAAGCGGGGCGGCCGCGGCGCAGACGAGCGCCGCGCCACCCCAGAGGAAGCCGAGCTGCCGGCCCGGCGTCATCTTCACCGGCCGAAGGCCCGGAACATCGCCGCGCCCATGAAAACGGCCCCGACCACACCGCAGACGCAGCACAGGAGAAGCGGCAGGAGAATTCCCAGGAGCGCCTTGGCCTGCGTCGTCTTGTGCAGCTGCTGGACGCCGAGCATCATGAGGTAGATCCGCCACACGAGCGCGACGAGCCCGCCCAGGAACGGGATCACGAGCGCGATGTGCGCGATGCTCGAGTAGGAGACGACGCGGAACGTCCCCTCGAACTGCGACTTCGAGCCCGAGAGCGCGCCGACGATCATCAACGAGACGTGAAAGATCGCGGTGCCGATGAAGAGGCCGCAGACGATGAAGAGCGGCGCGAGGATGACGCTCGCGACGAATCCGCCTCCGCCCGCGCCGAGCGGCCCGAGTCGACCGGCCATCTCGGGCGGCAGCATTCTGAGCATCCGGCCGATCCCGGCTCCGAATACGGTGCTCCAGACGGCGTTGAAGATCGCCCCGACCCACCCGACGATGAGCGCGAAGAGGAGCGGGCGCGTGTAGTCGCCCGTCTCCCGGATGAGCTTCCAGGCGCGGTCGGGAGCCGTGATGAACAGCTTGGCGGCTTCGATGAGGGACTCCGGCCCGATGGGCTGCGTCTCCCAGGCGAGGCCGGAGCCTCCGGACGGCGGCATCGGAGGGGGCGGCGGGGGCGGAACGAAACCGGGACCTTGCGGGGGCACGCTCGACATGGAACCTCCTCGACGGCTTCGGACTTTGTGAGACGCATCCTATCGCTGCTAGGCTTCCGGGAAGAAATACCGGGGGTCTTCATGCGCTCTTCGCGCCATCCTCTCGCCGTCGTCGCCTTGCTCGCCGCCTCGTCTCTCGTTCTCGCCGCCGATCCGCCGGCGAAGAAGAAGTTCGGCGTGGATGAGATCTGGGCCGTCTCGCGCGTCGGAACGCCGGCGCTCTCCCCGGACGGCGCGCGCGTCGCGTATACCGTCGCGACGTACGACGTGGAGGAGAACCGGTCGAACGCCGACATCTGGCTCCTCGGCCTCGCCGGGGGCGCGCCGCGCCGCCTGACGACGAACAAGGCCTCCGACACGTCCCCGGCATTCAGCCCGGACGGCCGTCGCCTCGCGTTCCTCTCGAAGCGGGACGGGGACGCAGCGACGGAACTGTACGTCCTCCCCGTGGACGGGGGCGAGCCGGAGCGCGTCGTCGACATGCCGACGTCCGTCGCGAGCCCGAAGTGGTTCCCGGACGGAAAGAAGATCGCCTTTCTCGCGAACGTGGTGTCGGGCGCCGAATCTCCCGAGGACACGAAGAAGGCCCTCGAGAAGCGCGAGAAGAACAAGGTGAAGGCCCGCGTCACGGAGAATCGCCTCTACCGCTACTGGGACCACTGGCTCACGGACGAGGAGTTCACGCACCTCTTCGTCGTCGACCTCGCGACGAAGAAGGTCACGGATCTCACGCCCAAGAGTCGCCGGATCCTCGGCCTCGACGAAGGCGGCAGCTTCGACATCGCGCCGGACGGCCAGTCGATCGCCTTCTCGGCGAACAGCACGCCCGAACCGTACGCGACACTCAACTGGGACCTGTTCCTCGTGCCGGCCGCGGGCGGCGAGGCGCGGAACCTCACACCATCGCGGAGCGTCGACGACACGAATCCCGTCTTTTCTCCCGACGGAAGGACGATCGCCTTCGGAACGCACGCCAAGGCCGACGGCTGGCCGGACTACACGCGCCTCGCGCTCCTCGACGTCGCGACCGGAAAGGTCGCGCTCCTGACGGACGGCTGGGAGCACGGGGCGGGTGGGTGGAACTTCACGAAGGACGGCAGGGTGATCGTCTTCACGGCCGAGGCCCGCGCCCGGACGAACGTCTACGCCGTGCCCACGACCGGTGGCGTGCCTCGTGAGATCTGGAAGGGCGGCTCGGCCTCGGGCCCCGTCGTGACGCCGGGTGGCGAGGTCGTGTTCCAGAGGAGTGACCTGAACCATCCCCCCGAGCTGGTCTCGGTGAAGCTCGACGGCACGGGATTCCGCGCGATCACGACGGTCAACGACGTCCTCGCTGCCACCTGGGACCTCGGCGCCGTGAAGGAGACGACGTTCAGGGGCGCGGCCGGCGACGACGTGCAGATGTTCGTCGTGTACCCCCCCGGCTTCGACGCGGCCAAGAAATACCCGCTCGTCCATCTCGTCCACGGCGGCCCCGTCGGCACGTTCGGCGACG
>JBDTML010000143.1:0-17641 GCA_039934255.1 Acidobacteriota bacterium | reverse complement strand
GTGCGCGGCCTCGATCCGGAGTCCGCGAGGGCCCACCATCGCCTGCTGGCCCACGCCCTCGAAGCCTGGGGACTGGCCGATCCGGAGACGCTCGCTCTGCACTTCCACGCGGCGCAAGAGCCCGAAACGGCCGCGGATTACGTGACCCGTGCCGCGAAGCAGGCCTCCGAAGCCCTCGCCTTCGACCGGGCGGCCCGGCTCTACCTGGTCGCCCTGAACCTGAGTACCGCCGGGAAGGAGGCGCACGCCCTTCGCGTTTCTCTGGGAGACGCCCTCGCGAACGCCGGACGGGGAGCCGAAGCGGCGGAGGCGCTCATCGCGGCCACCCGGGGCGCAAATGCCGCGGAGAACCTGGATCTTCGGCGTCGTGCGGCGGAGCAGCTCCTGAGAAGCGGTCACGTCGATCGGGGTCTGGCCGCCATCCGGGATGTCCTGACGGGCGTCGGGATGAGGCTGCCCGGCGGGCCGAAGCGCGCCCTTCTCTCGATCCTTCTCAGCCGAAGCTGGTTGCGCATCCGGGGTCTGGGATTTCGCGAGCGCGACGCGTCGCAGGTCTCCGCCGAGGATCTGATGCGGATCGACGCCTGCAGGGCCGTGTCGGAAGGCCTGGGAATCATCGACACGGTGAGGGGTTACGCCTTCCAGGTTCGCCAACTTCTGCTGGCTCTCAACGCGGGGGAGCCCGCCCGTGTCGCGCGAGCGCTTGCGCTCGAGATGGGTTACAGCGCCGCGGGCGGGAACCGTGCCCGAAAGCGCACGGAGAAACTCCGGAAAGAAACGGCATCGCTCGTGACGCGGATCGGCACCCCGCAGGCGCTGGGGTTCGCGACGTGGGCCGCCGGCTTCGCGTTGTATCTCGAGGGCCGCTGGAAAAGCGCACAGGAGGTCCTCGAAAAGGCGGAGGGAATCCTTCGGGACCGCTGTACGGGCGTCGCCTGGGAGCTCGGCACGGCCCGTTTCTACTCGCTTCGATCGCTCGTCTTCATGGGGCGCTTCGAAGAGCTCGCGCGGCGTCTGCCTTCGTACATCAAGGACTCCCAATTGCGCGGCGACCTCTATCTGGAGACCAATCTCCGGACGCGTGTCTCCTACCACGTGCTTCTGGCGGTGGACCGGCCCGAGAAGGCCCGTCAGGAGATCCGCGATGTCCTCGCGCGCTGGTCGCACCGGGGTTATCACCTGCAGCACTACTTCGACCTCTACGGGCAGACGGAGATCGACCTCTACGAAGGAAACGCAAGGGCGGCGTGGGAGAGGATCGTCGCGGGCTGGCCGGCGTTCGAGCGGTCGCTCGTTCGGCGAACGCAGCTCGTCTACCTCGAGTCGGCCCATCTGCGCGCGCGCGCGGCCGTCGCGGCTGTTGCGGCCGGACACGCTCCCGGGCGTCTCCTCAAGCTTGCCGAGCGGGATGCTCTCCGGATCGAGCACGAAGGAATGCCCTGGAGCGACCCGCTCGCGCAGCTCATCCGGGCCTCCGTCGCGGCCCTCCGAAGCGACACGCGACGGGCGGTCAGTCTTCTCGCCACCGCCGAGACCGGCTTCGAGGCGGCGGACGAAGGGCTTTACGCCGCCGTGGCCCGCGCCCGGCGAGGCGAGCTGACCGGCGGCCCGGACGGAGAAAGGCTCCGGGCCGAGGCGGCCGCGTGGATGTCGAAGGAGCGCATCGCGAACCCCACGCGCATCCGGATGCTCCTCTCCCCGGGAAGGTGGGAGAGCCGGGGATTCTGAGGCGGGCGTCGCGGGCGATCTCAGACGAATTCCCTGAGAAACCCTGAGGACTCGAGGCGCGCAGGGCCCCACTCTTTTTCCAGAGGGAGAAGGAGAAAGACATGAAGGCTCATTGCGCGAGCATCCGAATTCCCGGAATGTTGCTGGCAGCGCTTTTTCCGCTCCTGTCGGGCTGCGCCACCTTGATCCACGGGACGCGGCAGGACGTGCGCGTCGAGACCGATCCGCCGGGTGCGACCGCTTCGGGGGGGGATCAGAAGATCACGACCCCCGGCGTCCTGAATCTGAAGCGAAATGAGAAAGCCCTGGAGATCGTCGTCGAGAAGGAGGGCTACGAAACGCGACGCGTCGTCCTCACGCGCAAGGACTCGGGCTGGGATTGGCTCAACACGATCGGCATTCCCGTCGGGATCGGCGTTGGAGGCGCCATTGGCCACAGGAGCGACTCGGGCTTTCTCGCCTTCGAAGGGGCCGCGACCGGCGCCATCATCGGAGGCGCGGTTCTCTCCGGGGCGGGGTTTCTCATCGACAACGGCAACGGAGCCGCCTACAAGCTCGATCCCCCGCTCGTCGTCCTGCGCCTCGAGCCCATCCCAGTCCGGACGCCGGACCCTCCGGCCGCGCGCTGAGGGCTCGTCAATCGCCCAGCGCGGCGAGCGCCTTCGCGAGGCGTTCGTCGGGCTTCGGAATGCTCCGACGCACGACAGGAGCGAGGAGCCGCGCACGGAACACCGTCTCGGGACGACGTGCCGCGTATTCGAAGAGCTCGGACGCGAGCACCGGGTCGTCGGGATTCGCGCGCACGGCGCGCGTCCATTCGGCTCCGGCGGCAAGCGTCCGACCCGCGCGCTCGTACCCCTCTGCCAGAAAGCGGCGCGCCGCGCCGTTCGAGGAGTCCTTCACGAGCGCGAACCGCGCTTCGTCCCACGCCTCTTCCTCCCGCCCGAGCTTTCGGAGGACGCGGGCGTGCGCCAGGCGGGCGCTGACGGCTCCGTCGCCGTTCTCGACGGCGTCGTCCCAGGCGTCCTCGGCCTGCTCCGGCGTGCCGTGAAGTTCGAGAAACGCCGCCCGGTGATAGGCGATCGGATACGAATCGGAGAATCGCTCCGCGCCGTCTTCGAAGGCCTTCCGGGCCCCCTCGACGTTACCGGACTCCTCCAGCGTCTTCGCGAGACCCCATTGCCCGTTCTCATACGATGGGAAAATCTCGACGGACTTCCGATAACACGCGATCGCCTCGTCCCATTTCTTCTCGTCCCAGAGCTGCTTTCCGAGGAGCGCCCAGCCGTCGTAGTAGGAAGGGAAGATCGCGACAGCCGCGCGCAGATGCGTGATGGCCTCCGTCCGGCGGCCCTCGCGCTGGGCGTCCCAGGCCACGTTGTAATGCGCCTTCGCAGAGCCTGGATACTTCGCGACCATGTCCGCGTAGAGCGTCCGATCGTCGGTCCAGACACGGTTCCGCGCGATCGTCGCCGCGCCGTACAGGACGACGGCGGCGAGAAGGAGCCTTTCGCGCCACGGCCGCGCCGGCCGCGGGACCTCCCGGGGCGGAGCAGCGAGAAGGCCCACCGCGAGACAGAACAGCCCAGCTGACGGCAGGTAGGCGAGGCGCTCGGCGAAGATCGTGCCGATCACGAAGGGGACGTTCGAGACGGGAAAAAGCGCGCCCGCGAAGAGACAGAGGCCCAGCGCGGCGAGAGGCCGTCTCCGCCAGAGCGCGATCGCGAGGACGCCGCCCGCGAGCGTCCCGGCGACTCCCCACCAGGCGCCGGGGTCGTGAAGGGTGCGCGCGATAGGCAAGGCGTACGCGGAGTGGTCGGCCGCGAGATGAACCGGCAGAAACGTCTTCGCGACATAGCGCAGGCCGAGGTCGAGCGCGTTCAAGGCCCGGAGGGGAAACCCGAACACGACGAGAGGGTTCTCGAGCTCGAAGATTCCGGCTTCTTTCGAGATCAGGAGCCCCTTGATGACGACGAGGCGAACGGCGAAGAGGATCGCGATCGGAAGAGCGAAGCCCGCGAGCGCCCAGCGTGTCGACCTGGAAAGGCCGTTCCACGCCTCCCGCGGCGATCGGCCGCGTCCGCCGCGGAATAGCTCGCCGAGGGCGATGACCCCGGGCGCCACGATCGCGTTCTCCTTGACGAACACCGCGAGGAGGAAGACGCCGAGAGCGGCCACATATGGCTGCGCTGCAAGGGTGCCCGTGCGGGTCGCGCGCAGCCAGAGACGCGCCACGACGAAGACGAGAAGGGCGGCCAGGAGCTCGGCGCGGCCGACGAGAGAGGTCACGGCTTCGACGTGGATCGTTGCCACCGCGAACAGCGCGGCCACCGCCGAGGCGGAGCCCGCGGCGAAGCCGAGCGCGAAGAGCCACTCGCCGAGCGACACGGTCACGGCCGCGTGCAGCGCGAGGTTCACGCCCCGGAAGAGCCACGCCCTGTTTCCGTGGATCCAATGCTGCACGGCATAGGTCAGGAGGAGAATCGGCCGGTAGTTCTGGGCCGACGTCAGCGCTCCGCCGAAGTACTGAGTGGTGAAGATCTCCCCCACCTTCGCCGGCGCCGCGAGGCGCTCGTTGTCGCGAATGATGAGTTTGTCGTCGTACGTGAAATCGTACGGAAGCCCGTTCAGGAACGGGAGCAGCGCGAGCAGCGCGAGACCCAGCCGGCGGCGCAGGGACACGCGCGGAGTCTAGCCTCCGCCACGTGGCGCATCGATCTCCAGTTTCTTCATCTCGTAGAGGAGCGACTGGCGCGAGATTCCGAGCGCGCGAGCCGCGCGGGTCCGGTTTCCCCCTGACGCGAGAAGCGCCCCGTCGATGGCCGCGAGCCGCGCCGCCCGAAGCGCGTCCTGATAGGACGCCGAGCCGGACGGCGCCGGCGCCCTCTCGCGCAGGGCGCGGGGCAGGTCCCCAAGGCCGATGACGTTTCGGGGCGCCGCGAGCGCCACGGCTGACTCGAGGGCGGCGAGGAGCTCGCGCACGTTTCCCGGCCACGGCCACGCCTTGAGGGCGGCCGACGCCTCGCGCGACAGCGTCGCGCGCCCCGCGAGGTTCACCTCGATGAGCCGCGCGAGATCCTTCGGACGTTCCCGAAGAGGAGCCAACTCGAGCTCGAGACCCGCAAGACGGAAGTACAGGTCGATGCGGAACGCCCCTGCCTCGGCCATCTCCCGAAGAGAGCGGTGCGTCGCCGCCAGCACGCGGAGGTCGACGCGCCGGACGGCGGTCTCACCGAGACGCCGGACCTCGCCTTCCTGGAGGACGCGCAGGAGCTTACCCTGGAGGCTCAGCGGCAGGTCGCCGATCTCGTCGAGGAAAAGCGTTCCGCCGGACGACTCCTCGACGAGGCCGCGACGATTCCGGTCGGCGCCCGTGTAGGCGCCGCGCGCGTGGCCGAAGAGCTCCGCCTCTGCGAGCGTTCCCGGAAGCGCCGCGACGTTCACCGCGAGGAAGGGGCCCCGTCGGCCCGAGAGACGGTGGAGCTCGCGCGCCACGATCTCCTTTCCCGTGCCGCTCTCACCGAGGACGAGGACCGAGATCGTCGACCGGGCGATGCGTGCGGCCTTCGCGAATAGATCGCGCGTCGTGGAATCCTCGGCGACGACGGCAGGAGGCGAGGCGATCGGCGCCATCGGAGATTCAGAAGGCGCGCCGTGCTCGAGCAGCCGCGAGAAGCGCTCCTCGGCGCGCACGAGTCCGGCCCGCCCCGCGACGCGCCGCGCCAGCCTCAGCAGCGGGCCCGCCCCCGACGTCGCGAAGAACGCCGGGAAGCGGCCGGACCACTCGAGAACGCGCCGGACCGCCGCTCCGGCCCCCGCGCCGGTCGCTGCGAGACGCTCGAGTGTCGCGCTCACCGCATCCGGCGCCGCGCGTCCGGAGCCGAGAGCGGTCTCGGCGTCGAGAAGGACGCGCTCGTCTGGCGTGAAGGCGCCGGGCGGCTGGGCAAAGGGACGACCGAGGTCGCGCGAAGCGGACGCCACGAGCCGAAGGCGGCGCGTTTCCGTGCGCTTGCTGTTGTCCGGAAGACTCCCCGCGCGGTCGAGAAGGACGAGAGCCCCGTCCGGATCCAGCGCCGCGAGCAGGCGCTCAGCCTCGCAGAGCAGGATCTCCCGCCAGGACGGATGGCGGGGGCTCGCCGCCCCGAGTGTCTCGGCCTCGCGAAAAGCGGACGCCGCCACGCCCTCGTCACCGTCGAGAAGCGCGAGCTCCTGGAGGCTCGCGATCGCGAACAGAACGCGATGGTCGCGCCCGCTCGCTCGTTCGTGCGCGAGAACGCGTTCGAGCACCCGGCGGGCAGCTTCGAAGTCGCCGATCTGCAGGAGGAGATCGACGCGGTTCCCGAGAGCCGAGAGGTACCTCTCTTCGTGCCCGCTCGCGGCATAGAGCGCCAAGGAAGACTCGAGCTCCCGGGCCGCGACTTCGAGCTGGCCACCGTCGAGCGCCGCAGACGCCACGTCGTAGGTGGCGTCCGCGCGCTCCAGTGGGGTTCGGGAGAGCGCATGGGCGCGCCGGAACATCGCGACCGCCTCGTCGGTGCGGCCGAGGTCGTTCGCAAGGTAACCCGCCGTGCGAGCCATCTCCCGCGCGAGCCCCTCTTCCTCGACGCCCGGCAGCAGAGCTTCCGCCTCCTCGAGAGCGGAACCCGCGGCCTCGTAGTCGTGCGCGCGTTCGTGAAGCTCGGCGCTCAGAAGCTTCGCCAGAAGGCGGAAAGCGACGGGGGCATCCCGGAGGCCCGCCCCGGCGCGCTCGAGCACGCGCCGGGCCTCGCCATCCCGGCGAAATTCCACGAGGATCCAGGCGCGTGCGACATCCTCCTCGGGCGCGCCTCCCGGGCAGAGGGTGAGGGCGCGCCCTTCGTCACGCAGGCGGACGAGAGCGCGGGCTGTCGCGAGCCGCTCGTCGAGCGTGACCCTGGAGATCGCGTCTGCGGTCATCCTTCCCGCGACCGCGCGCGCACCCTCCGGGCGGCCCTCCCTTTGCAGAACACGCACGGCGAGGAGAGGCCGCCCGAGATCGGGCTCGGTGCGAGGCGCACGCGAGAGAAGCTCCGCGGCAAGGGGAAAGTCCCCCTCCGCGACGGCCGCGTCGAGAAACCGGCGGGCCGCCGCGAGGTCGTCGGCATTCGCGCGCGAGAGCGCGGCGACCGCGAGTCGAGACGCCGTGACGTCCGAAATGCGCGCGTCCTCGAGACGGGCAACGGCGTCCCGGCGAGCCGAGGCGGGCACGCGCGCGGCGGTTCTCCCCCGCTCTTCGTCGTCCCGAAACGCGTACGCGTTCTTGTGCAGCGGCACGAGCACTCCCGCTGCCGCGGCCGCCTGGAGAGCCTCTTCCGCGTTCCCGAGCGAAACGTCCGCGGCCGCTGCGGCTTCCGCGGCCCCAAAGCCGCTGGCGAGCAGAGCGGCCGCCTGGAGCACGGGATCCGGACGGAACGAAACAGCCTCCCGCCCGCGCGCAGCGCCGAGGCGTCCCTCCGCGGGATCGAACCGCGCCGCGAGCCGCTGCGCGACGTCGGGGAAGCGGCCCGAATCCGTCGGCCCCGCGGCGTCCTCAGCCTCTCGCCAACCGGCGACGGCGTCGTGAACGGACCCGAACGGCAGCCACAGGAGCGAGGCCGCATCGCCGCGGCTCATCCGGAATTCGATGAGCGGCGCTTCCTCCCAGGGCCGGAGGCTTGCGACACGCGTGGCGAAGAGCCGGAACCCGAGGGCTGGTAGCTCTTCCTCGAATGCGCGGCGCGACCGCCCGTCCCACCTGTCGAGGGAGATCGCGACGAGCGCGACGGGAGGACCGTCTGGCGCTCGCGGAGCCCGCGCCCTGTTCGCAAGCGCGTCGATGAACTCCGCGCGCGGATCATCGGTGAGGGCACCGGCGAGCCGCCTGAGCGCGCCACCTTCCTCGAGGGCCGAGAGAGATGAGCACTCCACGAAAGCGGGCGGCTCCTCCCGGCGCGCGGCACCGCGCACGAGCCAGAGCGCGGCGGCTCCGACCGCCACCGCAGGCCGGGCGGAGTCGGTGCGCGCGGCGGATACCGTCGGAAGCGCCAGACCGAGCAGATCGCGGGACAACGCGCGCCCCACGTCGCCCCGCCGCGCAAGCTCGCAGACGAGAGCCTCGGGCCGTGCGTGCGCGTCCGCCGCTCGAAGAGCGGAGAGAACGTCCTCCATGACGTCGCGCGGCAGGGCACGATCGAGGGCGTCTTCGATTGAATGGCGCAACTCGTCCGCATCGCCGCCTCGCACCTCCCGCCCGGCAAGGCGGAGGGCCGCCGCCGCGACGGCGAGCGCGGGAGGTACCGCGCGCCAAGCGGCCACAGGGGGCGCGCCAAGAGCCGGGCGGTCCAGGTCACCGTCGCGGGCGCCGAGAAGAAGGATGTCTTCCGCGGCGACGCCGAGGCCGTGGACCGACAGGAATCCCGCGAGCGAACCGAGCCTCACGAGGTACGCGCGGCGGGCGCGCGCGTCCAGCCGGCCGAGAGGCACGGGACGCGCGCCTTCGAGGCCGAGGACGAGGCCGTGTGGGCCCGGGCGCGCCGAGACGAACGCCGGGAGAAGCGGGTGGGAGAGCCGCAGGAGAGCCGACCCGCCGGCCGCGAGATCGCGGCGCGGAATCGTCCACTGCCGAAGCGCCTTCGAAGGCATCTTCCGTCCTCCCGCCGAGCGGGTCCCTACCCGGTGTCTCGGGCCGAACGATTTCGAAAAACGGGCCCGCCGTCAAGTCAGCGGGCGGCGGGCCGAAACGAGCTCGAAACCGTGCAGAAAACCGTGGCCCACGTCCACGACGGCGGCGCCCCTGAGACCGGCCGTCGTGAGGAGCCCGGCGACCTCAGCGCCGTCGCAGGTGACGACGCCTCCGCCCTGCGTGATGCCGAGGCCGACGGCGAGCCGTTCCTGCGCCGTGTCCAGCCGCCGCTTCCAGCGCGGGCCTCCCCCGCTCGTGAGGGCTACGAAGAGCCCGCCCGGCGTCAGGGCGCGCGCGGCACGCGCGAGGAAATCGGGTCTCTCCGGCGGGGGCACGAGGTAGAGCACGTCGATGAGCGTCGCCTGCGAGAACGCGCCCAGCGTCGCGGCATCGACCGTGCCCGCGCTGAAAAGACGGGCCGGCGACTCCGGGAGCCAGCGGCGCGCGCGTTCCACCTTGCGGGAGTCGGGGTCAATGCCGAGGTACGTTCCCGCGAAACCCGCGCGGAATAGAAGATGCGCGAGGAGGCCAGGGCCGCAGCCGAAATCCACGAGGCGGCCGCCCGGCTCCAGGGCCTCGACAACGCGCTTCCACGGCGCGCTCCGAAACCGGAGATCGAGGTGAGCGCGTTCCGGCAGTGTGAGCGGTCCAGCGGCCTCGCGGAGCGCGGCCGCTTCCCCGCTTCCCAGAGTCAACGAGGCTCCCGCGGCCGTTTCGACGTGCCGTTCCATGGGCGCCCGTAGACTACAGCCACGAGCTTCGACTCTTCCTCCGCGCCCTATCCGTGGCCATTTCGAGCCGGCGAGGATCGCCGCCGCGCCGCTCTGGCGATCGCGTGGCTCGTCGCGATTCATCTCTGGGCCGCATTTGCAATCCACGTTCTGCCCCTCGCGCAGCCCTCACCGTGGGGCCCGGGAATGAATCCCTATTTCGCCAAACACGACTCGGGCTGGTACCACAGCATCACCCGCGACGGCTACGGCCCGCCTCCGCCACCGCTGAAAGAATCCTCGCACGCGTTCTTCCCGCTCTACCCGATGCTCGCCCGCGGACTCATGCTCCTCAGCGGACTTCCTCCGCTCTGGGCTCTCACGGCCATCTCGTGGGCCGCGTTCATCTTCGCGCTCCCCCTCTTCGGGGAGGAATGTCGGTTCCGTCTCGGGCCCGAACGCGCGCGCGGCCCTCTCCCCTTCCTTCTCCTCTATCCCATGGCGTTCTTTTTCGCGGCGGCGTACACCGAATCGCTGTTCTTCCTGCTGGTCCTGCTCGCGTTCCGTTTCGTCCGCACAGACCACCCGCTCGCGGCGGTCGGCGTCGGCGTCCTCCTCGGTCTGACCCGCGCCCCGGCCGTCGCCGTAGGCCCGGCGCTCGCTCTCGCGTATGGGCTCGTCGCGCCCGGCTTCCGTTCGCGAAAGCGGCTCCTGGCGTGTTTCGCCCTCGCCGTCGCGCCACTCGCCGGCGTCCTCACGTACGTGCTCGGCATCGGATGGCTGAAAGGAGAGCCCGGTTTGTTCTTCCGCGCCATGGGAGCCTGGGCTCATCGCTCGACGAATCCCCTCCGCGGGGCCGAAGGCTTCCTTCACGAACAAGTCAGGCTCTTTTCGAGCGGCACGCTTTTCGAGCATCCGGGGGCGATCGCGCCCCTCGCGCACTACACGCTCTTCGCGGTCCTCGCCGTCCTGCAGGTGAGGAGGCGCCGGTTCTCCGACGCAGTGTGGACGGCGGGCGTTCTCGGCCTCGCGTTTCTCACCGGAACGACGAACGGCGTGCCGCGCTACACCCTGACGATCTATCCGGGAATCATCCTCCTCTTCGAGCTGCTCGAGCGCCGCCCAATTCTCCGCGTCGCGGTCCTCGCGGCGTCGACGGCGTTGCTCCTGATCCGCGCCGCCTTCTTCGTGAACTGGCACTTCGTCTCGTGACGGGCCGGGTATGCTTCGAGCCGTGACACCGACGGACCCCGGCCAGACCGCAGCGGGCGCCCTGCGCCCGGCCCGGTCGGTGTCTCTCGTCGTGCCGATGTTCAACGAGGAGAAGAGCGTCGGCCGGCTCCTCGACGTCGCGATTCCGGCACTCGAGGAGCACGTCGACACGTGGGAGATCGTCCTCGTGGACGACGCCTCTCGGGACACGACCCTCGCGCTCGCCCTGTTGCGCGCCGAGAAGGAGCCGCGGATCCGCGTGATCGCGCAGCCGTCGAACCACGGGCTCGGAGGCACGCTGCGCGAGGGCTTCGCCGCGGCGCGGAACGAGTGGATTCTCTACAGCGACTGCGATCTCCCGTGGGATCTCGCCGAGACCGATCGCCTGTTTCGGGCCGCCGAAATCACCGGCGCGGATCTCATCTCGGCATACCGGCTGGACCGGACCGGAGAAGGCCTCCTGCGCTCCCTCTACTCGTTCGCCTACAACGGGCTCGTGCACACCCTTTTCGGGATCGTCCTCCGGGACGTCAATTTCTCCTGCAAGCTCATCCGGCGGAGCCTCCTGTCGGGAATGACGCTGCGGAGCGAAGGTTCCTTCTTCGACGCCGAGCTCCTGGCGCGGTGCGCCGCGCGCGGCGCCGTGATTCAGCAACTCGGCATCGACTACTTCCCGCGGACACGCGGTCTCTCGACCCTCTCCTCGCCGCGGACCGTCCTCACGATCCTGCGCGAAATGGCGCGCTTCGCGCCGGAGATTCGCGCCGAGCGGCGCCGGCGCGAAACGCCTTGACGCGCGTCGTCCTCAATGCCGACGACTTCGGCCTCGCTCCCGCGCACACGAGACGCATCGCCACGCTTCGGGCGGGAGGCTTCCTCACGGACGTGAGCCTTTTGGTGAACGGCACCTCCTTCGACGCTGCCGCCGTGGGCCTCCGCGAGGCGGGGGTTTACGACGCAGGCGTTCACCTCTGCATCACGGGGGGCGAGCGCCCCGTCTCCCCGACTCGAACCGTCCCCTCGCTCCTCACCGGCGACTCTTTCCGCGCGCATTGGCCCGGTGTTCTCCTGGCCCTTGCGGCCGGCCGGATCAGGCGCGCCGAGGTGGAGCGCGAGTGGGAGGCGCAGATCACGCGGGCGGAGAGCGCCGGCCTCCGGGTCACGCACCTCGACTCCCACCAGAACCTGCATCTGCATCCGCTTCTCTTCCCCGTCGCCGTGGCGCTCGCGCGGCAATTCCACGTGCCCTTCGTGCGCGCCCCCCGGCCCGACGACCCGCCCGACCGACCGGATGCGCCGCCTTTCTCCCGGCTCCGCGCGCGCCTTCTCGCGCTTCTCGGGGGACGCGGGCGGAGACTCCTCGACGCGGCGGGCCTTCCCGAGCCTCCCCGCGTCCTCGGGCTGGCGGAAGCGGGACACATGACGGCCGCGCGCTTCGCGTGCGCCGTCGCGAACCTGCCTGAGGGCGACTACGAGGTGGCGCTTCACACGGGCGACGAGGACGACGTCACGCGCGAGCGCTACCACTGGGGCTACGACTGGCGCGGCGAGGCCGAGGCGCTCGAGTCAGGCGCGGTCGCGGCGGCGCTCGCCGAGCGCGGATTCGCGACGGTGAGCTTCCTCGCGCTCAGCTGATCCGCGACCCTCCTCGAGCAGCGCGTCCCACGCACCCCAGAATCCCGGCCACGACTTTGCCACCGATTCCGGATGGTCGAGCGTCGAGCCCTCGGGCAGGGAGAGCGCGAGAACGGCGGCCGACATGGCGACGCGGTGATCGCCGTGTGCCGCGAACTCCGCGGCCCGCGGCGATCCCATTCGGCCGTCGATGACGAGAACGGGGCCGCTCGCGTCCTGCTCCTCGCGGGCCAAGGCTCCGGCACGGGCCAGGAGATCGAGGGCCGCCGCGAGGCGATCGGATTCCTTCTCTCGCAGACGAAGGGCGCCCGTGAGCCGGGACGTCCCGCCCGTGAAGGCGACGAGTGCCGCGAGAGGGAGCGCGGCATCGGGGGCCGCGTCGACGTCGACGATGACCGGAAGAAGCGCCTGCGCACCGAGGAGAGCCCCCGAAACCGTGAGTACATCGTCGCCTTCTCCTGAGGACTCCCAGACGAGCGTGCCGCCTGCGGACGTCCCCCAGGAGCGAAAGGCCGCGTCGGGCTGCTCGGATTCGCGCGCGAGGCCGCGCAGCGTGACGCGACCGCCGGACACCAGCGCGCCCGCGATCGGAAAGCACGCGGCCGAGTCGTCGCCCGGCACGCGGTAGCGCGCGGGACGATAGCCGCCGCCGGCGGACGCTCCGAATCCCTCCAGGACGCGGCGCGTCAGGGCGAGGTAGGAAGCGGACGCGAGAGGTCCGTCGACGTCGAGCTCGATGCCTCCCGGCACGAGAGGCGAGACGAGCATGAGCGCCGAGAGAAACTGCGAGGAAACGTCCCCGCGAATCCGGACGCGCCCGCCGCCGAGCGCGCCGCCCCTGATCCTGGCGGGCAGGAACCCTTCGCGCGCGAGACACGTCAAATCTCCGCCCAGATTTCGGATTGCTTCGAAAAGCGGGCCCATGGGTCGTTCGCGCAGACGAGGCGTGCCGTCCAGGACGTAGCGACCCGGAATCGCCGACAGGAGCGCCGAGAGGAAGCGCGCGGGGGTTCCCGCATCGCCGACGTCGATCACGAGCTCCGGCGCCGAGTCGCCCCGGGAACGAAGCGGTCCGCGCACCCGCCAACTTCCCGTTTCGAAGAAAATCTTCGTTCCGAGCAATTCGAGAACCGAGGCCAGCACACGGGTGTCCGAAGCCTCGAGAGGATTTAACAGGACGCTCTCGCCGTCCGCGCACGCCGCCGCCACGAGCGCGCGATTCGTGATGCTCTTGCTGCCGGGGACGAGGAGGTCTCCGGAGAGTCGGCCGCGCCGCAGGGGCCGCGAACCGTTCACTCCTCGAGCGCTCCGAATCCCCGGCGCTTCGCCCTTTCGACGGAGTCTTCCTGAACGATCGACAGCGTCCCGTCCGGGGCAATTTCGGCGTGCTTCCGCTCCTCGAGCCAGGCGGGAAGAACGTGCGTCACGGAATCGGCGTCGGCGAAGGTCTTTCCGACGTGGAAGTGGCCGACCAGGAGCGCGTCGTATCCCGCGGCGCGCGCGACTCGGCCTTCCTTGAGCAGGGCGGCCTCCGGGAGAGTTTTCTTGTGCCGAAAGTTCGAGCGGTAGAGGCGCGCCTCCGTGCGTGACACGATCGCGCGCGCGAGAGCCTCGGGGATCAGCTTCAGGACGCCGTGGGCAACGGGGTTCTTCGATATCCGGCGCCAGAATCGGTACGGCAGGTCGGCGGTGTTCACGCGATCTCCGTGGACGAACGCGTACCGCGTCGTCCCCACTCTCAGACCGTCCGTCAGCGCCCAGGATGTAAATGGTGCCGCGTAGGGCGAGCCGGCGACGAAAAAATCGCGGTTCCCCTCCACGTACCGCAGCGAAAGACCGCGCGAAGAAACCTCTTTCAAACCCCGTAACGTCCGCACGAGGAGTGGTGTCTCCAGCTTCGGGTCGCCGATGAAGTAATGAAAGATGTCCCCGAGGAGGACCGCCGTGCCGAAACCGCGCCTCCGGACCCCTTCGAGCGCGACAAGGAAATCCTCGGCATCCTCTTCCACCTGACCGAGATGCGCGTCGGCGAAGACGGCCACGCCGCCGTCGACGGCGAGGGGTTGTGGGAAGGCCGGCACGGTGAGATCTTACCGGCTCGCGTCACTCCCGGCACGCCACTTGCTCATCATTCGTCCGGGCCGGTGTCCCTTCCATGCACGTCAATTCGCTCCTCGTCTCCGCGGTGGCTACCGCGCTCGCGCTCGCGCCCGCTTCCGCGCGGGCCGCTGTCGTGTCGAAGGAGATCGCGGAGCACGTGAGGGCCGGGGAGATGCGGGTTCCGGTCGTGGTCTCCCTTCGGAAGGCCGGAGTGACACCGGGCTTTCCCGTCTCGCGCCGTCTCGCGAACGTACCCGTCGTCGCGGGCTGGGCGACCCCGGCCGAGATCGCCGCGCTCGCGCTTCGGCAGGACGTCGTTCACGTCGGTTTCGACCGTTTCGTACGCCCCGCGGGTCAGATCGGAACGGCGCAGATCGGCGTTGACCGGCTGCTCGGCCTCGGCGCCACCGGGCGCGGTCGAAGCGTGGCCATCGTGGACAGCGGCATCGACGTGGCGCATCCCGACCTCAAACCCGATACGGGCTCGGCCTGGCCAGGCTGGAACTTCGCCGACAACGACGGGAACCTCGCGGACTGCAGCGGTCATGGCACCGAGGTGGCGGGCGTCATCGCGGGGCCGCAGGGAATCGCGCCGGACGCCGCTCTTGTGGTGCTGAAAGTGTTCAGCCTTCGCGACGGCTGCCGCAGCGCGCACGCGTCCGACGTACTCGCGTCCGTGGACTGGGCGATTTCGAACCGTGACGCGTGGAACGTCGAGGCGATCAACCTCAGCCTCGCCGACGACACCTCGCACCGTGCGTTCTGCGACACGGAGGACCCCGCCGGGGCGGCCACGTTCGCGGCCGCGCGCGCCGCGGGACTCGCGGTCGTAGCGGCCGCCGGGAACGACGGCCAAACGTCGGGCCTGCCGTGGCCCGCATGCTTCTCGAACGTCGCCGCGGTGGGAATGGTGTACTCGGCCTCTTCCGGATCGGTGTCCTGGGGCGCGCCCGCTTCCTGCGAGGACGCCCTGACCGGGCCCGATGTCGTCCCCTGTGCGAGCACGTCGGGCACCGGCCTTTCGATCCTCGCGCCCGGCGTCGGGTGGACGACGACCGCGGCGGGCGGCGGACGCACCGCGATATTCTCCGGCTCGTCGGCCGCCGCGCCCGCGGCCACGGGCGCCGTTCTCCTCGCGCGGCAGGCCCGGCCGCTCGCCGATCCCGCTCTCGCCTTCGACCTCCTGCGCGCCACAGGCGTCCCCGTCCTCGACAGTCGGACGGGGCGTTACACGCCGCGCCTCGATCTCTCCGCCGCCCTCGACGCCACGACGCCCGTCGGCTCCTGCGGCGGCGCCGCGATTCCGGACGGAACCGGCGAGCCGCTCGTCTGCGAGGCCGTCGTTTCCGCCCTCCTCGGCCGCGTCTCCACGGTGACCGTCGCGCTTTCGATCGACCATCCCGATCCGACGCAGCTCGTCGTTTCGCTGACGGGCCCGGACGGCACGAACGTCCTCCTCATGAATCACGGCGGCCGTCCCGGCGACGCGCTGCGGGAGGTCTTCGGGCGCACTTTCAATCCTCTCGCGCCGCTCTCGAATTTCGCGGGCAGGCCGGCCGCCGGCTCCTGGCGGCTCCGGGTGGTCGACGGCACGACCGGGGGCGGCGCCGGTCGGGTCGTCTCATGGGCAATCCTCATCGAGCCCGAGGCCACACCCCTGGACGTCCCCTTTCCGGTGGCCACCTCATTGATCCCCACGTCTGCCCGTCTGATGGGAAAGCTCGGCGCCGCGTTCACGACCGACGTCCGGCTCTTCAACACCGACCCCGTGAATTTCCGTCCGGTGGCGCTCCGGTTCCAGCCCGCCTCGGGCGGACCGGCGCGCACCGTCTCGCTCACGCTGCCGCCGCTCTACACGCGGGCGCTCGACGACGTGCTCGGCAACGCGTTTCGCACGGAGGGCTACGGGCCGCTGTTCCTCTCTGCGAGCGGCTCCGTCGTCGCCGCATCCCACACGGCGACGACGGCCGTTCGGGGCGGCGCCTTCGGTCTTTCGATCCCCGCGTCGGCACCTTCCGCGGCGGGGGGCGCCGGCACGACCCTCACGCTCATTCCCGTCTTCGGGAACACGGGCTTTCGCGTCAACATCGGGCTCACCGAGGTGACCGGGAACGAGGCCTCCGCCGAGATCGTCGTCAAGGATGCGCACGGTGCCGTTCGCGCCGTTCTGCCGGAAAAGGTGCCGGCGGGCGGTCTCCTGCAGGTCAACGACATTTACACGGCCGCCGGCATCCTGCCGGCCGCCTCGGATCGCTTCGAGGTCCGCGTCCTCTCGGGGAGCGGGCGCGTCGCGGCCTTCGCGACGCCCGTCGACGACTCCTCCAACGACGGCGCATTCTCGGGGGCCGCCGTCGCGCGCGCGGATCTCCTGCTCCCGGCGGTGGCACGGTCCGACGGCCAGCTCGGCGCGCGGTGGGTTACCGACCTCAAGCTCGCGAACGCGGGAGCCTCGCCGGCGCGCGTCAAGGTCGCCTTCACCCCGACGTCGGGCGGCGCCTTCTCTCCCGTCCTCGTGACGCTGGCCGGCGGCGAAACGCGTTTCCTCGACGACGCGCTCGGCCAGCTCTTCGCGCCCTCGGCCGACACCTCCGGCGCGCTGCGCCTCACCGCGCTCGACGGCGCCGCCCTCTTCGCGCAAAGCCGAACGTACACGCTCGACGGCACGCGGAGCTACGGCGTCGCGATCGATCCCGCGCCCGGCACATCCGACGCCTTGCCGGGGCGAACGCTCGCACTCACGTTTCTTGCCGGCTCCCCGCGGGAGCGCACCAATGTCGGCTTCGTGGAGACGGGTGGCCTCGTGACGCATCTGCGCGTCTCTCTCGTCTCGGCGTCGGGCACCATCGTCGCCGTCCGCGCTCTCACGCTGTCTCCCAACGAAGCCGTCCAGTGGAACGACGTCTTCGCCGAAATGCAGACGCCGCAGCTCGGGCAGGCGTCGATGCTCGTGGACGTCGTCGACGGCGGCTCGGCGACGGCCTGGGCGACGCTCGTCGACAACCGGACGAACGACGGCAGCTACTTCGCGGCGACGCTCGTGCCCTGAGCGGGCTTTTCGGCGAGGGCCAACGCCGTCACCCCGAACGGCAGGCGCGCGTGTGCGGCGATCAGCTTGGCCTCAAGAGAGAGGATAAAGAAGAAGATTTCTTCGAGTGGTTTGGGGGCCAGGCCAAAGTCGGACGAGGCCTCCTCGCGAGCGCGGCCGCGCGCCTTCGCTCCTGTCACCTTTCTAAGAATCCAAATAGGACCTGACAGAAAGAAGTTCGCGTAGCTCGTGCGGGCCACGGCGAGCCCCGCATTCCGAAGCAAATTTTTCAGGCTCTTTTCGGTGTAGCGGCGCAAGGCGCCGACGGCGACGTCGTGCGTCCCCGCGAGCGCGTCGAATGCCGGAACCGACAGCGCGAGTGAACCCCGGGGCGCGAGAACACGCGCGATCTCGCGCGCGGCTCTCCCGTCGTCCGGCACCATGTAGAAGACGTCCCGCGAGAGCGCCGCCGCGAAGGTCCCCGCGCGAAACGGCAGCGCTTCGATCGAGGCGCACACGAGCGGGGCGGCCGCGCGGCGCCGCGCGAAGCCC
>JBDTML010000142.1:0-3835 GCA_039934255.1 Acidobacteriota bacterium | reverse complement strand
GAGAATCCCTTCTCGAACGACAACCGGGCAATGACGGTGACGACGGCCTTCTTCACGGCCGTGAATGGCTCGGTCCCCCCTGGCGAGGGTTGTACGGCGGGCGGCGCAACCGCCACGAGGGCCAGCGGAGGCGTCGGAGCAATCTCGGCGATCGGTGTCGGGGCGACCGGCGACGCGGTGGGCTTCGCGGCCGCGGCGGGCGCCTGCCGGCCGATGCGTGCCAAGGACCAGCCACCGAACGCGGCGAGCGCGAGCGCCAAGCCTCCAATGACAAGGAGTCGCGTCGGGCGTGCATCGGAGTTGGGCACAGTCACGGCCGGAGAAGGCCGTCCCGTGAGCCGGCCGCTGGTCGAGCGGTCCGGAGGCCCGCCCGCGGTGATGTCGGCGATCCGGTGGGAGCCCGTTAGTGCCGGGAGGGTCACCGCGAAGTCGACGGGGCCGATGGAAAAGGCATCGCCCGCGTCGAGAGGCGCCCGGGACACGTACGCCTGATTGACGAGAATCGAGTGACCTCCGAGCGCGACGAGCTCCCACCGGCCCGAGACGTCGGAAACGATCTCGGCGTGCAGGGTCTGCACTCCTTCGAACGGCAGGCAGACGTCGTTTTGCCGGGAATCCGCGCCGAACCTGATCGCGTGATCGACGAGAACGCGGCGCGCCGTTCCGCTCGTGGGCTCGGTCCACGTCAGGGTCAGGGGAAAGACGGGTTGCGTCACGGCTCAGCGGGGCGTGGCCGTTCGCACGGCTGGAGCGGTCGGTGACGATGCAGCGCCCGGCGCCGGCCCGGCGTCGAACGGAAGCGTGCCCGAAGGTTTCTCGATCGCCTCGGTTCGCCCGGAAATGTCGGGGATGAACACCACGATTTCGCTGCGGTACCCGCCTCCTGTCGCGAAGTCGCAGGAGAGATAGAGGAAGATCTTCGCCTCCTCGCCGGGCATCAGGTTGGACGGATCCATCGTCTGGATCTGGCCGTTGTTCTGGCCCGTCCGCATGCTGCCGATGACGACGTACGCCTTGAGGTCGCGAAGCTTCGCGCGGGAGATGTTCTTCACGACGCCGTACGTGACGGCGCGGCTCCCGGGACACGTGCTCGTGTCCGCGAGGAACGTTCCAAGCTCGAGATGCTCCGCGACGGAATCCTTACCGAAGAATCTACGTCCGTCGAAAGCGATTTCCCTTCCACTCGCCGTCTTGAGCTTTCCGCTGCCCTCGTTCATCTTCACGAGGCCGTCGGCGTCACGAATCTGCATCTTATTCGCGATGCCCGACAGAACCTGCGGCGTAGGAGTCGGCGCGAGGGCCGGCGTAGGAGCGGGAGGCGGCGCGGCGTTAGCCTTCTCCGTCGCTTCCCAATCGACCTCCGAGGCGCCATACATCACGAGAACGCCGTTCGGACAAAAGCGGAGCTTGATGTTCTTGCCTCCGCGTCTGGGGAGATCCAGCGTGCCGAGACGCTCTCCGGCGCTCGTCACGAGAACGTAGGGGCACGGAGCGCTCTTCTGGCGCAGGTCCTGGACCTGTAACAGAACGCCCGAGAGAACCAACGCCGTTGCGATCATTTCCCGCCCGTATTCCGAGGATGGTCCCGTTCAGTATAGACGCGAACGCACGCGCCGGCCCGCGCTATCGTGTGACCCGCTCGGGGTGGGTGTAGACGTTGAAGCGCTCGTCCCGCAGGAAGCCGACGAGCGTGAGGCCCGTCTCCTCGGCGAGCTCCACCGCGAGGCTCGTCGGCGCCGAGACGGCGGCCACGATGCGCACACCGGCCAGCGCGGCCTTTTGGGCGATTTCGAAGCCGAGCCGGCCCGAGACGAGAAGAACGGGCGGGCAGGGCCGGCGGACCCTCAGGACGGCGCCGACGACTTTGTCCGTCGCGTTGTGCCGTCCGACGTCCTCGCGCGCGAGAACGAGAGACCCGTCCGCCTCGAAGAGCCCGGCCGCGTGAAGGCCGCCCGTCGCGGAAAACACCGACTGCCGGGCGCGCAGCGTGCCGGGCAGCGACGTGAGGAGGCCAGCGGAGATCGATACGTCAGGCTCGGCGCCAGGTTTCGATTCGCCCGCCCCCCGGCGCGCTGCGGCCGCAAGGGACGCGATATCTTCTACCGACGTCCGGCCGCAGACGCCGCAGGCCGAGCCCATCACGGTCGCGCGGCGCGCGCGCGGTCGGTCGGCGCGGGGCGCGAGGATGACGACCCTGACATTCTTCGCGAGCTCGGGCGCAATGCGGCGATCGGCGGGCGGCGCGAGGGCCAGGACTTCGTCGACGTTCTCGATGATGCCTTCGCCGAAGAGAAGCCCGACCACGAGGTCGTCGTCGTCGCCCGGTGTCCGCATCGTCACGACGAAACGCTCCGGGTCGGCCTCGCCTTCCCCAAGCCGGATCTCGAGCGGCTCCTCGGCGACGAGGGAGTCTTTCTCCCAGCGTGTTCCGCTCGGGTCTCGCCTCAATACGAGAGTGGCCACCGAGGCGTCTTCGGACACGGGGGTCAGATCCCCCCGCCGTCCAGGAGCGCGTTGTCGAACACGGGGTCCTGGAAGGTCTTCACTTCGTTTCCCGCGAGCGTGTACGTGCCCATCGAGAGGAGGGGAGGCGAGTAGAGGTGGAGCGTGACGAGATCGCCGCCGTCCTCCGCGAGGTTCGAGACCTGGTGGATGTCGTCGTCCTGCGTGGCGCAAACGGTTCCCGGCACCATCGCGCGAGAGCGCACCGCGTAAATCATGCGATTGTGGGCGCGCGCAAAGACCGTCTCGAGCGCCGTGCCCGAGAGCACGCGCACGCCGCAGCTCGAGCCCCGATGATCGTGGATCGGGCTCCGCTGGCCGTTCCGCCAGCAGAGGACGAGCGCCTGGTAGGCCGGCCCCGCGTGCATGAGGTTGCGCCGGTAGCTTTCGTCTCCGAACACGACGAACGGCCGGACGTCCTCGAGCGTGATCGTGAGCGTCCCGAGCGCGCGTTCCAACTCGTGCAGGGGGATGCGTTCCCGCCACGCATCGAGCTCTTCGAGGAGCCGGTCGAGAGAAGGCATCATGCGAGGTTTGGGGAATCGTAGCATCGCGCGGGCGCTTCGCTAGACTCCGGGCGTGAACGTTTCGAGCTCTCTTCGGGCCGCCCGGGACCGCGCCCTCTCCGCCGCCCGCGCGGGCCGGGACGGCCTCCTTCGTCTCGCGCGTGCCGCATGGGACCGCCTTCGCCGCGTCCCGCGTCCGGTGCTCTTCTTCGTCGGGGCGACAGGAGCCCTGTTCCTCGTCGCGGCGATCGTCGTCGTCGTCTACTTCTCAGGCGTCGTCTCACGCACGATGGACGGGCGGCGCTGGTCTCTGCCGACGCGGCTCTATTCCGACGTGTGGGCGGTGCGCGCCGGGGACACGCTTTCGGCCGATGACATCGTGCGGCGCCTGGGGCGCCTCCGTTACGCCGAGGTGCCGAAGCCGCCTCTCGCCGCGGGTCAGTACGCGCTCGTGAAAGGCCGGATCCTCGTCAACGTGAACCCCCGCGAGACCGCGTGGGGGCGGTCGCCCGGCGTGGAAGCCCAGATCGAGTTCTCGGGCCGCCGGGTGGCGGCGCTCAAGCGCACCGACGACGGAGCGCCCCTGCCTTACGTCGTGTTCGAGCCCGAGATCGTCGGTTCGGTTTACGACGAGAAGATGCAGGACCGCACCCTCGTCACGATCGACCAGATTCCCCCGGTCGTGCTCGACGCGATCCTGACGACCGAGGACCGCGATTTCTTTTCGCACGGCGGCATCTCGTTCCGCCGCCTCGTGGGCGCCGTGCTCCAGGGCGCGACGCGCGGTTCGGCCGTGCGCGGCACGTCCACCCTCACGCAGCAGCTCG
>JBDTML010000141.1:0-3847 GCA_039934255.1 Acidobacteriota bacterium | reverse complement strand
TGGAGAAGCGCTTCGAAGAGATGAGCGCGGCCCGGATGGTGAAGACGATCGAGGGGGCGACCGGGAAGGCACTGGGGGAAAACGAGCGGAAGCTGCTCATCCACGGAGCCGAAGAGGAAGACCTCGTCAACTCGGGGCTCGAGGAGACGATGTCCGTCGCCTGGCACCAGATCCGCGACGCGCAGCGGAAGCACCCGAAAACGGACCTCCGGACGGCCGCTTTCATTTCCGCCATCGACAAGATCGCGGTCAGCTACCTGGAGCTGGGAATCTTCCCGTAGACGAGGGCGCGGACCTCTTCGCGCACCCCCTCGAAGACCGCACGGTGCCCGTCGGCGTTCCAGTGCATGTCGCCGCCGGGAAGGTACTGGCTCTTCCCCGACCGGCGGTGCGCCTCCGAGAGGTTAGACGCCGGATCGAGGCAGGTGATGCCCGCCTGAGCGCAGAATGCGCTCAGGCGCCGCGCCGGAGCGCCCGGGTCGAAGCACGAGCGGCGGAGTCCGTACGCGGCGACCGTCGCGTTCCAGTCCTCCTCCTGAACGGCGTAACGCTGCGGAAACAGGACGACGGCGAACGCGAAGCCACGTTCGTTCGCGAGAGCGCGGTAGCCGAGCAGCGTCCGGGAGAGCCGCTCGAAAAAAACTTCCGCGAGGGGCGGTGGCGGGACGAGACAGAACCCGAGACCGTTGACCCCGTCGAGGATGAAGCGCGACAGGCCGGGGCCGCGGGAGCTTCCGATCGGCTGCGCGGGCATTCCGAGCGCGAGATCGAGGAGGCGGAGAGGCCGCCTCACCGGGATGTCCACGGGCGCGCCGGCAAGGCACGCTTCGGGAATCGTGGCGTGGATCTCGTCGCGCTTCTCGAGCGCGACCCCGTCCGCCTCCCGCCTGATGCGAAAGGCCGGAGCCTCGAGGCGGTACGCGCCGGGCGGATCGAGCGCGAGACCCGCCTGCGCGACGTCGTTCCCGAGCGTCAGGCCGAGGAGTACGACGGAGGGGTGAAAACGCGCTCCCGAACGATCGAGCCAGAAGAGCCCCGTCACCGGTTCTTCGATCTCAGCGATCAGCACCTCCGCGGGCCCGCGCGAGGCGAGGTCCTTCTCGAGGAGGCGGGAGAACGTCTCCTCCTGGTCGACGCGATATCCGGCGGTGAACGAGTCACCCATCGAGAGGACGCGCGCGACGCCGGGCCCCGGCGTGTCCGGCGTGTCCTCCAAGCGCCGGAATCCCTGCGCGTTGTTCCGCCAGAAAGCGGTGCCGCCGAGACCGTTCGCGACACGCCCCTCGAATCCCTCTTTCAGAAACCCGCCGGGACCCGGACCATTCGCCCGCACCGCGTCGCCGTAGTCGGGGCCGCTCTTCGCCGCGGGGGCGCGGACGCGCTCGCGAAGGCGCAGGGCGCCCTCGGCGAGCCCCAGCGCGAGCGCGCTCGAAACGAGAACGGTCGCCGCGGCCTTCAGTCGAGCGCGAACGTCTTCTTCCAATCCTCACTCTCGGCGAACGCGGGCTGGCCGTCGCGCACGAGGACGTGATTCTCGAGCACGAGCGCGTCCATCGCCGTCCGCATGAAGCAGCGATAGGCGTCCTCGGGCGCGCAGACGATGGGCTCGCCCCGCACGTTGAAGGACGTGTTCACGACGACGGGACACCCCGTGAGGTCGCGGAATGCCGAGAGGATCGCGTGGTACACGGGGTTCGTCTCCCGGCGCACCGTCTGGAGCCGCGCCGAGTAGTCGACGTGAGTGACGGCCGGAATCGACGACCGCGGAACGTTGAGCTTCTCGATGCCCCAGAGGGTCTTCTCGGCGTCCGTCATCTCGCGCCGGCGGCCCTTCGCGACGTCCGCGCAGAGCAGCATGTAGGGCGAGTCCACGTCCAGCTCGAACCAGTCCGCCACGTCTTCGCGCAGGACGGACGGCGCGAAGGGCCGGAACGACTCGCGGAACTTGATCTTGAGGTTCATGACGGACTGCATCGCGCTCGAGCGCGGATCGCCGAGGATGCTGCGCCCGCCCAGCGCGCGCGGCCCGAACTCCATCCGGCCCTGCAACAGCCCGACGACCTTCCCGGCCGCGAGAAGTTCCGCAACGGCGCCGGGGAGCGCTCCCGGCGAGACGGTCCGGTGCGGGTAGCCTTTCGACGAGAGCCAGGAGGAGATTTCTTCTGATGAGTAAGAGGGGCCCAGGAACGCGCCCGACATGCCGTCTTCGTACGGGGGCAGCGTCTGTCGCGCGCCGCCGCCGCCCTCCCCTCTTCCACTCGAAGAAATCTTCTCTTCCTCTTCTTCTCTTCTTCCGAGCCTCCAGGTCCCTCTCTTTTCCGCGCTCGCGCGCGGCATCCCGAGGTGCCGGTGCCAGACCGCGAGCGCCGCGCCGACGGCGCCGCCCGCGTCGCCCGCGGCGGGCTGGATCCAGAGATCGTCGAAGATCCGCGCGTCGTGAACCTTCCCGTTCGCCACGCAGTTCAGGGCGACGCCGCCCGCCAGGCAGAGGTACTTCGCGCCCGTCGTCTTCTTCGCGTGGCGGGCCATCTTGAGGACGATCTCCTCGGTCACGTCCTGGATCGAGCGCGCGAGATCCATCTCGCGCTGCGTGAGCTTCGACTCGGCCTCGCGCGCAGGCCCCCCGAAGACCCGCTCGAATCCGTCGGCCGTCATCCTGAGACCCGACGCGAAGTCGAAGTACTCCATGTTCAGGCGGATCGAGCCGTCCGCGCAGACGTGAACGAGCTTCTCCCGGATCACGTCTACGTACTTCGGCTCACCGTAGGGGGCGAGGCCCATCAGCTTGTACTCGCCGCTGTTGACCTTGAAACCGCAGAAATACGTGAAGGCCGAGTACAGAAGGCCGATGGAGTGGGGAAACTTGAGCTCCGAGAGCATGTCGAGCCGGTGTCCCGTGCCCATTCCGAGCGACGACGTGGCCCACTCCCCCACGCCATCCATCGTGAGAACCGCGGCCTCCTCGTACGGCGACGGATAGAACGCCGAAGCCGCGTGGGATTCGTGATGCTCGGAGAACAGGATCCGGCCCTCGTAACCCAGCTCCTTGCCGATGCGCTCGGACATCCAGAGGCGGTCCGTGATCCAGAGGGGCATCGCTTTCCGGAACGACGTGAACCCGCGGGGCGCGTACTCGAGATAGGTCTCGAACAGGCGCTCGAACTTCAGGAGGGGCTTGTCGTAGAAGGCCACGTGGTCGAGCTGTCCGGCGGAGAGGCCTCCGGCTTCGAGGCAGTAGCGCGCGGCGCGGGCAGGAAACTCCGCGTCGTGCTTCTTGCGTGTGAACCGCTCTTCCTGCGCGGCGGCCACGATCTTCCCGTCGACGAGAAGACACGCGGCCGAATCGTGGTACCAGGCCGACAGGCCGAGGATCGCCGTCACTAGAACAGCGTGTAAATGAAGGGCGCGATCACGCTCTTCTCGGCCAGGACGAGGAGGAGACCCACGAGAACGAGGAGGAACACGATGGGCATGAGCCAGTACTTCTTCCGGTATTTCAGGAATGCCCAGAGCTGCGAGAGAACGTCACTCTTTCCCACTACCAGATCGCCTCGTAGTGGCGAGGGTCCCGATTTCTCTCCGGATAGGGCGTCCACATCGATTCGGGAGAGGGCCCGCGGCGCCTAAGCTCGTCGCGCCCGAACAGGCGCAGAACGATGCCGAGCGGCGCGAGGACGAGGAAGAACGTCAGGAACAGGAAGATCGCCGTATTGACGCGTCCGAGGACATGCGCGAAGGCGAGCCAGCCGCGGTGCGGGCCGCCCAGCAGTGCCGCCGCGACGGCGACGGCGATTACGTCGACTTCGCCGATGGCATGATCATCGTGAACGCCCTGGTGAACCAGCCG
>JBDTML010000140.1:0-2506 GCA_039934255.1 Acidobacteriota bacterium | reverse complement strand
CGCTCGTCCTCGCGCCGTTTCTCGTCGCGGCCGGCCCCGCGCTCGCCGTGCGCCTTCCGGAGGCCGTGGAGGCCGCGGGCGAGGCGGAGGGAAAGCCGCGCGCGCGGCACATCGTCGTCGTGGGCGCCGGGCTGAACGGCACGAACGTCGCGCGCGTCCTCCAGGAGACGGGAATCCCGTACGTCCTCGTCGACATCGACCCCGAGCGCATCGCGGCGGCCCGGAGGGAAGGGCTGGACGCGCTCCGTGCCGACGCGACGGGCCCGGAGGGGCTGGCCGCGGCGGGCGTCGCGCTCGCCCTCGGCCTCGTCGTGACGATTCCCGACCCGGACGCCTGCCGGCGCGTCGTCAGGGTCTCGCGGACCCACGCGCCCACCGTGCGGATCCTCGTCCGCACGCGCTACGTGAAGGAGGTCGAGACGCTGCGGCGCCTCGGGGCCGACGAGGTCATCCCGGAGGAGTTCGAGACATCGATCGAGCTCGTCGCGCGCGTCCTCAGGCTCCTGCACGTGCCGGGGAACGTCGTCGCGACGCAGATCCGCCTTCTCCGCGACGAGGCGTATCGCCGCCTGCGCGATCCGCAATCGAAGGCGGCGGGCGGGCGCCGCCTCGCCGCGCTCGTCGCCGCGGGGACGAGCGAGCTCTTCCTCGTCCTGCCCGACGCCCCGGCGGACGGCCGGCTCCTCACGGAGCTGGACCTTGCCGCGGCGCACGTCGCGGTCCCGGCCGTCCTCCGCGACGGCGTCCCGCATGCACCGCCGCCCGGGGACTTTCGTCTCGCCGCGGGAGACACGCTCGTCCTCGTCGGGGCGCACGAAGACCTCGCGCGCGTCCTCGTGCGCCTCGAAGCGGCGGCCGAACCCCCAGCCGAGGGTTGACTCCGCGCCCAGAACGGCGCAGATTGATCGCTGCCTGGGGGTGGCCCGAGAGGGCCTGAGATCACACCCCGGAACCTGATCCGGTTTGAACCGGCGTAGGGAAAGGCAGAAGGAACCCCATGGCGCCCAGGTTTTCCCGGACTCTTTTTGCTCTCGCCTTCGTTTGTGCGGGCCGCGCCCGTGCCCAGGGGGCAGCGACGCCGGCGCCCACGCCCGTGCCGACGCCCGTGCGCTCGGAGAACGTCGTCGTGCAGGCGATACGCGGCGAGGACGAGGCGCCCGTCACGAAGACCGACCTCGAACGGCCGGCGCTCGTGGAAAAGACGTGGGGGCAGGAGCTCCCCGTCCTCCTCCAGGACACGCCGTCCGTCACGCAGTACTCCGAGACGGGATCGGGGCAGGGCTACGCGTACTTCACGCTGCGCGGCCTGTCGCAGACGCGCGTGAACATGACGTTCGACGGCGTGCCGCTGAACGAGCCCGAGGACTCCGCCGTCTATACGGCAGACTTCGGCAACCTCTCCCTCAACCTCGCGAGCGTGCAGGTCCAGCGCGGCGTCGGGACGTCGACGTTCGGCGCGGCGGCGTTCGCGGGATCCGTGAATCTCGAAAGCCTGGACGCGACGCGCGAGAAGGGCCTCGCGGTCTCGCTCGGCGGCGGCTCCTTCGGGACGGCGCAGGCGAGCGCCGTCTGGAACTCCGGTACATTTGGCAATGGATGGCGGCTCTCCCTGCGGCCAACCTGGCAGACGACGGACGGCTTTCGCGAACACTCGGGCGTGCAGCAGGACGGCCTCTTCTTCACGGCCGTGCGCGACTTCGAGACGTCGAGCCTCCGCATCTCGGGGTTCGCCTCGGAGGAGCGCATTCAGCAGGCGTTCTACGCGGTCGAGCCGGAAATCCTCGAGCAGAACCTCGCGTACAACCCGATGGCCCCCGACGAGCGCGACCACTTCCACGAATACCTCGCGACGGCCCAGTGGACGCTCGCGCTCGGCGACGACGCGAGCCTCTCCCTGCAGCCCTACGCCGTCGGCGCGGGCGGCTGGTACCGCCTTTACGCGGACGGGTCGCGCACGAACCTGCAGGAGTACGGCCTCTCGTGGCTCTTCGGCGGCGGGATCGCGACGTACACGCGGAAGGCCGGCGCGTTCCGCCTGACTCTCGGCGCGAACGCGAACGCGTACAAGTCCACGCACACGCAGGACGACGAGAACGGGTTCCGCAACTACACGAACCACGGCACGAAGAGCGAGCTGAGCGGCTTCGTGAAGCTCCTCGGCGACCTCGGGCGCTGGCACCCCTTTCTCGACGCGCAGGTGCGCCACGCGCGCTTCGGCTACGAGGGGGACGTCGGCGAGACCTCGAGGGGCTGGACGTTCTTCAACCCGAAGGCGGGCCTGCGCTTCGACCTGTCTCCGAAGGCGAGCGCGTACCTCTCGGTCGGGCGCACCGAGCGCGAGCCCGCGCGCAGCGACCTCCTCTACGGCGCGGACAATGCTCCGAGCCTTCCCGACCTCACGGCCGTCAGGCCCGAGAGCGTCTGGGACGTCGAGCTCGGCGCCGAGTGGCGGACGAAGAGCCTGCTCTTCAAGGTCAACCTGTACGACATGGAGTTCCGCGACGAG
>JBDTML010000139.1:0-8545 GCA_039934255.1 Acidobacteriota bacterium | reverse complement strand
CCTCCGCGAGCAACGCGTAGTCGACGGCGCCGCGCGACGACCCGTCGAACTCGAAAATCGTCTTGCCGACCGACGGCGCTTCCGCGAGCGCCACGTTGATCCGGATGGGCGAGAGGATCTTCGTGAAGCGCTCCTTGAGCGTTTCGAGGAGCTCCGTCGAGACGGCCGTCCGGAGGTCGTAGAAGGTCGGCAGAACGCCGTCGATGCGAATCGGCTTTTCGCGAAACGCATTCGCTTCCCTCGCGAAGAGTCGCGTCTTCTCGAGCGCGGGCAGCGAGAGAAAGTCGAGCTTGGCCGGGAGGATGAGCTCGTCCGCGAAGTGATAGATGTTCTCGAGCAGAAGCGAGCCGGCCGGCGGACAGTCGAGGATGATCACCTCGTAGCCCGCGTCTTCGAGAGTACCGAAGCGCTTCGCGAGTCGCGTCCGCCGCTTCTCGGGGCCCTTGTCGCGATACAGATCCTCTACGAGGAGGAGTCGCTCTCCGGCCGGCAGGACGTCGAGGCCTTCCCGCGTCGCGCGCACGACGGAGTCCTCGAAGGCGGCATCCTTCGCGAGCCACGCCGCCAGACCGCGCGCCTCGGGGGGAAGGCCGAGCGCAGTCCCGACGCTTCCCTGCGGGTCCGCGTCGACGAGAAGCGTCCGGCGCCCCGCGCGGGCAGCCGCGGCCGCGAGATTCACGGCGGTCGTCGTCTTCCCGACGCCGCCCTTGAGCGCGGAAATGGCCAGCACCCGGCGGCGGCGCGTCGTCATCGTGGTCTTTCGGCGGCGGTCTTATCATGTTTCGATGTCGTTCCTCTCGGACAGCCCCGTAGACCCTGCCCGCCTCCTCGAAGCCGTGAGGCGGGACGGGGATGGGGGTCTGGCCCTCTTCGTGGGCGTCGTGCGGAACCACAACGACGGCCACCGGGTCGACCGCCTGGAGTACGAGGCCTACGGAACCATGGCGGAAAAGGAGATGGCCCGGATTGTCGAAGAGCTGGCCCGGGCACATCCCCAGACTCAAGTCCTTTTTCGTCATAGAGTTGGATCTCTCGTCGTCGGCGACGTCGCGGTCGCCGTAGCCGCGTCCGCGCCCCACAGGTCCGAAGCGTTCTCCGCGTGCCGGGCCGGAATTGAGGCCATAAAGGCCCGAGTTCCGATCTGGAAGCGGGAATTCGGACCCTCCGGAAGCACCTGGGTCGAGCCTTGCGGCGAGACGGGTCATGGCGACGAAAGTGATTGAAAATTCAACCACTTCCCTGTAGAATCCAAGTTCCGGGATCAGTTCTGGCCGGCTCCCCCCGGGACGGAGGAACGCGTACGGACTCGCCGTCGCCATTCCGGGAGACGGTTTCGGAGGTTTACGATGTTCCTCGCCCTCAGGCGGATTCATGTTTCCGCAAGTGACTTTCCGCGCTCCCGCCGTTTTTACGGTGAGACTCTCGGCCTTCCAGAAGGCGGCGGGTTCGAGAACGACTGGGTCGAGTTCGCGCTCGGTCCGCTGCTCCTGAAGCTCGTCCCCCTGCGTCCGGGCGAAGTGCCGGCGCGCAATCAGGTGGCCGCCGTTTTCTCCACGTGGTCGCTCGACGAGACGATCGCGAAGCTCAAGGAACGCGGTGTGACCGTCACCCGGCCCCCCGCTGACGAGTTCACCGGCCGCTCGGCGGAGATTCTCGATCCCGACGGCTACCGGATCATCGTATTCCAGGCTTCCGAGCTGCATCCCGACGAAGATTGGGTGCAGATGTCGCAAGTGGACGACCTCGTGAAACAGAAAATCCACGCGCGCAAGAAGCGAGAGCAGTCGCGCACCGGCGGGTCGAAGAGCGGCTCCGGGAAGAAGAAGGCCGCGAAGAAGGCCGCATCGAAAAAGCCGGCCGCAAGGAAGGCTCCCAAGAAGACTGCACCGAAGAAGACTGCACCGAAGAAGGCCGCGAAGAGAAAGCCGGCGAAGAAGCCCGCCGCGAAGAAGCCCGCGAAGAAGAAGGCCAAGGCGCGCCGCTAGATCGACCAGGTCGTGACGTTCCTCGTGGGATGGGTTCCCGCGCGAACACTCCTTTTCGTTAGAAGGAGAGCCACGATGTCGACTCGACCCTTCCTTGCACGCGTCCCTCGGCGTTCCCTTCCTCCCAGGACCTCCTCCTGTCTCGTCGTGGCTCTCCTTCTCTTCGGCGCACTCGTCAGCGCCGGGCCCCTGGAACCGCAAGCGTCCGCGGATGGCATCGCGCTCAACGCACCTTCGCCGGTACGCGCCTCCTCGATCGAGGGCACGGTGTCCGCCGTCACGGGTCCCATCCTCGACCTCATCGAAGGCGGGATCCAGATCGACGTCACCCATGCCACGATCACGGGCGGAGACGACCGCCTCGCCAACCCTCTCCCGTGGTCCGGCATCCCCGTCGGCGCGCGGGTCGTCGCACAGGTGACCGTGCCCGATCTCGTCGTTGCGGTGTTTCCGCCTCCACCCCTCCCGGCGACGAACGTGGTCGTTTTCCAGACGCGCGCGGGCGCGCTCTCGGGCACGATTCAGTCCGTGGACGTCCGGGCCGGGAAGTTCCTGATGCTCGACCATTCGATCGCCACGAACGCGGGCACGAAATGGTCCGGAGGCGGTCCGAATGGCGCGGTCAAGGGGATCGGCGACCTCGCGGCGGGGATGTCCGCCTCCGTCGAGGTCGTGAATTCCGGGGGACTCCTCGCGACCAGCGTAGAGGCGCACGGGACGGGGGCACCCCCCGAGCTGATCGCGTTCCGCGGCCCGGTGCAGACGATCTCCGCGACCGCGTGGACGATCGCGGGCCGCGGGGTCCAGATCGATTCCGACACGAAGATCGCCGGCGATCCCAAGGTCGGCGACACCGTCGACGTCGTCGCGCGCGTCCACAACCCGCCGCCCGGGTCGCTCGCGCCCTCGTATCTCGTCGCGGTCTCGATCGTCAAGTCCATCGTCATCGTTCCGCCGGGCCCGGGCGACCGCGCCACGGAATTCGACGGCGCTGTCGAGTCGATCCCCCCGACCGCGGCTCCGGGCGCTGTGCCTCCTGGCCACTGGAAGATCGCCTCGCGGGATGTCGTCGTGAACGGGCTCACCAGGGTCGACTCGGGCATCGTCGTCGGGACGACCGTCCACGTGAAAGGTGTTTTCATGTTCGCATCGGGAATGGGCGGAAGCCTCTTCTCGACACAGTTCGTCGCGACCGAGATCCGGAAGAAGTAGGGGAGATCCCGAACAGGTAAGCTGTCTGGTTTCTCGATTCTTCGCGGCGGGCCCCACGGCCCGCCGCTCGTGTTTTCGGGATAACCTTTCCCGCATGAGCACCAGCCTGACCGAGTTCTGTCGCGTGGAAATCGCCGCCTTGAAGGACGCGAAGACGTGGAAGAAGGAACGTGTCCTCGAGGGACCCACCGGCGCGCGCGTGCGCGTCGACGGGCGCGACGTCCTCATGCTGACGTCGAACAATTACCTCGGTTTCGCGAACCATCCGCGCATCGTGGAAGCGGCGAAGAAGGCCCTCGACAGATGGGGCAACGGCCTCGGCTCGGTGCGCTTCATCTGCGGAACGCAGGCGCTTCACAAGGAGCTCGAGGCGACGATCTCGAAGTTCTTCGGCACCGAGGACACGATCCTCTACATGTCGTGCTGGAACGCGAACGAGGGGCTGTTCGCGCCGCTCCTCGGGGAGGAAGACGGGCTTCTCACCGACGCCCTCAACCACGCCTCGATCATCGACGGCACGCGTCTCTGCAAGGCGAAGCGATTCGTGACGCCGCACGGCGACCTTTCCGCCCTCGAGAAGGCTCTCCAGGAGGCGGCCTCCCTGAGGCGCCGTCTCTTCATCACGGACGGCGTCTTTTCGATGGAAGGCGAGATCGGTCCGCTCCGCGCTTTCGCGGATCTCTGCGAGAAGTACGACACGGCGTTCGTCGTGGACGACTCCCACGCGACGGGCGTCCTCGGAAAGACCGGCCGCGGTTCCGCGGAGGAGATGGGCGTCATGAAGCGCGTCACCCTCTTCACCTCGACTCTCGGGAAGGCGATGGGTTCGGCCGCGGGCGGGTTCACGACCGGGCCCGCGCCCGTCGTGGATCTTCTCCGCCAGCGCTCGCGCACGTCGCTCTTCTCGAACGCGCTTCCTCCGGCCGTCGCCGCGGCGTCGCTCGAGGCGTTCCGGATGCTCATGGAGGACCCGTCACCCGCCCACCGCGTCCAGAAGAACGCGCTCACGTTCCGGACGCGCATGAAGGCCGCGGGCTTCAGGATTCCCGACGGGATCCATCCCATCGTCCCCGTGATCGTGGGCGACACCGCGAAGGCGCTGGCGATGTCGGACGCGCTCTTCCGGGAGGGCGTCTACGTCTCGGGTTTCGGATTCCCCGTCGTCCCGCAGGGGCACGCCCGGCTGCGCTGCCAGATCTCCGCGATTCACACGGAGGCCGACCTCGACGAGGCGCTCGACGCGTTCGTCAAGGTCGGCAAGGACTTCGGCGCGATCGCGTAGAAGACGGCGTCCGCTACGGCACCACGCTCACGTGGAAATGCACCTCGACCGAGCGCCTTTTGAACGCGGCGGGAAGCGGATCGAAGGGAGATGCGGACGCCACCGCCTTGAGCACAGCGTCGTCCCAGCCCTTCTTGCCAGAGGTCAAGGACACGACCGCCGAGACGAGCTTGCCGTCCTTGTCTATCACCGCCTGGACGACGGCTTTCTTCCCGACGGCCGGCACCTCGGCGGCCGTCGGTGTCTTCCACTTCGCGGCCACCCTCTCGAAGGTCCTCTTCTGATAGGCGGCGTCCGTGAGGTTGCTCTGGAAATAAACCTTGAGCTCCGGACGGCCCGCCGCGAAGGCCGACGCCGACGGGACGGCTGCGGCGAGCGCCGTGACGAGGGCGAGAGCGGCGCGAACACTCTTCATGGCAATTCTCCGGCGGCACGATAGTCCAGCCGCCTTCCGGCCGGAAGCCCGCGGTAACCTCTCGCCATGCGCACGCGCGGCCTCCCTCTCGATGCATTCGCCGTCTTCGCTCTTCTCGCCACACTCGCGTCCGCCCCCGCGCGCGGCGCGGAGCGCCCGCCCCTCCCCGTTCCGCCGGATCTCCTCACGCGGGCGGAGATCACGGGCTTCAGGGAGACGGAGACGACCGACGAGGTGATTGCGTTCCTGACCCGACTCGAGCGGCTGTCGCCGTATCTCAAGCTGTCGTTCATCGGGCCGAGCGAGGAGGGCCGACGGATCCCGGTCGTCGTGGCCTCGAAGGAGAAGCTGCTCGAGCCCGCCGATCGCTTCAAGAGCGCGAAGCCGGTCGTCCTCGTGCTCAATTCGATACACGCGGGTGAGGTCGACGGCACGGACGCGACCCTGCGGCTCCTGCGCGACATCGCGCTCACGAACCGGCTCGACCTCCTCGACGGCGTCACACTCGTGACGGTCGTCGTCTACAACGTGGACGGGCACGCGCGCGTCTCGCCGTACAACCGCCCCAACCAGAACGGACCGAAGGAAATGGGGTTCCGGACGAACGCGCGGGGCCTCGACCTGAACCGCGACTTCGTGAAGGCCGACGCGAAAGAGACGCGAGCCCTCCTCGCGCTCGCGGACGCGTGGAAGCCAGACCTCTTCGTGGACGACCACGTGACGGACGGCGCCGACTTCCAGGCTGCGCTCACGGTGTCGTACGCGAACGAGCCGGTCACCCCGAAACCGATCGGGGACTGGCTGAAGGCCGTCGTCCCGAAGGCGCTCTCCGACGTCGAGGGGGAGGGCGTGGCGACGGGAGCCGCTTACGTGGACTTTCTGGACGCGCGCGATCCCATGAAGGGGTTCGACTCGTCCGTCTTCTCGCCCCGGTATTCGACCGGCTACTTTCCGGTTCGCAACGTCCCGTCCATCCTCGTCGAGACGCATGCCATCAAGGCCTTCGGCGACCGCGTGCGGGCCAACGAGCTCTTCCTCCGCGCGCTCCTCGAGCGCACGGGCCGCGCGGGGAAGGAATTGCTCGCCGCCCGCGAGGCGGCGCGCGGGGCCGCGCGCGGACTGCCCGCGGGATCGCCCGTCGTCGTCGCGGCGGTAGGGGACCCGGCGCGGCCCGAGACGATCACGTTCCCGACCTGGGAGTGGAACGAAGTCGTCTCCCCCGTGACGGGACGGCCCGTCGTGCGCTACGACGCGTCGCGCAAGAAGACGATCCTGATCCCGAGCCTCGAGCACGCCCGGCCCACGGCCACCATCCCGCGCCCCGCGGCGTATCTGATTCCCGCGGGCTGGGCGAGCGTGGAGGAGCGACTGAAGGCTCATGGCATCCGGTACCAAAAGCTGCCCGCCGCACGCACGCTGGCGGTCGGGACGTACCGGGCGTCGGCACCCGTCTTCGGCAAGGCTTCGTATCAGGGCCGCGTGCGCGTCGAGGCGACGATCGCCAGGGGCCTCGAGACGCGGACGCTCCCGGCCGGCTCGCTCTACGTGCCGCTCGACACCGAGCTCGCGAACGTCGCGATCGCGCTTCTCGAGCCCGAGGGCCCGGACTCGCTCTTCGCGTGGGGCGAGCTCTCCGCGTGCCTCGAGGAGAAGGAGTACATGGACACGCGCGTGCTCGATCCTCTGGCCGAAGAGATGCTCGCGAAGGACCCGAAGCTGAAAGCCGAGTGGGAGCGGATGCTCCGGGATCCGGAATTCGCGAGCGACCCACGCGCGCGACACAGGTTCTTCTACAGGAGGACGCCGTTCTTCGACGAGACCCTCGGTCTCTTACCCGTCTTTCGCCTGGACGCGCCTCTCAGCGTTTCGGGGACGCCCGGCGAAGCGGCTTCGGGCGCCGCACCAAGATGAGGCGAGCCGGGCGTCCCGCGCGCTCGCAGGAGGCGCACAGGCGGGCGCGCCCGAACGGCGTACGGCGGGTCCATTCGGCCGTGCAGCCCGGGCATCTGTAGGCGTATCGCGCGTTCGCCTCGCGCACGCGGCGTAGACGCTCGGTCTCGGGCGCGGTCTTGCGCGCCACCCCGAGCTTCTTCGCGAGCGACCAGAAGCGCGGAGAGTGGCCCTCGGCAACGCCCCACTCGGCGAAGCAGATGGCGTGCGCGGTCTCGTGGAGAAGCGTGTGGAGCCGGTCCTCCCGCGACATGTGGCTCGAGATCCGGATCACGTGGGGCGGGCCATACGTGATGACGCCTCCGGTCGCGCGCCGCGCCGTGAGGACGATGCGCGCCGGGGGAAGCTTCCAGAGTGCGGCGAGGGAGTCGTAGCGCGCCTGAAGGCCGGACTGCTCCCTCAGAAGCTCGGCGGGAGACGGCGGATCCTCGAGAAAGAGGTCGAGCTGCCTGAGGCGCGACAGGAACGCGCTCATGAGGACACCTCCACTCTCACACGCCCCACATCGCGTTGCGATGCGGAGCGAGCGGCTTCCGCAGGACGACGGCGACGGCGACGGCAGCCAGGACCGCCGCAAGGAGCTCGAGGAGAGGAACGGGCCGGCCATGAAAGCTCGCCGGAAGGGCGCCCTTCACGAGCCAGATCGCCGCGAGCGCGGAGCCGCCCGGCCACGTCGCGCCCGTGCCGAGTGCGAGCCAGGCGAGACCGAGTCCGAGCGCGAAGGCCACGAGGTACGCGTGTCCGATCGCGATGACGGGCGGGGCGTCGAGCGGGGGCGCCAGGGTCAGGCGAAGCGCGGCGACGGGTATCGCGCCGAGAGCCGCGACGACCGGTGCCGCCATCCCGGCCGGCAGCTTCTTTTGAAGCCAGCCGTAGAACGATCCGCGCACGATCCGCTCGAAGAGAAAGGCGCCGATGACCGCGGCGGGAGCGAACCAGAGGAGGCGCCCGCTGTCCACGTCCCTGGAGAACGAGAGGTAGTGCAGGGAGCGTGCGGCGGGAAGGTACGCCAGCGCCACGAAGGCGAGCGCCGCGGCCGCCGCGGCCGCGAGAGTCACGTTGACTCCCGATTTCACGAAACGATGGTAGCAGGATCTAGACTCGTTTCCACCATGAGTGAAGCTCCCGCGCTGCGCGTCGCATTCGTCGGACTTGGCACGATGGGCCAGGGCATGGCCCGGAACCTCGCGAAGGCGGGTTTCCCGCTGGCCGTCGCGACTCGAACCCCGGGCAAGGCCGACACGTTCGCCCGCGCGCTCGCGGAGGAAGGGCGCGACGTGCGGGCCGCCGCGACCCCCGCGTCGGCCGCCGAAGGCGCGGACGTCGTCGTGTCGTGCGTCCCCGACGCCCCCGAGGTCGAGGCCGTGCACCTCGGAGCGGGCGGCACGGCCGCCGCCGCCCGCCGCGGAGCGGTCGTGATCGACTGCTCGACCATCGCCGCCGAAGCGGCCCGCCGAATCGCCGCGCAGCTTCTCGAGAAGGGCATCGACTTCCTCGATGCGCCCGTCTCGGGCGGACAGAAGGGCGCCATCGAGGGCACGCTCACGTTCTTCATCGGCGGAGACCTCGCGGCGCTCGAGACGGCCCGGCCCGTCCTCTCCGCCATGGGCCGCCGCCTGACGCCGCTCGGGCCGTCGGGCTCGGGCCAGCTCGGCAAGGCGGCGAACCAGATCCTCGTCGCGAACAACCTCATGGGCGTCG
>JBDTML010000138.1:0-12549 GCA_039934255.1 Acidobacteriota bacterium | reverse complement strand
TCAAGGTCATTCGCGAGGCGGAGGCGCCGGGAGACGAGTCGGCGGCGCACCTCAGGGAGGCGCGCGTGCGCTTCGACCGTGAGGCGGCGATTCTGAAGAGCTTGCTCCACGTCAACGTGGTCTCTTTTTTCGAGATCGGCGAGGAAGACGGGACACCCTGGCTCGCGATGGAGTACCTCGACGGCGTGCCCTTGACGTCGTTCGCGGGACGGCCGTGGACGGAGACGGTTCCGCTCCTCGTGCAGGCCGCCCACGGGCTCGCGTACCTCGCGTCGCGGGGCATCGTCCACCGCGATCTCTCTCCCGACAACATCCTCGTCATCGAGCGCGGGGGCGACCGGCTCGTGAAGCTTCTCGACTTCGGCGTCGCGAAGCTCTTCGAGAAATCGACGGGTCTGGAGGCCCTGACGGCGACGGGATTCTTCCTCGGCAAAGTCGCCTACGGATCTCCGGAGCAGCTCGGCTCGCTCGGCCACGGCGCCGCGCTCGACTGGCGGAGCGACGTCTACAGCCTCGGCGTGATCTTCTACCAGGTGCTCGCGGGCCAGCGCCCGTTCGAGGGCAAGGCGCCCGTCGAATACATCGCCGCCCACCTCAATGCCGTCGCGCCGCCCGTCGCCGCGCCGTCGAACGCGCCGTCGCTGCCCGTTCCCCTCGTCCGCCTCGTCGGGCAGATGCTCGAGAAGAGGCGCGAGGACAGACCGGGGAGCTGGCGCGAGATCGTCGACCGTCTCGTGGCCGTGCTCCGCGCCGCCGGCGCGACCCGCCTCCCTCCGGGGATCGAGCGGATGGAGCCGGGCGAAGGGGCGAGCGAAGCGACGCGTGGAACCGAGCTCGTGGGCGTCTCTGCACACGGCGACGCGACGGGGCCTTCCGGGGCCTCGCGTCCGCTCCACGAAACCCGCCTCCTCGCATGGTTTGCGGGCGCGGGCGTTCTCCTCGTGCTCTCCGCGTCGTGGTGGGCCGCCCGCATGAGGCCGTCGGCCCGTCCGGTGGAGCACCGGGCCGCGGAGCCGACACGAACACCCGCGGCGTCCGCGGCCGCGGCGGAATCCGTTCCATCCGTCTCCACGCCGGTTGCGCTCGGCTCCGGGCGCCTGCAGATTCTCGGGCTCCCGTTCGCCCGTGTCGTCTCGCTCGTGGACGCGGGCTCCGGGAATTCGGTGCCGCTCCCGGCGAACGCGACGACCCCGCTTCTCGTCACGGATCTCGCGCCGGGCCGCTACCGGGTCGTTCTTCTCGGCCCCGGACCGGAAGGGCGTACCGTCGAGCGGACCGTTTCGGTCTCGAGCGGCGCGACGGTCCTGCTTTCCGAGCCCTTCACGACACCCGGCGCGCTCGCGGATTCGCTGACGACGGGAGACGCACCTTGAAGACTCGAAGCCTCCTGCCTGCCGCACTAGGGTTTCCGGCCCTCCTCGCGGCGCTCGCCCCCTTTTCGGCAAGCGCCCAGACCGACTCGGCGCTGCTCTCGAAGGTCACGTTCAACCTCACGAACCCGGGTGGAAAGTCGCTCGCGATGGGAGGCGCATTCACGGCGATCGCCGACGACGCCACGGCGGCTCTCGTGAATCCCGCCGGCCTTGGGCTCATCTCCTCGGTCGAGTTCGCCGTCTCCGGCAAGCGCGCGGACACGACGCTGGGGCTCGTCACCGCTCGGGCGACGGCGACGGGGCCTCTCACGGCGTCTTATCCGGCCACCGACACGACCAACCTGGATCGCGACGCGCGCGGGTCGGCGGTCGACTTCGCGGGCGTCGTCGTCCCCATTTCGCGCCGCTTCGTCGCGGCGCTCACTTACGCGGAGAACCTCCGCTTCGAGGGCGACGCCGGCGCCGCCGGGTACCAGTACCTCGAGCTCCGGGACAACCGCACGGGCGACACGGCCCGCCGGGATTTCCTCTTCCAGTACCGCGAGTTCGGTTCGGTGAGCCTCCGCAACAGGCTGCTGGGTCTGTCGCTCGCGTACCGCGTTTCGGAGCGCGTGCGCGTGGGCGGCGGCGTCACGCTGAACCGGGCGTCCTTCGATCTCGACGGCGACGCCGCGGGGCCGCATCGAATCACGAGCCGCACGTACCTGTCGCCCACCGCGGAGGAGATCCTGACCACCACCCTGCGCGTGGACGGCGTGTCCGCGACGAAGCTCGGATACCTCGTGGGCATTCACGTCGACCTCCTGCCCGACGGGGCCCTGACGCTGGGCGCGGACTACCGCTCGTCGCCCCGCAACGACGGGACGCTCGTGATCGGCGGTTACATTCCCGCGGTTCTCTCGGGACAGACGTCCCGGCCGTTCTCGTTCCGGGTGCCGCGCGACGCGGCCCTCGGCCTCGCCGCTCACCCGATGCCGGGGCTCACCATCGCCGCCGAGCTGCAGTGGGTGGCCTACGGCGACATCTTCGACCGCCCCCTGCCCGTGGTCACGTACAAGGGGCTCGTGGGGCCGTTTGGATTTCCCGTCCAGGACGTGCTCGCGGACGTTGCCCCCGCTCCGGACGCCTGGATCCCGCGCATCGGCCTCGAATACGTGGCGAGCGCGAAGGGAGCGCGCCTCGCGTTTCGGGTCGGCTACCACCGCGAGCCCGCTCACGGAACGACGGCGCGCCTCGCCGCGCGCGACGGCTCGGGATCGCCGTTCCCGATCACGGAGCCGCCGTACTCCGAGAGCGTCGCTGCCGTCTTCGATGGGGGGCGCGCGGACGACCGGTTCTCAGGCGGCCTCGGCGTCACGGTCGCTCGATCGCTCTCGATCGACTTCGGGTTCGACGTCGGCCGCGCGTCGCGGCAGCTCGCGGCGAGCCTCTTCTACAGGTTCTAGGCATTCGCCCGGCGGGCGTCCCCGCCGGGCTTGGCCATACGGTCTCGTTCAGCCACCCACCGGTCTCGTCCCGCGCTCGGGATCTCCCTCGTCGGAGGTCGTGGCCAGGGAGCCGAGACCGAGAAGCATCAGAAGCAGCGTGAGAGCGTCCATATCTTCCTCCTGTGACGCGCCGGTGTCCGGCGCGCCTTGGAGGCGGGAGAGATGAGCGCTCAGCAGTTCCGCCTGTTACTCCTATAGACGGAACCGCCAGGCGGTTTTCAACCACCGAGCGGTACCCTGATCCGAAAAGTGGCCCGGCTACGCGCGCCGGGCGGCCCGGAAGGGAAGGACAAACCCGTCGCGCGCGGCCGCGAGGTGTTCCCGCACCTCCGAGACGAGACCGACTTCGACATCGCCCGGATCGAGGCGCGAGGCAAGCTCGATCCAGGCCGGGTTCCCTGCGAGGTCGGTCACGGCGACGATCCGCCCGATCTCGCGCAGCGCGTCCATCATCTCGCCGGTTCGGCCGAGCCGGCCAAGGCACTCCGCGGCGCCGAGACGCGTCACGACCTGGTCCTCCTCGAGGCCGAGCCCGTCGGCTTTCGCCGCGACGGCGCGGTAGGAGGCGAGCGCTCGTTCGAGATCGCCTCGGAGCAGGTCGAGCTCGGCGAGGTTCAGGCGTACGCCGAACACGAGCGCGTCCAACCGGTGGCGGCGCGCGACCTGGAGCGCCTGCGCGAAGCCCTGTTGTGCGGCCTCGATATTGCCGGTCCGCGCGAGGCAACGCGCCCTGTTCACGAGGCACGCCGAATATGTGTTTGCGTCGCGCTCGGGGTCAAAGCGCTCGATCGCGGCGTCGTACAGCAGGAGAGCGCGGGCCGGGTTGCCCCGTTGCAGGAGCACCTGGGCGAGCACCGCCTCGGTGCGGCCGAGCCAGTGATCCTGTTCGAATTCCGCGAAGGTGCGGGCGGCGGCCTTCAGGAGTCGTTCGGCCCGAGCGAACGCGCCCTGGAAACAGAGGACGCTCGCCTCGAAATAGTCGCAGAGGGCCCCGCTGAATGGATCGCCGCCAAGCGTCTCGAATTCGCCGCGCGCTTCAACAGTGGCTTCACGCGCATCCGCGAGCCGCCCGATACTCAGGAGAGCCTGCGAGGCGAGGAGCCGCGCCTCCGCGCGCAGAAGCGCGGATGGGATCGCGCGTGCCCCCGCCTCCGCCGCCGGCTCCGGCCCGTGCGAGGCGGTCTCGATCGCCTCTGCGAGGGCGAGGGCGCGCGTCGGGACGGCCGCGGCGAACGCGCCGCGCTGGGCGGCATAGAGGAGCGCAAGGCGTCCGCCGCTCGACGCTGCGAGGTACCGGACTCTCCCGTCGAGGTCGGCCTCAGGGTCGCGCGCGAACTCGTGAAGAGTCTCGGCCTCGTGTTGCGCGGCGGACGCCTCCTCGGTGAGATGCGCGAGCCGCATACGCCGCTCGGCGGCGCGAGGCGACTCCGACACGGGAATCGTGGTCGCGCTCTCCCGGTCGAGGGTCTCCTCGAGCTTGATGGCCCCCGCGAGGTCCTCGAGCACGTCGCGGCGGCGCGCACAGGTCGGGCAGCGCGCGATGTGCACGCGGGTCCCCTCCGGCGCGTCGCCGTCGCGCCCGATCGCGAGGGCAAGGAGCTCGACCTCGGCCGGGTGGGCGTTCAGGCGGCGAGGCACGTTCTCATCCTCTTGATGCACTGGTTGATGCGCTTCCACACCGCAGGCACGCTGCATCCCGACCCGGCCGCCGCTTCGGCGAGCGAGACCCTTTGAACGCAGTACGAACGGATGAGACGCCGGCAGACGGGAGTCAACCGGCGAAAAGCACCGCGGACGTGGAATACGGTCAGAAGGCCTTCGGACCGGTCGCTTGCCGTGCGCGCGGCGTCGAGAGAGGCCACGAACGAATCCTCCCGGCCACGCTCCTCGACGCGGTCGAAGCAGCGGTTGAAAAACGTGCTCACGAGGTAGCCCTCGGTATTCCGCACACGGGGACGCTTGAGAAGCACGGCCTCGAAGATGTCCTGCACGAGGTCCTCGGCCTCCTCGTGCGTGCAGCCGAAGCGCCTCATCCCGACCGCGACGAGACGCGGCCTCAGGTGGCCGTCGAGGCGCTCCCAGTCCCATACATCGGGAAGCGTGCCGCCGGACGTGTCCGGGGACGCCCCGGAGCCCTGGACCCCGTCGTTCTGACTCGCCCCGGCCTGCATGTGTAACCCCAGCCTCTTCGTTCAGCCTACTTCCGGTGAGCCTGCACTTCAAGGACATCGGGGGGGTGGTTGAAAAGCCCCCTCGCCAGCCGTCTATAGGGATGGAGGGCGTCCGCCGTCGGGCCGGAGCCTCTGGGGGAGCGCATGGAGCAGGACGAACGCGAGCGAATCCGGGGTGAGGAGCAGAGCAGGCAGGCGTCCCGGATGGAGGCTGTCGGCCAGCTCGCGGGCGGGATCGCACACGACTTCAACAACCTTCTCACCGCGATCCTTGGCTACGCTCAGCTCCTGTCGGAACAGCCGCTGGGTGAAGCCGCCCTCGCCGATGTCGCCGAAATCAGCCGGGCCGCCGGACGCGCGGCGTCTCTGACGAAGCAGCTCCTCGCGTTCAGCCGCCAGCAGGTCCAGAAGATCGCCGTCTTCGTGTTGAACGATGTCGTCGTGGACACGGAGCTGATGCTCGTGCGGCTCCTCGGCGAGGACGTCCGGATTCGCAAGGACCTCGCGCCCGGCCTCGGGCGCGTGAAAGCCGACCCGGGCCAGATCGAGCAGGTGCTCGTCAACCTCGCCGTGAACGCGCGCGACGCCATGCCGAAGGGCGGAACGCTCCGGCTCGAGACGCGCGACGTGGATCTCGACGAAGCGTACGTCGCCGCGCACCCCGCAGGGTCGCCGGGACCGTACGTCATGCTCGCCGTCAGCGACGATGGCTGCGGAATGGACGCCGCGACGCTCGCGCGGATCTTCGAGCCCTTCTTCACGACGAAGCCCCCCGGGAAGGGGACCGGGCTCGGACTCGCGACGGTCTACGGGATCGTGAAGCAGAGCGGCGGCTTCGTCTGGGTCTACAGCGACCCCGGACACGGCTCGACCTTTCGAATTTACCTCCCGCGTGTCGAGGAGCCCGCCTCGGCGCGGCGCGCCTCCGGGACGCCGCGTCGCGCGCTCCGGAGGGGAACCGAAACCGTGCTTCTCGTCGAGGACGACGACGCCGTGCGCCGGTTCGTCCGGGGCGTCCTCGAGCGGAACGGATACACGGTCTTCGAGGCCGCGTCCGGCCCCAACGCTGTGGAGGTCGCGCGTCCGAATGCCGGCGCGATCCAGCTCGTCGTGACCGATGTCGTGATGCCGGGGATGAGCGTGGCGGTCCTGCAACGCCGCCTCGACGGCCTCGGTGTCAGGGCCCCCGTGCTTTACATGTCGGGCCACCCGACGGACGCGGTCGTCATGCGCGGGGTCAATGCCGGGGGCGTTGCGTTCCTTCAGAAGCCGTTCACGCCCGGGGACCTTCTCGCAAAGGTGAGGAGAGTGCTCGACGGCGGTTGACGGTTCTGGAGGGCCGGCTCACTCAGGGTCGCTCTGGGCGCGCGGGAGCTCGGCGGCCCGTTCTTCGTAGAGGATCCTGTTTCCGCCCGCGGCGCGCGCAGCCGCGAGCGTGTTCTCCGCGCGCTCGATCAGCGCGTCGCAGAGGGTCTTCTCCAGGCGGCCGTGCACCGCAATGCCGGCCGAAAGCGTGAGAGAACGGCCCGAATTGGGGGAAAAGGCAGCGCGAATGCGCTCCACCGCGATCGCGGCGTTCGTCTCGTCCGCTTCGACGAGAAGGACGAGGAATTCGTCACGGCGACGGCGCGCCGCGACGTCGATGCCGCGGATCGCCCGCCCGATCGTCTGGCCGAAAGCCGCCAGAACCTCGTCCGCGCCCTCGCGCCCCAGCTCCTTCTCGAGCGCGTCGAAGCCGTCGATGCCGATCACGGCGATCGCGGCGGCGCGACGGGTCCTCTCCGCGCGCACGAGCTCCTCGGCGGCGCGGCCCAGGAAGAGCGAATGCGTGGCGAGCCCGGTCAGCGCATCCGTCGTCGCGCGCGCGAAGAGGCGCCGCTCTTCGTCGGCGACAGTCGGGAGAAGCAGCGCGGTGAAGACGAGGAAAGCGAACCCGAAGAAGACCCCGCTGAACTCGGCGGAACCGGGGGTCCACTTCGAACCGGTCTCGAGCGTGGCTCCCGCGAGCAGGAAGGCCGTCGCGACGAAGGCGAGCGTCGTGTCCCGCCGGCGGTTCTCCTTCCGGGCGAAGACGACCAGGAACCCGGCGGAGACGAGGCCGACCGAGACGACGGCGAGGCCTCCCGCGAGCGGGCTCGCGGCCGGCAGCACGAGAGAGAGGACCGTACCGAGGAGCGGCAGGGCGAGGAGAGCCATGAGGGCCGGCGTGAGCCGGAGATTCAGGAACCGCAGCAGGAAGAGGAAGCCGACCGCCGGAAGGACGAACGAGAGCGCGTGGACGAGGCGGCCGAGGATCTCGCGGGAGACGGGGATCGGGACGGGCGTCAGGAGAGGCGTCGCGAGCCAGAACGCGATCGAAAACGCGAGGCACGCATAGAGGACGAGCTCGGTGCGCGCGCGGTTCCAGCTCAGGAGGAACAGGGCAAGGGTTCCGAACGCCCCGGCCGCGAGCGCACAGAAGAGAACGAGGACCTGGGGGAGTGTGAACGTCATCTCAAGCTCGCGAGGCAAAGTAGGCGACGGTGGTCTTCAGTCCCTCGTCGAGGCCGACCTTCGGCTCCCAGCCGAGGACCGATCTCGCGAGCGTGATGTCGGGGCGCCGTTGCTTCGGATCGTCCACGGGAAGAGGTCTTCGGACGAGAGGAGCCTTCGTGCCGGTGAGCCGCCGGACGGATTCGGCAAACTCCAGGATCGTCATCTCGGTGGGGTTGCCGATGTTCATGGGGTCCCTGTGATTCGACTGGAGCAGCCGGGTGATGCCGTCGATCAGGTCCGAGACGTAACAGAAGGAACGCGTCTGCGAACCGTCGCCGAAGATCGTCAGCGGCTCTCCGCGAAGGGCCTGCCCGATGAGCGAGGGCACGATGCGCCCGTCGTTGGGGCGCATGCGCGGTCCATAGGTGTTGAAGATGCGGACGATCCGCGTGTCGACGCCGTGGAAGTTGCGGTAGGCGATCGTCATGGCCTCGGCGAAGCGCTTTGCTTCGTCGTAGCAGCCCCGGGGACCCACGGGATTCACGTTGCCCCAGTACGTCTCAGGCTGCGGGTGGACGAGCGGGTCCCCGTACACCTCGGAGGTGGACGCGAGCAGGAAACGGGCCTTTTTCGCGCGCGCGAGGCCGAGCGCCTTGTGCGTGCCGAGCGCCCCGACCTTCAGCGTCTGGATCGGGATCTGGAGGTAGTCGATCGGGGAGGCGGGCGAGGCGAAGTGGAGGATCGCGTCGACCGGCCCGTCGAGGTAGATGTACTCGGTGACGTCGTGAAAGACGAAGCGGTACTTACGGTTCCCGGCAAGATGAGCGATGTTCCGCTCGTCACCCGTGACGAGATTGTCGAGGCCGACGACCTCGTGCCCTTCGGCGAGGAGCCGATCGGACAGGTGGCTACCGAGAAAGCCCGCAGCCCCGGTGACGACGATGCGCATGGACTCCCGATTGTACGGGAGGAAGGTTCCTTCTCAGGCGTGGAGCTGGGCGTAGCGGGCTTCGAGGACTCCACGCGCCTCGGCCGGGTCGGCGACGATGCAGCCCTCGATCGGACAGATTTCGACGCACTTCGGCGCGTCGAACGCGCCTACGCACTCGGTGCAGCGGCTGACTTCGATCACGAACGTCGGATCTCCCGCGCTGATCGCGGTGTTCGGACAGTCGGGCTCGCACGAGCCGCAGTTGATGCAGGTGTCCAGAATCTTCATGGCCATGAGGCACCTCCGTGGGCGCCTACTGTGGCACTTGCCGCCGTGGGGCGGCCATGATGCACGCGCTTCAGGCCCGGCCGAGACCCACGTAATTCCAGCCGGCCTTCTTCATGTCCCTGGGTTCGTAGAGGTTGCGCAGGTCGACGAAGTTCTTCGCCTTCATCGTGCGTGCGAGGCGGTCGAGGTCGAGCTTGCGGAACTGGTTCCAGTCCGTCGCGAGCACGAGAACGTCGGCGCCCGCCGCGCAGGAGTAAACGTCCTCGGCGAGCTGGAGGGTGGGCATCTCCTTCCGCGCGTTTTCCATCGCCGCGGGGTCGTAGGCGACGACGTCGGCGCCCCGCGCCTGCAGGTCGCTCGCGAGCTTCAGACAAGCGCTCTCCCGGATGTCGTCCGTCTCGGGCTTGAAGGCGATGCCCAGCATCGCGATGCGCTTGCCCTTGAGGTCGGGGCAGACGGCAGCGACCTTTTCCACCATGCGCGCCTTCACGTGGTCGTTGACGGAGAGCACGGCCTCCATGATCTCGAACGTGTAGCCGACCTTGCGCGCGAGGTCGACCACGGCGGACGAGTCTTTCGGGAAGCACGAGCCGCCGTAGCCGGGGCCGGGGCTCAGGAACTGGGGCGCGATGCGTTTGTCGAGGCCCATCCCGCGTGCGACGTCTTTCACGTCGGCGCCCATCTTTTCGCACATCACGGCGACCTCGTTGATGAACGAGATCTTCAACGCCAGGAAGCCGTTCGAGGCGTACTTGATCAGCTCGGCCGACTCGACGTCCGACACGACGAAGGGCACGCCCGCGATCGCGAGCGGCGAGTAGACGTCTTTCACGATCGCGACGGCTTCCTCGTCGCGCGAACCGATGACGACGCGGTCGGGATGCATGAAATCCTCGATGGCCGAGCCCTCCCGGAGGAACTCGGGATTCGAGACGACGGAGAATTTGTACTTTCCGTTCTTCGTCCGGAGGATCTCCTCGATCTGCGCGCCCGTGCCCGTCGGAACGGTCGACTTCGTGACGACGACCTTGTAGCCGTTCATGTGCGTCGCGATCGAGTCCGCGACCTGGAAGATGAACGACAGGTCGGGAGAACCGTCTTCCTTCGGCGGCGTCCCGACGGCGATGAAGATCACGAGGCTGCGTTCGATGGCCTCCGCGAGGTTCGTCGTGAAGCGCAGGCGCCCCGCCTTCTCGTTCTTGTGGATGAGCTCTTCGAGGCCGGGCTCGTAGATCGGCGAGACACCGTTCTTCAGGAGGCCGATCTTCGCTTCGTCCTTGTCGACGCAGGTCACGTCCATGCCGAAATCGGCGAGGCAGGCGCCGGTCACCAGGCCGACGTAGCCCGTTCCGACCATGCAGATGTTCATGGGGTGAAGCCTCCGGAGAAGAAAATCCCGGGAACCCGGGATCTTACCCTCCGAACGGGCGGCGGAACATGCCGAAGAGCTCGCGCCGCGAGACCGGTTTCGGCAGGTCCGCATGGGCCGTCGCCGCAGCCTCGGGCCGCTGGTAGTCGCGCGCGGCCTCCGCGGGGAAGAGCCGGGCGCGCACCGTGTCCCAAACGATCTCCCCGACGCCGAGCTGCGGCGAAAAGCCGAGCGTCTGCCAGGCCTTCTCCATGTCGGCGATCCGGGGCGCTCGAGCGGAGGTCCCGGTCACCGTGAGTCGGCACTCCTTGGCGGCGCGCAGGGCGATGGCACGGACGATCTCGGACGGCTTCACGGCGAGGCCGAACCCGAGGTTGAGGATCTCGCCGATGGGCCGCTTCGTCAGGGCGGAGAGGACGCCGCGCACGACGTCCTGCGGATGCACGAAGTCGCGCGGGGCGTCGTCGGCGAGGAAGGCCTCCTCGCCCGCGAGGACCGCCTCGAGCGCGTCCTGCGGGAAGCGCGCGGGCCCGCCGCCCGGCCCCGCTGCGGCGAAGACGCGCAGGATCACGAAGGGCAGTCCGGACGCGAGGAGCGCCTCCTCCTCGGCCGCCTTGGCGAGGAGGTCGCGGTCGTGCCCGGGCTCGATGGGCTCGTCCTCGCGCGCGCGGAGGTTCGCCTCGTCGCGAGGGCCGTAGAGTGCCGCGTCGGAGAGATGGACGAGGAGGCCGACGCCCGCCTGGCGGCAGGCCTCGCCGAGAGGCCCGAGCCCGGGGCCGTCGAGCGGCAGCCGCAACGCGTTCACGACGCTCGAAGGCCGGTGTTCGCGGAGGACGGCCTCGAGCGAATGCGCGTCCGTCCCGTCCCCGCGCACGACCGTGACGCGCGGGAGGTTCGCGAAGTGCGTCAGGCGCTCTTCCTTGACGGCGCGGCCGTCTCCCGCGTCGTCGAACGTGTCGAGGACCACGACGGCGTCCCCGGCGCCGAGCAGCTGCCGCGCGATGGCGGCGCCGAGGAAGCCCGCTCCGCCCGCGACGAGGACCCGGCTCACGGCGTGGGCGTCGGCGCGGGCGCCGTCTGCGCGTCCTCGTAGCGCTTCTGGATGCCGGATCTCTGTCGGTCCCGGATGAGCCACCGCAGTGTCTTGCTCCGGTTGATGCCCACGATGATGTCGTTCATCGCGTCGGCCACGGCCGGATCTGCGATGAGCTTGCCGACCGTGCCCTCGGTCGAATCCAATTTGGCGGCAACGTTCGCGAGGTGGGACGACAGCTTCTTCAGGTCGGCCATGAACTCCTTCGAGAAGTCGCCGTTCGAAACGAGCTGCCCGAGGAGGCCGTGCCCGGACTTGAGGTCTTTCGAGAAAGTCGCGAGACCCGCGGCGGTGACCTGTAGCGAGTCGACCATCGCGAAAAACTTCTTCTTGCCTTCCGGATCCGAGAGGAGCGCCGGCACGAGGCCCTCGCCCGTCGCGACTCCCTTCTCGACGCTTCCGAGAATCCGGTTGAGCGAGGCCGACGCCGACCCCAGCTCGCCGAGGACGGATTCGGCCGCCTTTTCGTCGTTCAGGAGGCGCCCGACGAGGCCCTTCCCCTGACGCACGTCCTTCATGAGCCCGTTCATGCTTTCGAGCGTCTGGCGCAGCGACCGCGAGAGGGCCTGGCCGTTCTCGGATTCAGAGGTGATCTCGCCGAGGAACCCCTCGCCTTTCTCCGTGCGGCCGAGGATGTTCTTGAGAGACTTCGAGATGGCCACGACGTTGTCCACGAGGTCGCCCGAGCCGGCGAGGATCTTCTCGAGCTCGGCGCCGCGGAACGCCACGATCTCGTGGTCGGGCTCGAGGTCCGGCTTGTCGGTCGAGCCGGGCGTCACTTCGAGAAACTTGTCGCCGAGGAGACCGATCGTCTTGATCTCGGCCCGGCTGTCGGTCTTGACGAGGTGCTGGTACTTGCGCTCGATGTCGAAGTGAATCGTCAGATCCTGCCCCGGCACGCGGGGCACGTCGATTCCGCGCACCGCGCCCACGATCACGCCGGCGAGGCGCACCTGGTTGCCGGCGACCATTCCCTGGGAATTCGGGAAGCGGGCGAAGTAGGACGTGCGCCGCACGAAGAAACCCTTCGTCCCCCCGATGAAGAGGATGGCGCCCGCGAGCAGCACGAAGGAGGCGAAGAGAATGACCCCGACGCGGGTCTTGGTCTTGACGTCGGCTCTCACGGCGGGCCTCCCTTCGACACGGTCAATTCCGGAGAGACCCCCGCGGCCAGAAAGGCGCGGAGGTCGGCGACGTCCGAGTTCTGCGCTTCATCGGGCGTGCCGATGAAGGCGAATCGGGCGTTCTGGAGAAAGGCGATGCGGTCGGCGACGAACAGGGCCGAGACGATGTCGTGGGTCACGACCACGGACGTCGTCGCGAGCCGCTCGTTCAGGTCGACGATGAGCCGGTTGATCGTCA
>JBDTML010000137.1:0-4371 GCA_039934255.1 Acidobacteriota bacterium | reverse complement strand
GATCCGGGAGGCGCGACCCAGCCCACGACCGGAACGGGCGAGCTCAGGATCGCCCGCGTGATTTCCCGCGTGGAGTCGAGCCGGCCGCCCGGCGTGTCGATGCGGAGGATCACGAGGGGCGCCCCGGAGTTTCCCGCGTCCCGTATCGCCTCCGACACGAAGCGCGCGCTCACGGCGTGGATCTCGGTGTTGAGGTCCACCACCGGCACCGGCGCGACCGAGGCGGCCGGGGCGGCCAGCGACCCGAAGAGAAGGAGGGCGGCACCGAGACGCACGACCCCATTATAGGTTCGTGTTAGAACGCACCGTGCGTTGGAATCCTGTCGATGCCCTGACGTCGCTCTTCGCGGCAGGCCTCGTCGTCGCCGGGCTCGCGCGGTTCGGGAGTCTGGAAGACCGGGGGATTCTTCTGAGAATGGGGCTGGTCGCCCTCGTCCCCGCCGCAGCCGCGTTGCTTCGCGCCCGCAATCCGAACCCTTCTAAGACTCTTCAGATTCTCCTCGACTATTACGTCATCGCCTGCGTCGTCGTGATCTTCGACGGGCTCGGCCCGCTCATCCGGGCCGTGAACCCCGTCGACAAGGACGTCCACCTGATCGCGTTCGACCGGTGGCTCACCGGCACGAACCCGACGGTGGCGCTCGAGCGGTTCGCGACGCCGCTCCTGTCGGACGTCCTGACGGTCTTCTATTCCCTGTACTACTTCCATCCCATCGTCCTCGGGACGCTCGTCCTCCTGGACGACCGCGCCCGCCCTCCCGCCACGCGCGACTTTTCGCGCTACGCGTTCACGATGGTCTTCGTCTTCTTCGTGAGCTACGTGGGCTACTTCCTCGTACCCGCCGTCGGCCCGCGCTTCACCGTGACGCACGCTGGGCCTCTGCCGCGCGGCGCTATCTCGCAGGTCATCGACCACACGCTCGACTGGCTCGAGAGCAACAAGCGGGACTGCTTCCCGTCCGGCCATACGATGGTGGTCGTCGCCGTCCTCCTCGAGGCCGCGCGGCGGTCGAAGAAGACGTTCTGGATCTTCCTGCCGTTCGCCGTCGGCCTCGTGATGGCGACGGTCTATTGCCGCTACCACTACGTGGCGGACGTCCTCGCCGGCCTCACGCTCGCGTTCGTGACCGTGCCGCTCGGGAACGCGCTCTACAGGCGCTTCTCGACGATCCTGTAACGGCGGTAGATGCGCCCGCCGAAGACTTCGAGCGGCTTCAGGATGTCGAGGTTGTCCTCGAGCATCCAGGAGAACTCGGCCGTTTCGTACTTCAGCCGGACGGCTTCCTTCACGGCCTCAGAGTAGAGGAGCGAGTCGAACCCGCGCCGGCGGTACTCGGGGAGGATGCCGAGAGCCATCGTCCGGCAGCGATTGATCTTCTTTTTCAAAAGAAGGAATTTCACCCAGCCGAAGGGGAAGAGAGAACCGCCGAGCTTGTGGAGCACGAGGTTGTAGTCGGGCAAGGCCAGGTAGAACGCGACCGGCTTGCCATCCAGCTCGACGAACATGACCCATGGCGGATGGATGAGGGGCTTCAGCTTTTTCGCCATGGCGTCGATCTCGTCCGACGTCATCGGAACGAAGCCCCAGTTCTTCTCCCAGGCGCTGTTGTAGATCTCCTTGACGATCGCGAGCTCCTCCGCGAAGCGGTCCATCCGGATCGTGCGGACGACGAGGCGCCCTTTCTCGCGCCGCTTCACCGCGTCCGCGATCCGCAAGAGGCGCCCCAGCGACCGGCCGTCCGCCGGAGCCAGGATCGCGACGACGTCCTTGATCTTGGCGTACCCGGCCGCCGCGAACAGATCCAGGTAGTACGCCGGGTTGTACGTCATCATCAGGAACGGGATCCCCGGCTCGCTCTCGGAGGGAACCAGCGCGCCGACCTCCTCGTTCATCGAAGGGTTGACCGGACCTCGGAGGCGCGAAGCCTCCGGAAGCACGCGGCGCACCCAGACCTCGGCCTCGCGGAAGAGGGCATTCGCGACCTCTCGTTCATCCTCACACTCGAAGAATCCGAAGAATCCGATCCTCTCTTCGTGCACCCTGTTGTGCTCGTCGTCGACGACGGCCGCAATGCGGCCCACGACCCGTCCGTCCTTCCGGGCGAGAAAGAGCCCGCGTTTCGCGTGCTTCCAGAACGGGTTTTTCGCCTCGTCGAGCACCCAGCGGACGTCCGAGCGCAGCGGCGGAGCCCAGTTGACGTCTCCCGCATAGATCCGGTACGCGAGCTCGACGAATTCCTTGAGATCGGACTTCGACGAGACGGGCTCTACCCGCAAGGTCGCCTTGTCGCTCACTGTCGTGTCGTGCCTCCGGACGCAAACGGTCTCACAGCGCTCCGGAACGATCAAGCCCGCTCTACAGGGGATAGAAGATGAACGTGATCAGCAGGAAGAGCGGGATGAGCACGGCACCCGCGCGGGCCGCGTATCCGAAGAAGGAAGGCATCGCGACGCCCCGCGAGACCGCGATCGAACGCACGAGAAAGTTCGGCCCGTTTCCGATGTAGGTCAGCGCGCCGAAGAACACGGCGCCCGTCGAGATCGCCTCGAGGACGTTCGCGGGAACCCCGGCCACCTCGGGCCGGCCGAGTCCGCGAGCGAGGGCGAAGAACGCGGCATACGTCGGTGCGTTGTCCAGCCAGGCCGATAGAATGCCTGTCGCCCAGAAGAAGTGCCAGGGCCGGGTGAGCCCGAGCGTGGGTGCGTGCTCCCTGAGCACGGCGAGCGCCGGTTCCATCGTGACGAAGATGCCCGCGAAGAGGATCGCGACTTCCAGGATCGGATGCCACGAGAAGCCCGTCTCGGTGCGCTGTTCGCGCGGCGTGAGCGGGAAGCTGAGAGCCGCCGAGAAGAGATATGCGGCTTCACGGTAGGGCGCCTCCAGGAAGGCCGTGGCGAGAACGACGCCGCAGAGAAGAGGCAGGTTCCAGAGTCCCGTGATGCGAATCGGCCGCCGCGTGGTCTCGTCGGCGCGTATGGCCTCGCGCGGCTCCGCCGTGTAGCGTTTCCTCTCGACGAGGAAATACGTCCCGAGAAGGGCGACGAGGGCGAGCGCCCACACCCAGACGAGCCTGAGCGTCCAGAAGAACGGGACACCGGCGAGATACCCGAGGAAGAGCGGTGGATCTCCGAGCGGCGTCAGGCATCCGCCGACGTTCGAGACGACGAGGATGAAGAAGAGAACCGTGTGTGAGACGTTCTTCCTCTCCGAGTTGACCTCGAGGACGAGACGGATCAGCAGCATCGACGCGCCGGTCGTACCGATGATCGAAGCGAGGAGCCCGCCGATCGCGAGCAGGGAGACGTTCGTGGCGGGGTGCGCGGGGATGTCTCCCGTGATGCGAATGCCCGACGTGACGACGTAGAGCGAGCCGAGCATCAGGACGAACGAGAAATACTCGTGTGCGACAGGGCCGAGGCTCGCCGTGCGGAAGACAACCACAGGGAGCGCCGCGAGGCCTGCGACGAGCGCCTGAAAGCCGGGCCTGCCCCAGCGCCCGGGAACGGCTAGGGGCAGGACCGCGATGGAAAGGAGAAGGGCCGCGAACGGCAGAAGCCAGAGCGTCGGTGTCTCCATCGTGGTGAGGATGATCGGATAAACCGGTGCACGGATCTAGAAGACGTAAATCCCGTTCAGGAGGACCGTCGTTTGGTTGGCCTTGAGGACACCGTCCTGCTTGCCGAACACGTCGGCGTCGGACCAGTCGACACGCAGATCCGCCCGGAAGATCAGGTGGGAGGACACCTTGATCTCGGGGGTGACCGTCAGCTCCTTGAGCTTCTGGGTCGTGCCCGTCCGGGCGCCGTCCGCGTCGTTGAAGTATTCCGCCCTCAGACAAATGGCGAAGGCGTCCGTGACGCCGAGGCGCGCATAGGCCGCGATTCCCGACCACGACGCGGTTTCGCCCGACGTCACCGCTCCCTTCTCGCTGCCGGCGACCGCGTCGACCGTGAAGACGGTCAGATCTGTGAGCTTCCACTGCGCCACGACGTTGAAAAGGTTTCGTGGATCGGAGTTGACGTTTACCCGCTCGGGGCCCGTCATGAAGTTTCCGTAGACCGTCACGGCCTTCGAAGGCGTCCACATGAGCTGCGCGCCGATGCTCTTCGAGGTGTTGTTGTCCCGGGCGACGTCCCAGCCATTGCAGACTTCGAACATTCCGGAGAGCTGATCGCTGAACGTGTACGACGCCTTCATGCCGGTGTGCGCGAACGGAATGGTGTAGCCGAAGAGGAGCGAACGGGTCGCGTTGTCGTTCCAGCCGTCGTAGCCCTCGATCACCTCGTAGCCGAAGTGCGTGACGAACTTCCCGGCATCGAGGCGGAGGCCGCTCCCGACGGGCGCGATCCAGCTCACGAAGGCCTGCTGGA
>JBDTML010000136.1:0-3677 GCA_039934255.1 Acidobacteriota bacterium | reverse complement strand
GGACACGAAGAACGACGGCGGCACGTCGCTCGTGATCGGCAACTTCTCGAACGAGATGTGGTCGGTCTTTGCGGCCGGTCCCAAAGGCGACTTTTTCGTGGACGAGTCCGTCCAAAGCGGCATCGGGCGGACATCTCTTCTTCCGCTCACGTTCGGCGTCGCGTTCGCAGACTTCGACCTCGACGGCGTTCTGGACCTCGTGGGGCTGAACGGTCACGTCGAGACGTCGGTACAGGACGTGCAGCCCACGGTCACGTATCGACAGGCGCCGCTCCTGTATCGCGGCGTCGGCGCCGGCAAGTTCGCCGACGTGTCGTCCCAGGCGGGCGCGGGCTTCCTCGCGCCGATGGTCGGACGCGGGATGGCCGTCGCCGACCTGGACGGAGACGGCCGGCCCGATCTCGTCGTGACCGAGAACGGCGGCCCGGCGCACGTCTTCCGCAACGTCACGGAAACACCGGCGAAGGCCGTGCGCCTCGTCCTCGCGACGACCGGGAAGAACCGCGGCGCGATCGGCGCGCGCGTGACCTGCACGATGGGCGGAAAGAAGCGCGTGGACGAGGTCTCGGGCGGCGACGGCTACCTCTCCGTCAACGACCGCACGATCGTGATCGGCCTCGGCGCGGCGCCGAAGCTCGACGCGGTCGACGTCCGCTGGCCCGACGGCACGACGGCCTCCGCGAAAGACCTCGCTCCGGGACTCTATAGGTGGGTCGAGGGCGGAGCACCGGAGGCCACGAAGCGCTAGCGCGCGTACGGCAGGTTCATCTTTCGGAGCAGCTCCGTGAATCGCGGGTCGGCCCGGAAGGCGTCGAAGAGCGGATCCATTCCCATCTCGTCGGTGAGCCAGGCCCGCTCGTCCCATGCCTGCTTCAGCCACGTCCACGCCGTCTCCTTCTCGCCGAGGCCAGCGTAGACGAGCGCGATCTGCGTCGGCGGGAGGTAATGCGTCTTCCGCTTTTCGAGGAGCGTCGCGAGGACCTTGCGCGCCTCGTTCCCTCGACCGGAAAGGCCGTACGTGAGGCCGAGCGCGAAGTTCGCGCCGGGGTCCGGCACCTTGCGCGAGAGGAAGGTCGCGATCGCTTCGTCGAAGCGCCCGAGGCAAGTGAGAGAGTTTCCGAGCTGAAACTTCGCGAAGACGGAATCGGGATGGGTTCCGAGCACTTTCCTGAGCTGCTGCACGGAGTCTTCGAACCGGCGGGCGTTTGCGAGGCGCATCCCGGAGAAGACTCCGATCTCCTCCGAGAGCGGGTCCAGCTGCTCCGCGATTCGACTCTCGCGGATCGCGTCCTCGTGCCGGCCCAGGACGGTCGCGAGATAGGCGGCCTCGCTGTGCACGGCGGCGGAGCCCGGAGACAGCTCGAGCGCCCGCCGACTGTCCTTTTCCGCCCCCACCCAATCGAAATCGCAGGTCCGCCGGAGGCTCGAGAGCAGGGCAAACGCCTCGCCCTGCGCCGGGTCGAGGTCGATCGCGCGCTCAGCTTCGACCCGCGTCGCGGCGCACGATTCAAGCATCGGCTGGTATCCCGCGTAGCCGCCCCAGCGCACCGCCATCGCGAGCCTCAGGTGGGCGAGGGCGAATTTCGGGTCCGCCTCGATCGCCTTGCGGAAAAGCTCGGCCCCCTTCTCGATGCCGGCGCGTTGCGTGAGCGACTGGTTCATCGCGTACGTCCCGAGGAGCACGAGCCGGTGAGCCTCAGGGTCGACCGGCCGCTCGGCAGACAGGCGATTCCGCTCCTCGGGGCTCACGGCGACGCGAACCTCGCGCGCGATCGCGGACGCGACCTCGCTCTGGAGAGCGAGGACGTTGCGGTCCTCGCGCGTGTAGCTCTCGGTCCAGAGGTGTCGGTCCGTCGCGGCGTCGATGAGCTGAACCGTGATCCGGACCGTGTTCCCGTCGCGCATGACGGAGCCCTCGACGACGCCCTTGACGCCCAGCGCCTTCGCGATCTGGGGCAGCGTCTCCTTCGCGTTCTTGTATTTCATCGCGGACGTCCGCGAGATGACCTTCAGGGCCTTGATACGCGAAAGCTCGGAGATGACGGCCTCCGTCATCCCATCGGCGAAATACTCCTGCTCGGGATCCTTCGAAATGTTCGAGAGCGGGAGGACCGCCAGGGAGTCGATCCGGCTTCCCGTCCCGCCCCGCAGCCATCCGCCCCGCCAGAGAGCCGCGAGGGCGACGACGCCGATGACGAGAAGACCGCCAGTGACGGCGATCCTGCGCCGGCGCTCGTGCGGTCCCGCCACGGTGGGCGTGGACATGTCGCGGGTGGGCGCGGTCCCCGACAGCGCCGCGAGGTCCGCGCCGAGCAGCGCCGCTGTCTGATAGCGTTCCGCCGGAGCCTTCCGCAGGCACTTTCGAAGGATCTTCCTGAAGCCCGTCGAAGCTCCCGGGGCTGTTGCCGTTGGCTCCGCGTGAAGGATCGCGTCCGTGAGCCGTGCCGGGACCGTGTCTTCAAACGGGCGGCGTCCCGTCGCGAGCTCGCAAAGAACGACCCCGGCCGCCCAGATGTCCGTCCGCGCGTCCAGGGATTCGGCGCGGAGCTGCTCGGGCGCCATGTAAGGCAGCGTGCCTGCCACTTCGCGGGCGGTCGACGTGAGCGTCTCGAGGACGGACGCCGCGTTCGCCTCCGGCGCGCGGCGCAGTCTCGCGATGCCGAAGTCGAGAATCCGAAGGTCGCCGCCTGGCGGCAGCTTGAGGTTCGCGGGCTTCAGATCGCAGTGCACGATGCCCTCGGCGTGCGCGGCCGCGAGGCCCTCTCCGAGCTGGATACCGAGCCGGACGACCTCGGCCTCCGGAAGCGCGCCCTCGCGGAGCTTCTCGGCAAGCGTGGGACCCTCGACGAGCTCCATGACGAGCGCTTCGGTTCCCTCGATCGTCAGGACGTCGTAGAGATGCGCGATGTTCCGGTGCTTGAGCTTCGCGAGAACGACCGCTTCCGTGTGGACGCGGGCGCGGGCAGCATCGTCCGTCATGAGAGCCGGCGAAAGCACCTTGATCGCGACGTCGCGCTCGAGGCGCGTGTCGCGCGCGCGAAACACCTGCCCCAAGCCGCCGGTGCCGAGCGTGCCGACGATCTCGTACGGTCCCAGCCGGGAACCCCGCCCAAGCTCCGTCACTCGCCTCCTGTCCTCCGCGATTGCGTCCGAGTATAGGGTGGCCCCTCAGCGCATCCTCACGTCCTCGAGATCCAGCTCGTGCTGGAGGCGGTGGAGGACGTCGTCTCCGATCACTTCCTCGTCGCGCAGCTTCAGGAGCTGCTTCCTCTGGGCCTCGACCGCCGTCCGTCGGAGCTCCCGCGACAGCTCGAGCGGCGCGTGCGCGGGCCCCTCCCCGTCGAGCCCCTTGAGCGACCGGACGCGCTGAACGTACTCCTGCCGCACGTTGTGCACCTGGTGCGCCTGCAAGTTCTGCTCCTCCATCGCCCCGTCGAGGTGGTCGAGCGCCGCCTCGGCGAGCGCGAGGCGCGCGTGGCGCTCCTCCCTTTCTCCGGAGAGGTCTTCCTCGATCCGGAGCCAGCGCACGAGCGGCGCGAGCGTCAGCCCCTGGAAGACGAGCGTCCCGAGGATGACGGCGAACGTGATGAAGATGATGAGGCTCCGGGCCGGGAACGGCCGCCCGTCCGCGAGGACGAGCGGGAGCGAGAGGGCCGCCGCGAGCGACACGACGCCGC
>JBDTML010000135.1:0-7572 GCA_039934255.1 Acidobacteriota bacterium | reverse complement strand
CGGTGCTGGACGCTGCCACCCTGCGCTCGCTCGGCGTCGCCAGGATCAGCGTTGGTGGCACCCTCTCTCGCTTCGTCCTCACCCTGATCGAGCGGGCCGCTCGGGAGATGGCGGATCACGGCACATTCGGCTTCGCCCAGGGCGCCATCCCGTACGCCGAGCTGCAGCAGCGCTTCAGCCGCTGAGCTGAGCCGGCGATCGGGTTTACGATCGCGTCCAGTTCGGCGCCGTGGCGCACGTCGCCCTTCAACGGACCTCTCTGAAAGATCGCCTTCAAGCCCGCCCGCCGCGGTAGGCGAGTTGCCGGACCGCATTGACCCCTGGCTCCCCCTCTTCCCCGGACAGGAACGTGATCGCGTTGGACACCACCCCGGGTTCACGGAGGATACGGTGATGACCCAGACCGGACGTCAGCACGAGGCTCGCGTCTCGCCATCCCCGGACGACGGCCAGGCCGTCGCGCACCGGCACGGTTGGGTCGCGCCCGTCGTGAAAGACGAGAAGCCGACATCCAGTGGGCCCTGGCCCGTCAATGCGAAGATCCTGCCACCGCGTTCCGTACCGGCTCGCCAGTCGCATCTTCATCGAATCCCGCGTGGGGGCCGGGATGCCGAAGAAACGCGCAAACTTCGCGACGTAATGCTCCGGATTTGCGGGGGGAGCAATGAGGACCGCGCGGCCGGCGCCCAAACCGCTCCGGAGAGCGAGGGCACAGGCCGTCGCCCCCATCGAGTGCGCGACGACGGCGGAGACCGGCCCGGTCGAGTCCGCAACCGCGAGGATCGCTTCCACGAAGTCAGGTAGCGTGCACCAGCGGCCAGGTGACTTTCCGTGCCCTGGGGCGTCAAACGCGACGACGGACAGGCCCGCCGCGACGAGCGGATCGACAAAGCTCGTGAGCCGGCCTGCGTGACCTCCCCATCCGTGCACGAGCAGGACTCGGGGACCTTCTCCCCAGCTCCACGCGACGAGGTCTCCACCTCGAAACGGCACGCGGAATGAGCGTCCTCGCGCGAGCGCCGCGTCTTCCGCCCGCCTGCGCCTCTGACGGGGAGGGTTCAAGAAGAGGAACTCCGCGGGAATTGCCCCAACGCGCGGGGAGATCCGGGAAAGAAGACCGAAGGCCCTCTGGAGGAAGGTCCGAACGATCCGCCGCCGGCGAGCCCCGGTCGACGGCAGGAAGCTAAGGCGACGCGCTCTCACGCGACCCTCGGGGACCGAGAAGCGCGTGCGTTTTGAGTGCGAGATTCCATGCCTTCTCTTCCTTCTCCCCCGCCGGGTTGGCGACTCTTCAATGCAGCAACGCGTTGCAAGCCGCGTGCCCGTCGCTCCGGGCTCACCACAAAGCTTCAACGGGAAGCTCCGCGACGAGTGCCTCAATGCCCACTATGGTTCTTCTCGACGCTGGACGTCGCTCGACAGACGATCGAAACCTGGCCCACCGACTACAACGACGTCCGCCGGCAAAACTCACTCGACGACACACCGCCGGCCGAGTTCGCGGCGGCCCACCAGGAGACGGCCGCGTGATTTCACGTTTCCACGCAATCCACAGCGGGACGACTGCTGCGACCGTGGCGTGGACGCGCGACGAGCGATAGGGGAGTCACGTCATGCGAAGAACGGCCTCGCATTCCCCGCAGGAGAGTTGGAGAGGGGTCGGAGTCTTCGAGAAAATAAAAGCGCCGGAAGGGACACCCCTCCGACGCTTTGAGCTAGTTAAGTGGCTCCGCATTCGGATCGCTACGCGAACTAGTTCTCAGGTGAAGACTGAGAACTTCAATTGATTTCGGCACCATAGATCAAACTCTACATTAATCACATAACGGATCGCCTCTTTGAGGCGGAGAGTGCCACCGCAGACATTAAAAGCAATTCCGCCACACGTCTGAGGTTCGCGCCAATTATTCGGTCCCGAGCCTCACAGCGCGCATCGCGGAAGGGAGACCGTACTTGCGGCCCGCCACGAGCAGGTCCGTGAGGCCGCTCTCGTCGCCCGCGAAGCTGTGCGCCTCGTCCACGCAGGCATGCCAATATATTGCACAGATGGTTATGTGTGCGGGAGAAGTGACCTCGGGACCTCACTGTTTGCTCTGCTTTTGGCCACGCCGCCCCTGCGCGAATTCGACGGAGTAGCCGTCGGGATCACGCAGTCATCGATCGCTCCCACGGCTCGTCGTGAGGTGTGAAAGACAACCTGTCCATCGCCAAAATCGGACCGTCGTCGAACGCGGGGAAAACGACGGCTTTCTGGCGGGCCGAGAGCTACGGAACGACAGCGGCTGAACGCTCTACGAGACCGAAGGATCCCGATGCGGCTGGGGCCCGTAACGCCTCGATCTGACGCCCACGGGATTTTGGCGAGGCACAGGGAGTAACGTGGTTCACAGGAATCGTACTTTCCCGGGTTGACTTTTCTCGCTGCACGGCCTACGTTAAAAGCTGGAAGAAGGACAACGAAGAAACAAGGAGTCCTGCGTGCTTAAACGCATTGTGCTTTTCTCCCTCGCCCTCGCTCTTGTCGCCTAGTCCAGGCCCGCGCAGGCAATCTATTATCAGGATCCCGGCACACCTACCACCGGAGGCAGCTGTGCCCCCAACGATCAATGCTGCAACTGCAAAGCAGAATGCCTTAAGACCTACGAAGAGAAGATCCATGCGTGCGCGGAGATTCCCGTTCTCATGGGCGCTCGCGCGGCCTGCCTGGCCCTCGTCGCGAAGGAGTACGCAACCTGTACCAAGGGCGGCTGCCAGGATAAAGGCGTCTGCAATGACCTCGTGTAGGCGGGCGTCACTCATCACACTGCTCGTTCTCCCGTTGGTTGCGCTCGCCGGCGAAATGAACGGCTCCGATCCCCTCAACCGTAGCGTGGCCGGACGGGTCTTTCTAAGCAGCGGTGACGTGGTTGAGGTCGCGTACACCGTGATGGCCAATGGAACCAGTACGACGCTCCACGCGCGAGACACCAGCACGGGAGTATTGCTGACCGTTCACGAGAAGATGAATTTCGAGTGGATGCGCTCGGAGACGACCGTCTCGGACGGGAAGACGACGATCGTTATCCTTGAAGAGGTGGGGTACTACAACGACAGGCTACCAGTGCCAGTTCAGGTGAAGATCGGTTCCGACGTGTACCGCGCCCTGATGAAGCCTAGCGTGCTGGCCGACGATATGAAGAAGCTTCGTGCGGCGATGGCGAGGCAGCCCGCTCCGTTTATCGCCACCTTGAAACATCTCATCCCTATCGGATCGTCCCTAGACTTCACGATGGCGTCTCTCGCCGGCTTCGACGACCTGTTCGAACCCGGTCCGGAACTCAAGATCGCCATGACAAAGAAGATGGAGCTCGCCGAGATCGACGCGCTCGTCCGCGACGTTTCAAAATGATTCGCTCTCGTTCCTGTTAAGCAGCGCAATCCCCGTCGGTCTCGCACTTCAGTTTTTCCCTCGAACTTCATCAGCACAATTTCTGGGGCGAGTGCTTTCACTAACCGTGTCCCGCTTGGTTAGCTCGCAGCTATTCCCGCCGCGCGAGGCCGATGTGTACCGCCCCGGGACGTGCTCACTGTTCGCGAGCCCGCACCTTCACGCGCTCTCCCTCCGGGGGAACCTACGGCGTCTTCTATACGGGCCTCACACTTCAGGAGTCGGCCGACTCCGTGGCTCTCGTCCATGGCCTTCAGCAGAACGCCTCGCAGCGTTCGAACGTTGCTGTTGTCAACCGCGGCGATGCCGGACCCGATCACCCTCGGCTTCATCTTCTTCGACGCCCACGGCCGCAACCTCGGCAATGAGGTCCGTCTGACCCTCGCGCCTGGCGAATGGCACCAGATTGACCAGCCCCTGGCCGCCCTGGGTACCCCCGCCGGCTACGTGCGCATCGAGAAGATCGCCGGCGGCTCGCGCTTCGTCGCCTATGCGTGCTCAACGACGCGGTGACCAACGACGGAAGCTACCTGGCTAAGAATGGGGTGAGGACCCTCAACCCGAAGTCTCCCAACCCATTCAGGCCAGTGTTGGGGGCAAGGTCAATACCCCCCGCTCCACGACGTTCCGACGTCGCCGTAGCAACGTTCAGGAACGGCGCGGCACAGATCATCCTGTCGGGAATGCGGCCGCCTGCTCACGCCCGGATAACCAGCCGTTGGTAAAGCCGGCACGACGCAGCCCCGTAACGATGGAGGAGCACCGCCGCATCAATTCCCAGACCAACCCTGACCGATGGTTCTCGATCATCGCGACGATCGGCCCCTGATTGAGTCCGAAATGCCATGGAGACACCCAGCCGTTCACGTTTCCCGACCTGGCCGGGAAAGTCGGATTGAACGTGGCCTTGAACCCGTAGGGATTGCTCTCTCGCAGACGGAGCCGGTTGAAATTGTGGATGGTCGGGAGCACGATTTCCGGCGCGAACGGCAGCGAGGCAACGACTGCCCACGGGGCGAGCGTTCCGTCGTCCGGGCCAGAAGGCACGCCGCGCGCCAGATAGTCGTAGAAGCGGCGCTCGATGCCCTTGATGCGGTGCGTCACTTCGCCAGGGCCGTCGCTGGCCGTGATGCCCCAACAGTGCTCCCCGTACTCCGCAAATTGCTGCGGATTGACCCTCGCGTACTGCTGCTGCACGTAGGTAGCGCGGCGACTGTTCTCGAAATAGTCGATTCCGCGACCGCGCATGAATTCGTCCCGGATGCCGCGAAAATCGATCCACACATGAGAGAGTTGGTGCGTGAAGAGCGGTCCGCTGAGCCGTTCTGGGCCCACTGCCAGTCGACGCGCGCGTAGAGGGTCTCGGCAAGCGCCCGGATGTCGTTCTCGTCCTGTATCTGGCGATCGAAGTATTCGGCCGCCGCCAGAATTCCCGAAACGAGCAGCGCCGTGCCCACGGTTGACAGCTCGCATTGCCACGCATGCTCGCCGGTCTTCATGTCGAGAAAGTGATAGTAGAAACCCTTGTAGCCCGTTGCATCGGGCTGTGGACCTTGCGAGCTGAGCGCGAAGAAGCGTAACGTGGCGAGCGTTCGATTGACGGCCTCCTCGCGCGTAAGGAAGCCGCGCTCGACCCGATGGGATACGACGTCAGCGCCAGCCCGATGGCGGCCATTCCCTCGACTGTCTCCTTCCCTTCGAACCGAGATAAAAGTTACTTCGTTTTGTTTGACTGCGCCAGCCTTCTGGAACTGACTGCGCTGCAAGAACTTCAGTCGAAGCGTCGCATCAGCGATCGGCGCTGCACGACCGGTATCAGCCTGGCGCGAGTATTGCGGCTCTTCGTAACGTCCCAGGCAAAACGGCCTTGGACGGAGGGGACAGGCAAGGTGTTATCCGCTCTTCGTTTCCAGTCCGGCGGCCACGCGGAGAAGAGAGCGGGTCGGGAGAAGGTACTTGATGCCCGCCTCCCGTTCTGACGCGCTCGTCCTCTTCGGCGTGACGGGCGATCTCGCCCACAAGATGATCTTCCCGGCGCTCTATGCGTTGGCGAAGCGGGGCGCGCTGAAATTCCCGGTCATCGGCGTCGCCTTTCCGAAGTGGAGCCTGGCGCGCCTGCGCAAACGCGTAAGGGACAGCATCAAGCGCTCGGGAGGGATCGACAACCAACGTGCCCTTCACGATCTCCTGTCCCGGCTCGTTTACGTGAGCGGAGACTACAAGGATGCAAGTACGTTCACGGCAATCGGGGAAGCGCTGGGGAGTGCCCGGCGCCCGGCGCACTACCTCGCCATTCCGCCCGGGCTCTTCGCGACCGTGATCAAAGGCCTGGGCGCCGCGGACCTGGCCGAGCATGCGCGCGTCATCGTCGAGAAGCCGTTCGGACGCGATCTGGCCTCCGCGCGGGAGCTCAACCGCGTCGCGCACTCGGTGTTCCCGCAGGACTCGATCTTCCGCATCGATCACTTCCTCGGAAAGGAAGCGATCATGAACATCCTCTATTTCCGCTTCGCCAATTCGTTCCTCGAGCCGATCTGGAACCGCAACTACGTGGCCAACGTGCAGATCACGCTCTCCGAGGACTTCGGCGTGAAGAACCGCGGCGCGTTCTACGAAACGGCCGGCTGTTTGCGCGACGTCGTCCAGAACCACCTCTTCCAGATCGTGGCGCTGCTCGCGATGGAACCGCCGGCTTTTCAAGGCTTCGGCGCCGTACACGGCGAGAAAGCCAAGGTCTTTCAGGCCATGCGCCCGCTACGGTCCGAGGACCTCGTGCGCGGCCAGTATGCCGGCTATCGGAAGGAGCCGGACGTGGCGAAGCGCTCCGACGTCGAGACGTTCTGCGCGCTGCGGCTTTTCATCGACTCCTGGCGCTGGAACGGGGTGCCGTGGTACCTGCGCTCCGGCAAGTGCCTGGCCGAGACGGCCGCCGAGGTTCTGGTGGAGCTGAAAGCCCCGCCACAGCGGCTGTTCGCCGACTCGGCACCGGCGTCCGGGCGGGAAAACTATCTGCGCTTTCGGCTTTCCCCCGGCTCGGCGGTCGCCCTCGCGGCGCGCGTCAAGCGCGCCGGGAAGGAGTTCATCGGCGACCAGCGAGAGCTCTACCTCGTGGAAGAGCAGCCGGGAGAGGAGACGCCTTACGAGAGGCTCCTCGGAGACGCCATGGCCGGCGACGGGGCGCTCTTTACCCGTGAGGATGCGGTCGAGGCCGCGTGGGCGGCCGTCGACCCCGTCCTGAAGTCTCACCACCGGGTTCGACCTTACAAGCGCGGCACCTGGGGCCCGAAGGAGGCAGACGCGCTCATCGCACCAGACGGCCACTGGCACAACCCGCGCCCCGAGGAGAAGAGCGGATGACAGGGCCGGACGAGGTCGTCTGGACGTGGATAGCACTCTGCGAGCTGGGATGCCGCAACGCTCGCGGCGGAACTCCAGCGGGAGGGCACGCGGTCCTTTCGTGGAGTTGATCCCGCAGCCGCGCGTCAACGGGAAATTCGGCTCGAACAGGAGGGAAGTCCTCGTGCCCGCATCGGTCAACGTCTTTTACAGGTCGCTTCTGCGGACGATGCTTCTCTGCCTCGGGTGCGCCGTGCTGCATTCGACGGCGGGCGCCCAGGCGACTGGAGCCGAAGGCACACAGCCGGGGCCCGCTCCCGGAAAAGAAGAGCTCTCTCCATCGCTCGCCAAAGTGGACGTCAAGCCCGTCGCCCGCGACGAGGAGATTCGCCGACGGCTCGAGAGCGTCCTGGTGGCCACCGAGTGGTTCACGGCACCGAAAGTTCGAGTCGAGGAAGGGGTCGTCTTCCTCGAGGGTCACGCGGCGTCCGGCGATCTCAAGAAGTGGGCCGGCGATCTCGCGCGCCACACGCAAGACGTGGTCGCCGTGGTCAACCGGATGACCGTGCCCGAGCCGTCGCTCTGGGACCTGACCCCGGCCCGAAACGGATTGATCGCCCTATGGCGCGAGTTCATCCGGTCGCTTCCCCTACTGCTCGTCGGGCTGCTCATCCTGGCGCTGTCGGTCGGCGCCGCGGCATTGACGGCGAGCGGAACGCGAGCGTTCCTTCGCGGGAAGATTCGAACGAGCCTGCTCCGAAATGTGGTCGCGCTTGCAGCCGGTGGGCTCGTCCTTCTGTTCGGCAGCT
>JBDTML010000134.1:0-3503 GCA_039934255.1 Acidobacteriota bacterium | reverse complement strand
CTCCCGCGAAGGTGGAGGCCGGCCCCGCGTGCGCCGACTGCCACGACGAGGCCAAAATCTTCGCAGGTAATCCCCACATGCGTGCCTTCAGCGTCGCTCACAAGGGCGCTTCGGGCAACGAGGTCTGCGCCACGTGTCACGGCGACGGGACGAAGCACATGGAGGCCGGAGGGGACAAGACCCTCATCCGGACGCTCCATGGCCGTAACGGCGCCGAGACGTGCGCGACCTGCCACAAGCAGTCCACGGAACGTTCGTCTTTCAAGACGGGAGTTCACGCGTCGTCCGAGGCGGTCAACTGCCTCTCCTGTCACGCCATCCACAAGCCGGGCGCGGGTCAGCCAAACCTGCTCGTGTCCGAGCCGACCCAGCTGTGCGCCACCTGCCACCAGGACGCGGCGTCCTCCTTCCGGACGCTTCCGTACGCGCACAGGCTCAAACCGGGCGCGCTCTCGTGCGTGTCCTGCCACGACCCGCACGGCCGCGCATACAAGCACGCGGTGAGAGAGACTCGGGCCGGCGAACCCGGCTGTGTCTCCTGCCATTCGCAGGTGCGCGGTCCCTTCGTCTTCCCGCACGTCACCGGCGTCGCCGGCGACTGTTCGAGCTGTCATCTTCCGCACGGCTCCTCGTATCCCCACCAGCTGCAGAAGTCGACAGTCGCCTCGCTGTGCCTCGAGTGTCACTCGTCGCTCTCGTCGGGGACGCTCGGCTCGCAGCCCCCTTCTTTCCACAACATCTCGCTGCCGCGCTACCGGAACTGCACGACGTGCCACGTCGCCGTGCACGGTTCCCAGCGTTCGCCGCAGCTGCTGAAGTAAGGACAGGCCGATGCGAACATTCCGCTCCGCCTTCCTCGTCGCCGTTCTCGCCACCACCCTCTGTTCGGCCGGGGTCGCCCGGGCCCAGGCGATTCCGTTCGACATCGAGGTGGGCTACCGCTTTCTCACCATCACGGGCAACGAGGAGAGCTATCGCTCGCAGGTCAACGAGCGCGAAGGCTTTCTCGTCCGCAGCCTTCACATCGGGCAGGACGGGAAAACCGAAGGCTTCCCGATCCTCGATCGGCTCCGGATCGACGGCGCAGACCTCGGCGTCGGCCCCGCGGGGTCCCTCATGCTCGATGCCGGCCTCTCGGGCGCCTATCGCCTCAGGGCCTCTTACCGCCATTACGACGTTTACAGCGCCTTCACCGACTTCGCCAATCCGCTCGGCGCGCCGGTCGGCCAGCAGACCTGGGACCGGACCCGCAACGTGGTCGACGTCAACCTCGAGCTTCTGCCCGGGGCCGTCGTGACACCCCTCGTCGGGTACACGTCCAACGACATGCAGGGTCCGGGCTATTCGACGGCGACCCTCGGCGGCGACGAGTTCCAGCTTTCGCAGGATCGTCGCTTCCACGACCAGGAAATCCGCGTCGGCGCCGGCTTCCGCGCCGGACCGGTGTCGGGCGAGTTCCTCCAGGGCTGGCGGAACTACCACGAGAGGGAGAGCCTCAATTTCATCGGCGGGAAGGGTGACGGCAACAACCCAGGGCTGGTGCTCGACAAGAAGCAGACTCTCTCTTCTTTCACGAGTTCGAGCGTCACCGACATCAACGCGCCGACGACGTCGTTTTTCGTGCGCGGTTTCGCGACCGATTTCGTCCAAGTGACGGGTTTCTACGTCAAGACCATCTCGACGGGCGACGACACGGCGAACGAGAGCGCGACCGGCTCTCTCGTGTCGTTTCCTCTCGCACGTTTCTTCTCCGGCCTCACCGAGAACACGTCGTCCCGCATCGACAGCACGCTCTGGCGCGCCGGCGCCCGTCTCGAAGCGCGCTTGTTCGAGGGCGTCAACCTGTCCGGCGGGTTCGTCCGCCGTCACGCGACCTTGGCCGGCCAGGACCTCGTGACCAGCCTCTTCACAGGCACCACGACCTACACGGGCTTCACGCTGACCGACATCCAGACGCTGCTGAGCGCCAACACCTCCATCGAGCGCACCGAGGACGTGTACGACGTCCAGGTGGCCGCGAAGGCCTTCGGGCCGTTCGGCATCCGTGCCGGCTACTCGCAGATTCAGCAGGACGTCACCGTCACGCCGGATCCGTCCGAGATCCTCGTCCCCGGCGGTCAGGGCGGTAACTTCGACCGCAAGATCAATCGGTACGAGGGCGCTCTCACGTTCGCTCAGGGCGGCTTCTTTCTCGCGGGCGAGGCGGCGTGGGACGACGCGAACGTTGCGGTGCTCCGGACCGACTACCTGACCCGCAACCGCGAGCGCGTGCGCGCCACATGGAAGGGCTTCGGTTTCGTCACCCTCGGCGCGACGGGTCTCTGGATCGACCAGAAAAACGACACGATCGGCTCCACGGGCTCCGTCACCCAGTACACGGCCGACCTCACGCTGATGCCCCTGAAGTGGCTGCGAATGCACGGGGCGTACGCCAAGATGAAGGCCGACAGCTCGATTCCCGTTCGCGCCCCGCAGGACTTCACCACATTCAGCTCACTCAACACGGAAGACGGCAAGCTCCTGGAAGCGGGCCTCGGTTTGAATTTCGGCAAGCTCGCCCTCGACGGCTTCTGGACCCGCTTCGAAAACGTGGGCACCTACGCCTACCGTCTCTATCGCGGCGGTGCGCGCGTCGGGTTCGATTTCAGCGCCAAGATCGGAGTCATCGGCGAATGGGCCGTTGACCGGTATCTCGACTACCAGATCTCGAGCTCCAGCTACCGTGCCGACCGTATCGGCGCCTACCTCAAGTGGCGCCCCTGAGGAAATCGGCGAGATGAACGATAAGAGGGGGAACCCCCGCGATCCCGTAACCATCTAAGATCATGCGGATGAGGTTTGGGGGCGTACTCGCCGCATTTCTGCTCACGGCCGCCCCCCTTCGGGCGGCGGCCCCGGCGCCTCCGAAGCCTCCGGCCAACGATGACTGCCTTGCGTGCCACGAGGACCCGTCCGCCAAGAGAGCGAACGGGTCTTCTCTTTTCGTCGACAAGAAGGTCTTCGACGGTTCGGTCCATGGAGCCGCCGGCGCCTCCTGCGTGGACTGCCACACGGACCTCTCGAAGACGACGGACTTTCCTCACCCCGAGAAGCTCGCAAGACCCGATTGCTCGGCGTGCCACGCCCAGCAGGTCGAGGACTACGGCAAGAGCTGGCACGCGGCCTCTCGCGCCAAGAGCCCCCTGAGCAAGGCCGCGTGGTGTTCCGACTGTCACGGCTCCCACGACATCCAGCGCTCGAACGACAAGACCTCGCGGACGAATCACTTCAACCTCCCCGCAACGTGCATGCGCTGCCACGGCGACCCGAAGGTCTTTCCGCGCGCGGGCGGAGCCGACGGCAGCGAGCCGATGAGCTTCCACGACTCGATTCACGGGAAGGCCCTCGAAAAATCCGGCCTGAAGATCGCCCCGAACTGCGCGACCTGCCACGGGTACCACGAGATCCTGAGCCCCAAGCGCGACCCGAAGAGCACGGTCGCGCGGGCGCGCGTCCCGTCGACC
>JBDTML010000133.1:0-2435 GCA_039934255.1 Acidobacteriota bacterium | reverse complement strand
CCCGGCCGCGCGCTGAGGCTCGCCATCGCCGCGGCGACGTTCACGCGCTGGGTCCGCTCGACCGGCCGGTCGAGTCTGGGGCTGGGGACTTCGGCCGCGGGAAACGGAGCCGACACGCCGCTCGGCGTCCGTTTCGGTGGCATGAGCCCCGAAAGCGTGTCGCTCAGCCGCTTCTCGGCCGAGGAACCAGGCATCGGAACCTCGCGCGAAACGGGCCGTGCCGGCGGTTCGTCGTCGAGCCCGGTCAGGACGTCGGAGAAGATGTCGTCGGCGGAAAGGAGCGGCGCCCCGGGATCGCTCGGAGGCCCCGAAGACGACGGCATTTCGATCGCAGGCCTGAACCCCAGCGCCATCGCGACTTCCGCCTGGAAGACGTCCTCGGAGAACGGCTTCTCGAGGATGCTCGTCGCGCCCACGCGCTGCGCATCGGCGCGCTTGTTACGACCCTTGTAGCCCGACATCATGAGGAGCACGGGCGGCGTCGGTCCCAACGCCTGCATGCCCTTGATCACGTCGGGCGTACGGACCTTGGGCAGAACGGAGGAGATGAGCACGAGGTCGGGACGCGACATGCGATAGAGAGCGAGGCCTTCCTCGCCGTCCTTCGCCACGACGAGCTCGACCGTCTGCGACTGACCCGCCAGGTACTGACGGATTCGCTCGAGATAACGCGGCTCGTATTCGATTAGTAGAAACTTCATGCTGAGATTGAGGACGGGGCGAACAGCCACCGCCGCGTGCGCAACTCCTTCCGGAAGAATCTATTATCGACGGGGTGGCCGCCGTGTCAACGAACGAGAACGCGCGCTTCGCGCCGCAGCGCGTCTTCAGCGCGTCTCTCGGATGCAAAGTCAGCCGGATCGACGCGGCGGCGCTCGCGCGTTCGGTCGGAGCGGTCCCCGCAGGCCCCGACGACGCGGACGTTCTTCTCGTACACGGATGCGCGGTGACGGATCGGGCCGAGCGCGACGGCCGGCGCCTCGTACGCCGCCTCCGCCGCGCGAACCCCCGCGCGACACTCGTCGTCTCCGGGTGCTTCGGCGAGCGGGCGGGCGGATCCCTCGCGCGGATGCCCGAGGTCGATCTTGTCGTCTCGCTCGCCGCGCGGGGCGCGCTCCCGGAGATTCTCGACGCGCACGCGGCAGGGCTCCTGCCCGGAAAGCTCGTGACGGCCGAGGGCGCGGCCCGTGCCGCGCTCTTCGCGATGCCCGAGGCCGGGCGGCCCCTCGAGGCGCTCTTGGACCCCGAGAGGACGCGCGCCTTTCTGAAGGTCCAGGACGGTTGCACGCGGCGGTGCGCGTTCTGCGTGGTTCCGGCCCTGCGCGGCCTCGAGCGAAGCGCGCGCCCCGACGACGTCGCCGACGCGATTCGCCGCCTCGGCGATAGCGGCGTCCCCGAGGTCGTCCTCGCGGGCGTCCACCTCGCCGCGTTCGGCCACGACCGCGGGACACGCCTCGTCGATCTCCTCGCGCGGCTGGAGGCCGATCCGCCGGACTGCCGCGTCCGGCTTTCGTCGCTCGAGCCGATGGAGACCGGGGAAGAGCTCGTCGACCTCGTCGCCACCTCGCGGGTGGTCGTCCCGCATCTCCATCTGCCTCTGCAATCGGGTTCGTTCTCCGTCCTCAAGCGGATGCGGCGGGGCATCCTGCCCTCGCGTTACCGCGCGCTCGCCGAGCGTGCGGCGCGCGCGAATCCGCGCCTCCACCTCGCGACGGACCTCATCGCGGGATTTCCCGGCGAGACCGGCGCCGACTTCGAGGAGACGCGCCGCTTCGTCGAAGAACTGCCGTTCGCGTCGCTCCACGTCTTCCCGTTCTCGCCGCGCCGGGGCACCGACGCCGCGGCCTGGCACACGGAGAATCCTCTTTCTTCGGGAGTCCTCACGGAGCGAACGCGCATCTTGCGGCGTCTCGGCGCGGCGAAGGCCCGCGCGTTCGCCGCTCGCGCGGCCGGCACGACGGCCGAGATCGTCACGTTGCATGGGAACCGCGGCCTGACGGACCACTACCTCGAGGTCTCGCTCGAGCTGCCCGAGGAGGACCGCCTGCCCGGCCGCCGCCTTCTCGCGCGTCTCGCCCCCGGCGCGGCTGGAATGCCCCTCGAGGCGCATCCCTGCTAGACTTCGCGCCCCCGAAAACGCCTGAGGTGAGACATGTCCGGTCACAGTAAGTGGAGCACGATCAAGCACAAGAAGGGCGCCGCGGACGCCAAGCGCGGAAACCTCTTCACGAAGCTGATCAAGGAAATCACGATGTCCGCCAAGGTCGGTGGAGGCGTCATCGACTCGAATCCACGCCTGCGCTCGGCGGTCCTCGCGGCGAAGAAGGCCTCGATGCCCTCGGACAACATCGACCGGGCTGTCAAGCGCGGCACGGGCGAACTCGAGGGCGTGACCTACGAAGAGGTCGTGTACGAGGGCTACGGACCGGGCGGCG
>JBDTML010000132.1:0-13775 GCA_039934255.1 Acidobacteriota bacterium | reverse complement strand
GGGCTGCGTCGCGGACCTCGTCGCGGTGAAGGGCGATCCGCTCACGAACATCAAAGCGATGGAGAAGACCGTCGCCGTTATCTCCCGCGGCAAGGTCGTCAAGAAGCCGGACTGAGAAGGACCCCCCGTTTCGGCAGGCATCTTGACTTAGTTCACTTTCGAGTCCAGTCTGGGAACATGACGAGGGTGAACGTCCACGAAGCCAAAACACATCTTTCCCGCCACCTCGAGGATCTCGAGACGGGTCGAGTCACGTCCGTCGTCATCTGCCGCCGGAACGTTCCTATCGCCGAACTCCGTCCCGTCGCGCAAGCAAGACGGGGAAAGCGCCCCATCGGCCTCGCCAAGGGAAAAGTTCACATTCCAAAATCATTCTTCGATCCTCTGCCGGACGAGATCCTTGACGCCTTCTACGGGAAGCGTTGAGGATTCTCCTCGACACATGCACTTTCCTCTGGCTCACCGCCGGGTCGCGTGAGCTTTCCCCCACAGCCCGTCGAACCTTTCGGAGCGAGGACAACGAGCTCTTCCTAAGCGCGGCTTCCGCCTGGGAGATCGCGCTCAAGCACGCCGCCGGGCGCCTGAAGCTCGCGAGCACACCCGCACTTTTCGTGCCGAAGGAACGCGGACGGCATGGTATCGAGGAGTTGACCGTCACCGAAGCCGATGCGTTGAGCGCCGGCGCGCTCCCGGAGCTGCACCGGGACCCCTTCGACCGTCTGCTCGTTGCGCAGGCTCTCGCTCGGGGATTTCAGATCCTCACCCCCGACAAATTGATTGCGCGCTACCCCGTTCAGACGATCTGGTAGCCGGGTTATTTCGGCCGGTAGCCCTTCGCGCCAGGCTTGCCGAGCGCTCCGACTTTTTCGAAGTACTTCGCGAAGGCGATCATGCCGCCCTCGGCCTGTTCCCAGTCGAAGTTCTCGTTCGGGGAGTGGTAGCCGTGCTCGGGCAGCGAGAGTCCGAGGAAAAGCACGGGCACCTTCAGGAGCTTCTCCATCGTGACGACGGCGCCGATCGAGCCGCCCTCGCGCACGAAGACCGGCTCCTTGCCGAACGCGAACTTCACGGAGCTCCTCACCGCGTCCGCGAGGGGGCCCGTCGTGATGCCCTGGTACGGGTCGAGGCGGCCCTCGAGAACGACCTTCACGTCGGGATTTATCTTCTTCACGAACGCCGTGACGAGCTTCGCGATCTTCGCGCCCGTCTGGTTCGGGACGAGCCGGCACGAGACCTTCACCTCGGCGCGCGGCGGGATGACCGTCTTCACGCCCGGTCCCGTGTACCCGCCGACGACCCCGTGGATCTCGAACGTGGGCAGGGCCCAGATGCGCTTCATGACGTCGAGCGCGTCGTTCGTCCGGATGGACTTGAAGAGGTGGTCCTTCTTGAATCCTGCGACCGTGAAGCCCGACCGCCGGAAGTCCTCGAGCTCCTGCTTCGTGGGCGCGACGACGTCCTCGTAGAAGCCGGGGATCTTCACGCGTCCGGTCTTCGCGTCGAAGCACTGAGAGACGACCTGCATCAGCTCGGCGAGCGGGTTTCGCGCGGCCCCGCCCGTGACGCCCGAGTGCTGGTCCGTCGTGCCGGTCTCGAGCGTGAACAGCATTCCCTGCAGGCCGCGAAGGCCGGCGGGCGCGGCCGGCTTGCCGCGTGCGATCCAGATCGTGTCCGAGACGATGACGGAGTCCGTCGCGAGAGCGCCGAGGGCCCCCGCGACGCCGTTCGCGAAGCTGGGCGAGCCGATCTCTTCCTCGAATTCCCACAGGACCTTCACGTTCGCGGGCACGCCCGCGTCCACGGCGGCCTTCGCCCCGAAGAGCGCCGAAAGAGCGGGGCCCTTGTCGTCGGTCGTGCCCCGACCGAAGTAGCGATCGCCCTTCTTCGTGAAGACGAAGGGCTCCGAATCCCAGGGCTCGGTCTCCTTCGAGGCCGGTTGGACGTCCAGATGGTTGTAAACCGTGACGGTCGGGCGGGAAGGGTCGTCGCCCCACTGGCCGCTGACGAGCGGGTTCCCCCCAGACTCGTGGACGGCTGCGGTTCCGCCGAAGGCACGGATCGTCTCGGCGGCGAGCTTGACGCCGTCCGCGATCGAAGTCTTCATCGTGGGATCGACGGAAACGGTCGGGCACTCGACGAAATCGCGAAGCAGCCCCTCGAAACGGGAACGGTTCGCGCGGGCAAAAGAGGTGAGGGCGTCCTTGGTGAGCGCGGACGCGGGCGCGGACGTATTCATCCCCGGAGTCTAGCTCGACCCGGCGCTCGACGGCCGGGATCGAAAGTCAGCCGGAGGCGCCTTCGGAGGAGACCGGCCCCGGCCGGCGTTTCCTCTTGTGCATGCGCTCCTCTTCTTCCTTGAAGAGGTACTTGATCGAACGTTTCGGGATGAGCAGGTTCGGGGCGTGCTCGCGGTTCAGCTTGATGACGTCCTTGTCGTACCACTCGATCCAGCCCCGCAGCTCCTCGCCGTCCACGAGGCGGACGACGATCGGCGTCTTGCTCTGCATTTGCTTGAGGTAGTAGTACGCCTCGGCGTTCGTCTGCTCGGGGGGCACCATCTTCCGCGACGACGGACCGCGCGAGACACCCTGATCCTGGAGGACGCGGGCGAGAGACGGCCGGATGAGCTTGCGCGGACCGAGCTCGGCCGTCGGGGCGTCCGCGGAAGGCTCTGCTCCGGACGGTGGCTTTTTCACCGAGGCCATGTCGAGGACTCCTCTGGCGGGACCCATGCGAAGGGGAACGAACTTGATGGGGAGTCTATTCCGCGGGGCGAAGGAAAAGCGAGGCCCGGCCTCAGGCGGCCGGCGGGGGCGGCGCGGGGCGTCCCCGATCGCGATCCCGGTCCCCGCTCCGGGTCATGCGGCGCGCGGCCTCGATCCCGCCTTCGAGCTCGTAGGCGACACAGCATTTCAGGCGGCCGCACTGACCTGTCAGCTTCGAGGGGTTCGGCGTCAAACCCTGCATCTTGGCCATCTTGATGGCCACGGGGTGGAAGCTCTTGAGCCAGGTCGAACAGCACAAGGTCAGCCCGCACGACCCGATTCCGCCGATCAGCTTCGTTTCGTCCCGGACGCCGATCGTCTTCATCTCGACGCGGATCTCGAACCGCTCGCCGATGCGGCGCTGGAGCTCGCGGGTCTCGGGCTTCTTCTCGGACGTGTAGAGAACGGTCATGCGCCGGCGGTCGAAGCCGACCGCGCACTTGACGACGTGGACGTCCAGCTTCAGCTCCTCGACGGCCGCGTCGGCGAAGAGGCGAGCCGCGTCCTGCAGCTCCACCCTCTCGATGTAGTCGGCGTACTCGGAGTCGGACGCGAGCCTCAGGAAGCGCTTGGCCTTCTTCGACGAGCACGCTTTCCCCAGAACCGGCGTCGTCGTCGTGACCTCGGCGAACTCGGGGCCGTTCTCGGCTTCCACGATGACGCGTTCCCCCGGTTTGACGGCGATCTCGCCCGTGAACACGAGAACCGTGCGCCCGTCCACCGCGTCGGCAACGCGCACGCCGACGTAGTTCCCGCCGGGGTTCGTGGAGGTTCCGAGGGAGCAACCCGTGCAACTCATTCTCAGGATTGTGCCAGAGTGCCTATTCCCGCGCGTAGAGCGCGGCCCCGAGGACCCCCGCGTCGTCTCCGAGGGCGGCGGGCTCGACGCGCAGCCTTCCGAGTTCCTGCGAAAACGCGAAGGCGGCCGCCCACTTCTTCACGTCCCTTAGGTACGTCGCGCCGACGTCCGTCGCGACGCCGCCCCCGAGGACGAAGAGATCGGGAGAAAGAACGTTGAACACGTTCGCCATCGCGAGCCCGACGGCCTTCGACGAGCGGGCCACCGCCCGAAGCGCGAGAGGGTCCCCGGCCTCGCACGCCGCCCGAAGGTCCGAGCCCTTCAGCCGAGCGCCCTTCTTCGACACGGCCTTCGCCAGGCAGGTTTTCTGCCCTCCGGCGATCTTGTTCCGGAGCCACTCCGTGATCCCGACTTTCGCGGCGATGCTCTCGAGCGTTCCCTCGAAGGATCCGGTTTTCACGCGGCGGAAGTCGATGCGGGTCATGCCGATCTCTCCCGCGTTGTGGTTGTGGCCCGTATGGATCTTCCCGCCCTGGATGACGGCCCCGCCGATGCCGGTGCCGACCCAGACCGCGACCATCGTGGCCGCGCCGCGGCCCGCGCCGAGGCGCGCCTCGCCCAGAGCGGCGAGACGGACGTCGTTCTCGAGGCGAAGACGGGCGCCCGGAAACGGCGCGCGGAGGACCTCGAGGATCTTCCAGTTCTTCGCGCCGAGATTGCCCGCCTTGAGGAGGACGCCCTTCTCCGCATCGACGGCCCCCGGGGCCGCGAGCCCGATCGCGTCGACCCTTCCCTTCGCCACGCCCGCTTCCCGAAGGGCGAGCTCCGCGGCGGCGACCAGGGTCTCGCCGATCGCGGCCGTGCCGTCCAGAAACGGAGTCTTGAGCTTGCCGCGCCCGAGAATCGACCCCTTGCGGTCCACGACCCCCACGAGCACCTTCGTGCCTCCGAGATCGATCCCCAGGGCGACCTGGCCACGCGTTTGAGAGGGCATCAGGACCTCCGCTTACGCCGGGAAGGATAGCTTCGCTAGCTGAAGTTCTTCTCGCCGGGCCAGATCTCGGCGAGCGGCACCTTCAGGCCGCGGCAGACCCAGACGGTGCGGCCGCTCTCGTAGGGCATCACCCATGGGTGCGTGAAGACGGCCCCCGCCTCGACGCTCGCAAAGACGCGCAGCGCGCCCTCGCGTGCACCTCCGAAGACCAGGAAAACCTCCGGCCTCTGCCCCCGCGCGCCCCAAAGAAAGTAATTGTTGTGCGCGCAGAGCGCGGGCGGGAGGCCGAGCTTCTTTCCGAAGAAGTCGACCGCGGCTGCCTCGCCGTAGTTGTGGACGTAGATAGCTGTTTTCACGCGGTCCGCTTCGGGCAGGGTCCTCCAGACGGACGCGATCGTCTCGGCCATTTCCGGCCAGCCGAACATGTCCGCGTAGTGCTGCGGAAGGGGGCCGATCTGCTTTCTCTCCGAGGTCGACGGCTCGACCCCGAGCGCCTTCGCATACGCGAGGTATTGCGGGACGGGGAGGAGCGGTAGGGCGAAGGGAAGGACGACGGCGGCATTGAGGACGATGGCTCCGCCGTAGATGCCTGCCGGCCACGCGCTCCGCCCGCGGTGAAGGAGGCGCTCGAGCGCCACGCCGCCCGCCGCGAGGAGGGGCGCGAACGCCGGCGAGAGGTACTCCGGCTTCGCGTTGCCGTTCGCGACGAGGACGACGAGCGTCGTCGTCCATACGATTCCCAACGCGCGGAATCTTCGGCCGTCCCGCGACGCCAGGAGCCAGACGAGGCCCGCGATCCACAGCGGCGCGGCGACGAGGTTGAAGTGGAGAAGCTCCTCCTTGAGGAAGGACGTCAGCGGAAATGCCTTGTACTTCGACTGCGTCGCGTTCCGCATGAATTCCACGATGGGCCAGCCGTTCAAGGCTTGCCAGACGACGTACGGCACGAAGAGAAGCGCCGCGATGGCAGCGGCCAGCCAGGGACCGCCCGTCTTCAGCACGCGCCGCGCAGGCGTCAGGACGAGGCCCGCCAAGAGCCCGAATCCGAGCCAGAGGACGCTGATCTTGTTCAGGAGGCCGAGGCCGAGAACAACGCCGAGAAGGAGCCAGAGGCGCCTCGCACCGCGTCCATCACGCTCCGGGTCGAGGTCGAGGATCTCCGCGAAAAGGAGCGCAGCAAGCGCCCAGAACAAGATGTCGAAGGAATTCATGGAGTAATAACGGCTCATCCCGAGCCAGATCGGAGCGCACGCGGCCGCGCAGGCGGCGAGGCCCTGCGCCACCCGGCCGCCGCCCAGACGGCGCGCGAGAAGCGCGACGAGGACGATGACCGAGACGCCGAGGAGGAGCGGCGGAACCCGAAGCGCGAAAAGCGAGTCGCCGAAGAGCGACTTCCAGGCGGACAGAAAGAGGATCGAGAGCGGCGGCTGGTCGACGTACCCCGCCGCGGGATGGTCCGCGCAGGCGAGGTAATAGAGTTCGTCGCGAAAATAACCGTACGACGTGATCGCGGCAAGCTCGGTCGCTGCGCGCGCTGCCCCTGCGAGCGCGACGAGCTTCCACGCGATATTCGGGAGCGGGCGCGACGGCGAATCGGCCACGCTCGAGATCATAGTTCGGCATACTGACCGCGTGGCGAGCCTCTCGGACCTGTCGCTCAGGAACCGCCTCTTCATGGCGAGGTACCGTTACCGCGCGCTCGACCCCCTGCCGTTCGCGCGCCTCCGAAAGCCGCTCGAGGAGTCGCGCGTCGCGCTCGTCACGACGGGAGGCGTCTACCTCCCCTCCCAGGACCCGTTCGACTGCGCGATGAAGGGCGGCGACCCGTCGTTTCGCGAGATCCCGTCCGAGACGGACGTCGCGACGCTCGCGATCGCGCACAAGTCCGACGCCTTCGACCAGACGGGCTTCCAGTCGGACCGCAACCTCGGCTTCCCGCTCGATCGGCTGCGCGAGATGGCCGCGCGCGGCGAGATCGGGGCGCTGGCTCCGCGCGCGTTCTCGTTCATGGGATCGATCACGGCGCCCGGCCGCCTCGTAAAAGAAGCGGCGCCCGCGGCCGCCGCTCTCCTCGAGGCAGATGGTGTCGACGTCGCCCTCCTCGTCCCGCTTTGACCGATGTGCCATCAGACCGTGGGTCTGATCGCAGGAGAGCTCGAGAGGCGCGGGATCGCGACGACGAGCGTCACGGCGCTCGAGGAGATCACGAAGAAGGTCCGGACCCCGCGGGCGCTCGCGGTGCCTTACGCGCTCGGCTACCCTCTGGGAAAGCCGGGGGACCCCGAGCTCCAGACCCGGATCCTCCGTGCGGCCTTCGCACTCCTCGAAACCCCGGGGCCGCCGCCCGTTCTCCGCGACTTCGAGAGCCGTACGTAAGAGGGCGATTCGTCGGGAGGGAACTATCTCAGCATGGAGCCGGAACGTTCCATGAGGATCTCGAGCGCCTTGTGCCCGATGTCCCTTCGATAGTGGGCGCCTTCGAAGTGGATCTTCCCCGCCGCATCCTTCGCCGTGCGGAGCGCCTGTGACAGGCCGCGCCCGCGCGCGCACACGTTGAGGACGCGGCCGCCCGACGTCACGAGGGCTCCGTCCGCGCCCCGCGCGGTCCCCGCGTGGAACACGAACACGCCTTCCGCGGCTTCGGCCTCTTCGATTCCGGTGATCGGCCGCCCGCGCTCGAAGGGGCCCGGATAGCCCTCGGCGGTCATCACGAGCGCGGCCGTCGCCTCGCGCCGCCAGGCGAGCTGCTCGCCCTCGTCGAAGCGGCCGCGGGCAGAGCCCATCAGAAACGGCAAGAGGTCGCCGTCGAGGCGCAGCAGTACGGCCTGCGTCTCGGGGTCGCCGAACCTCACGTTGTACTCGAGGACGTAGGGATTCATCCCCTTCTCGAGGATGAGCCCCACGAAGAGGACACCGCGAAACGGGCGGCCCTCGTCCGCCATGCCCTTGAGCGTCGGCTGCACGATGAAGGCGAGAACGTCGGACGACGTGGACGCGTCGAGAAGAACGGACGGGCTGTGCGCGCCCATCCCGCCCGTGTTCGGGCCGCGCTCCCCGTCGTAGATCTTCTTGTAGTCCATCGCCGTCGCGAGCGGGAGGGCGCGCTCGCCGTCGCACAGGACCATGAAGCTGACCTCGTCGCCCGCGATGAAACGCTCCACCAGGACGCGGTCTCCCGCCGACCCGAAGACGCGATCCTCGAAGAAGAGCTTGAGCGCGCGCTCGGCCTCGTCGGGCTCCTGCGCCACGACGACGCCCTTGCCGCCCGCGAGTCCGTCCGCCTTGAACACGCACGGCAGGCCGAACGACTTGAGCGCGCGCTCCGCCTCGGCGCGCGTCTGGCAGACCTCCGCGTCCGGCGTCGGGATCCCGTATTTCTTCATGAAGAGCTTCGAGAAAACCTTGGAGCCCTCCAGCTCGGCCGCGAGCCGGTTCGGACCGAACGCGAGCAGAGAGCGCCGCGCGAACTCGTCCACGAGTCCCAGCGTGAGCGGGAGCTCGGGCCCGACGACGGTGAGGTCGATCTTCATCGACTCGGCGAAGTCCGCGAGCTCGACGACGTTCTCGACTCCGATGGGAAGGCAGGTCGCGAGGGAGGCGATTCCGGGATTTCCCGGCGCGCAGAAAATGTCCGACACTCCAGGCGCTTGCGCGAGCTTCCACACGAGCGCGTGCTCGCGGCCCCCGGAACCGACGACGAGAATCCTCATGCTGTTACGTGAGTTTATCCGACCGGCGGCTTGACGTCCTCGGGCGGCGCGCCTTACCCTTTTTCATCAAGAAAGACATTCGCGAGCGGCTGAAGAACGAGGTTCTCCTCGCCGACGGGGCGATGGGGACGCTGCTCGTGTCGCGCGGCGCCCCGGCGGAAGGGCCGCGCTCACCGAACAGCCTCGCCGCGCCCGCGCTCGTACGCGAGATCCACGACGACTACGTGTCCGCCGGCGCGCAGATGCTCTCGACGAACACGTGGGACGCGAACCGCTCGAAGCTCTCGAAGTTCGACTGGGCCGACTCCCTCGAGAAGATCAACCGCGAGGCCGTGCGCCTCGCGCGCGCCTCTGCCGACGGGGAATACGTCTACGTCGCGGGCTCCGTGGGGCCGCTCGGCCAGCTCGTGAAGCCGTACGGACCCCTGACGCGCCTCCACGTGCGCGAGCTCTTCACGGAGCAGATCCGGATCCTCCTCGAGGAAGGGGTCGATCTCCTCTCGTTCGAGACCTTCTCCTCGACGCTCGAGGCCGAAGAGGCCCTGCGCGCGGCGCGCGCGCTTTCGGCGGAGATCCCGATCGTCGCGTCGATGACGTTCCTCGCGGACGGCAAGACGAGCTTCGGAGACGACGTCGAGAGCGCTCTCGCCGCGCTCGGCCGGGCGGGCGCGGACGTCGTCGGGATCAACTGCACCGTCGGGCCCCAGGAGGCGCTCGAGATCTTCACGCGCGCGGCCGGCTGCGTGTCCGTGCCGATCTCCGTCCGTCCGAACGCCGGCTACCCGTGGGTCGTCTCCGGGCGCACCGTCTACCCCGCGACGCCGGACTACTTCCGACAGAGCGCCCGGGACCTCCTCCGCGCCGGGGCCGCGCTCGTGGGCGGGTGCTGCGGCACGGCGCCCGAGCACGTGGCCGCGATGGCGCGCGAGGCCCTCGGCAAGACTCGCAGCGCGCCTGCCCCGCACCCGCGCGCCGCCGTCGTGGAGGTCCGCCCCCCCCGGCCGCGCGAGGACGCGCTGGAGACCTCCGCGCTGAAGCGCAAGCTGGCCGATCCGCGCACCCTCGTCGTGACAGCCGAGGTCGAGCCGCCGAAGGGCATCGACGCCTCGGTCGCCGTGGACGGCGCCCGGACGCTGCGCGCGCTCGGCGTGGACGCGATAAACGTCACGGACAACCCGATGGCGCGCCTCCGGATGTCGTCCATCGCGGTCGCCCACCTCATCCGCACGGAAACGGGCGCCGAGACGATCTTCCACTTCTCGCCTCGGGACAGGAACGTCCTCGGGATCCAGTCGGACCTCCTCGGCGCCGCGGGTCTCGGCATCAAAGCGCTCCTCGTCGTGGGCGGCGATCCGCTGAAGATCGGCGACTACCCGCAGGCGAAGCCCGTCGGTGAGGTGGACACGCTCGGCCTCCTCTCCATCGTGCGCGGCCTGAACGGAGGCACGGACCTCGCGGGCGGCGCGATCGGCTCGTCCACGTCGTTCGCGATCGCTTGCGCCGCGAACCCCGCGGCCAAGGACCTCGATGTCGAGATCTCGAAGCTCTCCGCCAAGATCGAAGCGGGCGCGACGTTCGCCCAGACGCAGCCCGTCTACGACGTGGCGGCTCTGGACCGTTTTTACGCGCGGCCCGAGTCCCGCGCGATCCCGATCCTCATCGGCCTCATCCCGCCGAAGAGCCTGAAGCAGGCCCTCTACTTCGCGAACGAGGTGCCCGGGATGGTCGTCCCGGAGGAGCTGATCGCGCGGATGCGCAAAGCCGCCGACAAAGGCCCGGAGTTCGAGGAAGAGGAAGGGCTCGCGATCGGCGTCGAGCTCGCGCGGGCGATCGCCGAGCGCGCGCGCGGCGTCCACATCATGCCGATGGCGCGCTACGACGCCGTGAAGCGGATCCTCGAGGCGCTCGGGGTAGAGGCAAGGTCCTTGTGAAGAAGCAGTCCGTGACCGCCGAAGCCCGCCTGCGCACGCTCCTCAGGGAGCGCATCGCCATCATCGACGGCGCGATGGGCACCATGATTCAGGCCCATGCGCTGGACGAGGCGGCCTATCGCGGCACCCGCTTTCGGAGCCACACGAAGGATCTCAAGGGTGCGAACGACCTCCTCGTTCTGACGCAGCCCGCGATCATCGAGGGGATTCACCTTCAGTACCTCGAGGCCGGCGCCGACATCCTCGAGACGAACACCTTCAACGCTCAGGCGATCTCCCTCGCCGACTACGGCCTCGAGAGCCTCGCGTACGAGATGAACGTCGCGGCCGCGGGCGCCGCTCGCCGCGCGGTTGCGGCGCATCGCGCGGCCGCGGGGAAGGACGCCTTCGTTGCGGGCGCCCTCGGCCCAACGAACCGCACGCTCTCGCTCGCCGTGGACGTGAACGACCCCGGAAAAAGGACGCACGTCTTCGACGAGTTCGTGGCGGCATATACAGAGCAGATCCGCGGCCTCCTGGACGGCGGCGTCGACTTCCTTCTCTTCGAGACGGTGTTCGACACGCTCGTCCTAAAGGCGGCCCTCTTCGCCGCGCTCCAGCACTTCGAAGCCGCCGGCCGGAGCGTTCCGATCATGGTCTCCGTCACGATCACGGACAGGTCCGGGCGCACGCTCTCCGGCCAGATGGTCGAGGCGTTCTGGAACTCGGTTTCGCACGCGCCGCTCCTGTCGGTCGGAATCAACTGCGCGCTCGGCGCGAAGGAGATGCGGCCCTACATCGAGGAACTTTCCTCTCTCGCGCCGGTCTTCCTGAGCGCCTACCCCAATGCGGGGCTTCCCAACGCTTTCGGCGGCTTCGACGAAACGCCCGAGATCATGTGCAGAGACATCGCCGCCTTCGCGCGCGAGGGCTGGGTGGACATCGTCGGGGGCTGCTGCGGCACGACGCCCGCGCACATCCGCGCGATCGCGGACGCCGTCAAGAGTCTGCCCCCGCGGCGGCTGCCCGAAATTCCCCGCGCCACGCGTCTCAGCGGCCTCGAGCCCTATACGTTTCGGCCCGAGGTCTTCACGGTCGTCGGAGAGCGCACGAACGTCACGGGGTCTCCGAAGTTCGCGAAGCTCGTTCTCGCGGCCGACTACGAAGGCGCCCTCACGGTGGCGCGCCAGCAGGTCGAGGGAGGCGCGAACGTCCTCGACGTGAACATGGACGAGGGCATGCTGGACGGGAAAGCCGCGATGACGCGGTTCCTGAACCTCCTCTCGGCCGAGCCCGACATCGCGAAGCTTCCGATCATGCTCGACAGCTCGAAGTGGGACGTGATCGAGGCCGGGCTGAAGTGCCTTCAAGGCAAGTCCATCGTGAATTCGATCAGCCTGAAAGAGGGCGAGGATTCCTTCCGGCGCCAGGCGCGCCTCGTGCGCCGGTACGGCGCCGCGGTCATCGTCATGGCGTTCGACGAGGACGGCCAGGCCACGACCGTGGAGCGCAAGGTCGCGATCGCCGCGCGGGCCTACCGCATCCTCACGGAGGAGATCGGCTTTCCGCCCGAGGACGTCGTCTTCGACCCGAACATCCTCACGGTCGCGACCGGCATCGAGGAGCACGACCCCTACGCGCTGAACTTCCTGGAAGCGACGAGACGGATCAAGGCGACGCTCCCCCACGCGAAGGTCTCGGGCGGCGTCTCGAACATCTCGTTCTCGTTCCGCGGGAACAACACGGTCCGAGAGGCCATGCACGCGGCCTTCCTGTACCACGCGATCCACGCCGGCCTCGACATGGGCATCGTGAACGCGGGCCAGCTCGCGGTCTACGAAGAGATCCCGAAGGACCTCCTCGCCCTCGTCGAGGACGTCCTCCTGAACCGCCGCCCGGACGCCACGGAGCGGCTCGTGTCTTTCGCGGATTCGGTGAAGAAGACGGGCAGGGCCGAGATCGTGGCCGACGCGTGGCGAAGCGGCCCCGTCGAGGAGCGCCTGTCGCACGCGCTCGTCAAGGGCATCGTCGACTTCATCGACGCCGATGTCGAGGAGGCGCGCAAGAAATACGGCGCGCCGCTCGCCGTCATCGAGGGGCCCCTCATGGGCGGCATGAACGTCGTGGGCGACCTCTTCGGGGCGGGAAAGATGTTCCTGCCTCAGGTCGTCAAGAGCGCGCGCGTCATGAAAAAGGCGGTCGCGTATCTAGAGCCCTATCTCGAAGCCGAGAAGAAGCCAGGCGCCCTCTCGTCGCAGGTCAAGGTGCTGCTCGCGACCGTGAAGGGTGACGTTCACGACATCGGCAAGAACATCGTCGGCGTCGTGCTGCAGTGCAACGGCTACGCCGTCGTCGACCTCGGCGTCATGGTGGCCGCCGACCGCATCCTCGCGGCGGCAAAGGAGCATGGGGCGCGCGTCATCGGGCTCTCCGGACTCATCACGCCGTCTCTCGACGAGATGGTCCACGTGGCCCGGGAGATGGAACGTGCCGGTTTCACGGTCCCCCTTCTCATCGGAGGCGCCACGACCAGCCCCGTCCACACGGCGGTCAGGATCGCGCCCGCGTACGGGCCACCCGTCGTCCACGTCCTCGACGCATCGCGCGCCGTCGGCGCGGTCAGCGGCCTCCTCGGAGCCGACGCGACGGGAGTTGCCGACGCGAATCGGAAGAAGCAGACCCTTCTCGCCGCCGAGCATGCCGCGCGAACGGCTAAACCGCTCATCGCTCTCGCCGCCGCCCGCGCTCGAAGGCCGGGCTTCGACTGGGCGGACGCGGACCTCGCCGTGCCGGCATTCACCGGCGTGCGCGTCCTCCACGACGTGCCGCTTGCCGATCTCGTGCCCTTCATCGACTGGTCGCCGTTCTTTCACGCGTGGGAACTGCGCGGAAGGTATCCCCAGATCCTCGAGGATGCCGTGCTCGGCGAGAGGGCTCGGGAGCTTTTTGCCGACGCCAAGGCCCTCCTCGACCGGATCGTGAACGAGCGGCTGGTTTGCGCGCGCGGCGTCTATGGGTTCTTCCCGGCGAACGCGGACGGCGACGACATCCGCGTCTTCGCGGACGCGGAGAGGACGCGGCCGCTCGCGACGCTTCATACGCTTCGGCAGCAGATGGAGAAGCCGGACGGCCAGCCCCTGGAGGCGCTGGCCGACTTCGTGGCGCCTTTGTCGAGCGGCCGGGCGGACTACGTCGGCGCGTTCGCCGTGACGGCGGGCATCGGCGTCGACGCGCTCTGCCGATCGTTCGAGAAGGACCACGACGACTACTCCTCCATCCTCGTAAAGGCTCTGGCCGACCGGCTCGCGGAAGCCTTCGCCGAGATGCTCCACCGGCGCGCGCGCGCGGACTGGGGTTACGGCCGAGAGGAAACCCTGACCAAGGAAGACCTCCTTCACGAGCGCTACCGGGGGATCCGGCCTGCGCCCGGCTACCCCGCGTGCCCGGACCACACCGAAAAGCGAACCCTTTTCGCGCTCCTCGACGCGGAGACGAACGCCGGGATCTCCCTCACCGAGAGCTACGCCATGACGCCCGCGAGCTCCGTCAGCGGTTTCTATTTCGCCCACCCCGAAGCGCACTACTTCGGCGTCGGCC
>JBDTML010000131.1:0-5514 GCA_039934255.1 Acidobacteriota bacterium | reverse complement strand
GGGGGAGGGAGAAGAAGAAGAAGACTTCTTCGATTGGTCGCGGGTGCCGGCCTCGTTCGGTGCGGGCGCCTGCGCCGCGTCCTGCAGCGTTCCGCTCGCAGGCGCGTCGGGGCGTCGCTCTCTTCCATTCGAAGAGATCTCCCCGTCTTTCTGTCTCCGGTCTTCCTGTTTCTCGATCCAGCGTCCGGAGCGGTACGGCAGCTTCTCGCGATAGAAGACGGCCTCGATGATTCCGAGGTCTTCCGTCTTCCCGAGCGCCGCTCCGTAGGAACCGCGCTCGCCGGTGAAGACGAACTTGCGGGAAACGGCGCTGTTCACCTGCCAGCCCGGGATGACGACGGTCTCGTACGGCGCGAGAACCCACTTGCGTGCATCCCGCGCGGACGTGTGTTTCGCGTCGATCGTGTTCAGTCCGTCGACCGACAGGGCTACGGCGACCCGGCTGCCGGTGGGATTCGAGAGGCGGAGGGCGTAGTCGTGCCCCTTCAGGGCCTCCACGTAGACGGTGCCCCGGGCCGCGAACTCGGGACGGGGGCTTCCGGCGACGAGGACATCGAGACCGAACCCCGAAGGGGACGAGGCGTTTGCGGCCCCGGCGGCGAGGAGAAGGGCGGTGAGAACCTGATGGCGCATCGGAGTCTCCTTTCGCAGGATTGGACCCGCGCGCGGAGATTCGGTTCCCGGAAAGCTCAGGGGGCCGACGGCAGCGCGTCCTTCAGGAAGGTCCCAACGTCTTTCCGCAGCTTCGCCATCTCCCCCGTGTGGATGTACATCATGTGACCCGCCTCGTACTCCTTCGCGGTAATCCGCGCGCGCTGACCAGGCTCGAGGCCGAGGTGCGCGAGCGTGTACTGCGTCGCGAAGTACGGCGTCGCGAGGTCGAAGTGGCCGGAGGCGACGAAAAGCTTCATGTCGGGGTTCTTCGCGAACGCCTGGCGCAGCGACTCGCTCGTGTCGGCGAAGCCGTTGTGGGAGCCCCAGTCCCACGGCCCGATCCCGCCGCCCATGATGTGGTACGTCGCGTCGGACTTGTAGCCGAGCACGCTCCTCACGTACTGGTTGAACATCGCCGTGTAGGGCGGGCGGATCGCCGTCATGCTCGGGTCGAATTCCGGCCGTTCCGAGACGCCGCTCTCGTCGATCCCCTGAAAGCGCGTGTCGAGGCGGCCCACAATGCGCCGCTCGTTACGGAGCAGCTCCTTGCAGAAGCGCTGGATCTCGACGCGGAAGTCCGCGCGATCGAGCCATCCCGGATCGAGACCGGTGTAGCGCGCGAGCCGGCCAGCGAGCGCCTTCCTCTCGGCCGTGGTCAACGCATCGCCTTTAGCGAGCTGCGTGGGGTATTCCGCTTTCGCGAACGTCTCGACCTCGGCGAGAACGGCGCCGAGCGGCATCGCCTGGAGGTCGGCGGGGAGCTTCTTGTGATACCAGGCCGTCGCCGTATAGGTCGGTAGGAAGAGCGGGTAGGGGAGGTCGTTCCCCTTCGTGAACCGCGCGGTCTGAAAATTGAGGATGGACGACACGAGGACGATGCCGTTGAACGCAATGCCCTTTTCGACGAGATATCCCGAGAGCCCCGCGGCCCGCGTCGTACCGTAGCTCTCGCCAACGAGAAACAACGGCGACGCCCAGCGCTCGTTCCGCGCGAGGTAGAGCCTGATGAACTCGCCGACCGAGGCGATGTCGCCTTCCACGCCCCAGAACTTCTTACCGAGCTCGGGCTTCGCGGCGCGACTGTAGCCCGTCCCGACGGGGTCGATGAAGACGAGATCGGTTTCCGTGAGCCAGGTGTCGTCGTTGTCGACGAGCGCGTACGGAGGCGGCGGCATCATGCCGTCGTCCTTCATCTTCACGCGCTTCGGCCCGAGCGCGCCGAGGTGGAGCCAGACGGACGAAGAGCCCGGGCCGCCGTTGAAGGAGAACATGAGGGGACGCTTTTCGAGCGGCGCGGCGCCGCGGTCGAGCGTATACGCGACATAGAAGACGTTCGCCTCGAGATCTCCGGTTTCGGTTCTGAGCGGCATGAGGCCCGTCGTCGCCGTGTACTTCAGGAGCTTCCCGCCGGCGCGCATCTCGTGACGCGTGACGACCGGCGGAACTTCCTTTTCTTCCTTCTTGTCTTCCTTCCTCGCCTCCGCCGGCCTGGAACCATCCGGCGGAGAGGTATCGCGCACCGCGTCGGGCCGGGCGGCCTGCGGCTGAGCGAGGAGAACGAGAAGGGAGAGAACGGCGGATGCGGGCATCGCGGCCTCCTGGCTGATCTCTTTGACCGGGACGAGCGCGTACCGTACATTGCGCGCCGATGAAAAGCGACCCGACCCGCCCGATCGGCATCGGCCTGATCGGCTTCGGCACGGTGGGTCGCGCGTTCGCACGGCTCCTGGCGCGCGAGGCCGCCGACCTCGCGCTCCGGCGAGGCGTGACTCTCTCCCTCGTCGCCGTCGGGACCCGTGGAGCCGACACGAAACGAGACACCGGCCTCGGCGCCTGCGTGCGCTGGACCCCGGATCTCGCCTCCGTGGCGACGGATCCGGAAGTGGACGTCGTCGTGGAACTCCTCGGCGGTATCGAGCCCGCGAACGGCCTCATCCGCGCGGCGCTCGGCGCCGGGAAGAGCGTCGTGACGGCGAACAAGATGCTGCTCGCGAAACATGGAACCGCGCTCCAGCGGCTCGCGCGTGAGCAAGGCGCGGGCCTCGGCATCGAGGCGTCCGTGGCGGGCGGGATTCCGATCCTCAGGGCGCTCCGCTCGAGCCTCACCGGCGACCGCGTCACCGCCGTCTCCGGGATTCTGAACGGCACCTGCAACTTCATCCTGACGGAGATGGAAGCCACAGGGCGGCCCTACGCCGACGTCCTCAAGGACGCGCAGCGTCTCGGGTACGCGGAGGCCGATCCGGCGAGCGACGTCGAGGGCGACGACGCCGCGTACAAGCTCGCGCTCCTCGCGAGGCTCGCGTTCGGTCGCGACGTCTCGGTCGAACAGATCGCACGGGAGGGCATCACGCGCCTCCTGCCGTGCGATTTCGTCTACGCGAAGAGGCTCGGGAGGACCCCGCGCCAGCTCGCGGTGGCGCGCGTCGCCCCGAGCGGCCATCTCCTCCTTTCGGTGAGGACGCATTTCGTTTCCGAGACGTCTCTTCTCGCGAAGGTGACGGGGCCGTTCAACGCGGTCGAGGTCCGAGGGGAGAGCGGCGGGCCGTTCGTCTTCTCGGGGCGCGGCGCCGGCGGCGATCCGACCGCGACGGCCGTCCTCGCCGACGTCGTGGAAATCGCCCGCGGCGGCGCCCCCGGCGTCCAGGCCCCGCCGCTGGGCTTCGCGTCACTCGAGCCGTGCACGCCCGCGGCGGCCGAGGAATTCGTGTCGCCCTTCTACCTGCGCTTCATCGTGAAGGACCGCCCGGGAATTCTCGCGGACCTCGCGCGAATCCTCGCGGAACACGGCATCAACATCGACGCCGTGTTCCAGGCCCCCTACGAGGACAAGAGCGCGCTGCCGTTCGTGGTGACGCTCGAGCCGGTGTCGGGCCGCGCGCTCGCGGCCGCGCTCGTCGCGATCTCGTCGCTCGACTTCCACGTGGTCCCGCCGCTCGCGCTTCCCATGAGCGAGTAGGCCGGGCGCCGGCGCTCCTCCCAGACGAGGAGAGCGGCCCAGAAGCCCACGCGAACCATCGCGAGAAGGAAGAACCCCGCCTGGCGGAACACGAAAAGGGCTGTGACGGCGCCGTCCGTGTGGGGATTCATCCGCAGGCCGGCGCTCGTGAAGAGCGCCTGCACGACGATTCCGAGGGCGAGCCAGAACAGGATGATCCGGATTCCGGAGAGGCGACGTCCGTTGAGTCGTTGCTTGGCGACTTGGTAGGCCCCGCGCGCGTTTCGCGCGTCTCCGCGCGCGAGCGCCACGCGCGCGAGGTCGAAACGGAGCCCGACGTTCAGAAGGACGATCGCCGAGACGACGAGACCCCACCAGAAGCGCAGATCAGGGATGAAGGTGTGCGGGGCGGCATCCGTGCCGATTTTTCCGAGGAGAGCGACGGGCACCGCGACGAGGAGGGCCATCCAGATGCCGGCCGTCAGGGCGAAGCGCGCCGTTGCCCAGAGGTTCGCTTTCAAGAGGCCGGCCGATTCGGCGACGACGCGCGCGAAGACGGGGCGAGGCTTGCCGTCGATGAGGGCGCGGAGCACGCCGCCCGTCAGGAAGATCTGAAGCAGCGCGAAGACGATGAACGCGCCGGTCACGGCCGCAAGGGCGACGCCGATCTCCGGGCCCCGGGAGACCAGGAACGACAGGAATCCCCAGCCGTCCCACCCCTTCACGAGCGCCTCGCGGAACGCGCCGTCGTCCATCGGTTGGAACAGTTTCTTCAGCGGGAAAAACGTCACGAGCGCCGAGGCGAGGAGGGAGAGCCAGAGAACACCCGCGAGGCGCCGGTGCCGGATGGCCGTGGAGAAACCGCGCGACGTCGCGCTCACAGGACACCCCACAGCGTGGAAAGCAGGATTTCAACGAGATGCAGGGCGTACGTCCGGCTCTTGGAGGCTGCCGACGGCGCGTCGTACTTCCTGGTGTAGCGGGCGTTATTCCAGGGATTGCGGTCGAGGACGGTGCGGCGCTCGGGGTCTACCTCGGCCTTCACGAGCGGCGACGAGGACGTGACGCGGTACTTGATCCAGCCGCTCGCGCCGTCCCATGTGCGCTTCACCGTGGTGCCGTCCTTGAAAGTCAGGGCGACGTTCACGGGCATCTCGATGTCGCCGTCGCGGCCGACCGTCACGAGCGACTGCCAGGGGCCCTTGTGCTTCTTCTCGCCCGGCTTCTCCGGCGGCCTCTTCCCAGGGTCGGGGTCGAAATTGACGGGTTTGTTCGCATCGTCGAAGCCCGTGAACCCCTCGTCCGGACGCGTGGTCGCGGTGAGAATGGAAAAGTCCACCCAGCCCCGGCCGTACCACGTCTTCTGGATCAGCGCCCCGACGTGCGGGTTTCCCGGGGCGCGCATCGCATCGAGGAAGTCCTCGGAGGTCGGGTGGTCGAAGCGCCAGCGCTCCGCGTAGCCGCGGAACGCCCTCCAGAACGTCTCCTCTCCGAGGAGGAGGCGGATCTGCTGGATCGTGGTGCCGGGCTGCGGGTACGAGTTCCGCGCGTACGAGTTCTCGGTCGCGTACTTCCAGGAGCTCGAAAGAATGGGGTCGTGGTCCTGCGTGAGGGCCGAGACACGATTGCTCTCTTCGTTCGTGACGCCGATTCCGGGCGGCACCTCGAGGTAGGTTCCGTACTTCCGGTCCACCATCACCATCTCGGTGAAGGTGTTGATCCCCTCGTCCATCCAGCTCTCCTCGAACTCGTTCGAGGCGAGGAGGCCCATCCAGTAGCCGTGCGTGAACTCGTGGATCGTGACCGTCTCCGGGACGAAGAGCCGGTTCATCGGCCAGCGCGCCATCCACGTGAACGAGAGCGTCGTGTAGATCGTCTCGTACTCCATGCCGGTCGCGCCCAGGCCGTCCTCGGGCGTCTCG
>JBDTML010000130.1:0-5181 GCA_039934255.1 Acidobacteriota bacterium | reverse complement strand
TTCGAGTCGAGGACGCGCAGAGGGTTCTCGGTGAGGCGCCGCCGGTCGTCGTCGCCCAGGGTTCCCTCATTCGAAGAAAAAAACGACCGAATGGCCTCGACGTAAGCTGGCCGCGTGGCTTCGGTCCCGACCGAGTTGAGCGAAACCGAAAGCCCCGAGAAGCCCAACCGGCCGAGAAAATCGAACAGCATGACGAGAAGCTCCGCGTCCGTCGCCGCGTCGGCCGGGCCGAGCACCTCGGCGCCGATCTGGCGGAATTCCCTGTATCGGCCCTTTTGAGGCCTCTCGTTCCGGAACTGCGGCCCCATGTAGTAGAGCTTCCAGGGCCGTCCCGCCTGCGCGAGAGAGTGCTCGACGTACGCGCGCGCGACGCCCGCGGTGTTCTCGGGGCGCAGCGTGACGGAGCGGTCGCCGCGATCCGTGAACGTGTACATCTCCTTGTGGACGATGTCGGACGACTCCCCCACGCTCCGCACGAAGAGCTCCGTGGATTCGAGAACCGGGGTGCGAATCTCGTCGAAGCCGTAGAGCGCGAACACGTCGCGCGCGACCGCTTCCACCGCGTTCCAGACACGGGTCTCGGGGGGCAGGAGATCCCGTGTCCCTTTGACGCTCGTGATCACGACGGATCGGCGCGGAGGTACTCCGCCTTGTACTCGAGGTAGTTCTTCCAGTACGTCTTCAGCCCCTCGACTTCGTCCGGCGAGAGATCGCGTTTCCGCTTCGCGGGATTGCCCGCCCAGAGCGTTGCGGGTGGAATCACGGTGCCGGGAAGGACCACCGCGCCTGCCGCGACGAGAGCGCTCGCGCCAACGTCGGCGTCGTCCAGCACCGTGGCGTTCATACCGATGAGCGCCCCCCGGCGGATCGTGCAGGCGTGCACGACCGCGTTGTGCCCGAGCGTGACCTCCTCCTCGAGGACGAGAGGACCGGTCGTGTTCGTCACGTGGAGCGTGCAGTTGTCCTGCACGTTCGAGCGCGCCCCGATCCGGATGTGGCAGCAGTCCCCGCGCACGACCGAGGAGAACCAGATCGAGACGTCGTCGCCGAGGACGACGTCGCCGATGACCGCCGCGGTCTCGGCGATGAAGACGCGCACACCGAGCTTGGGAGAAATGCCGCGGTAAGGCCGTAACGTCATCGGAATCGCACGATACCAAAGCCGAAAACGGAAGGATTCCAGCCGCTGCACAGGCAACTGTGCGAAGCGGAAAAACCCATGTAAAAACGGCGCTTCAGGCCTGTTTTTGGTATGCAACACACAGGGTTTTCCACAGATCCGTTGAAATCTAGTAAGTGGCCTGCAAACAGACGTTTACAGGCCCGAAATGCACAATATACGGCGAATCCCCAGCGAAACAATCTCAACGTCGAAAAGGCTGCTGTTCTCACGCCTTCGGCCGGACCGCGGCGCGGCCCGCACCGGCGTTCGCGAAGACGCCGAGGAGCTGCCGAGCCTGCGCCCGTGCCGTCTCCCCGACCGAGGCCCCAGCGAGGAGCGCGGCGACGGCCTCCACGCGTCCCCCGCCGTCGAGCGCCTCCACCCGCGTGCGGGTGCGGCCCTTCGCCGCTTCCTTCGACACCGAGAAGTGCCGCTCCCCGGCCGCCGCCACCTGCGCGAGGTGCGTGACGACGAGGATTTGTTCTTTCACCGCGAGACCTCGTAGCTTCCGCCCCACGGCCTCTGCCGTCGCCCCCGAGACGCCTGCGTCGACCTCGTCGAATACGAACGTCCGGACCGGTCCGCCCCGCCGCGGGGGGCCGCCCTCCTCGGTTGCCGCCTCTTCCGCGGCGAGAGCCGCAGCGAGCGCGAGCTGGACGCGCGACAACTCGCCGCCCGAAGCGATCTTCTGAAGCGGACGAGCCGGCTCTCCGGGATTCGGAGCGAAGACGAACCCCACCTGATCGATCCCATGCGCGCCGAACGAGACGCCCCGGCCTCCCGCCGCGAAGAGGCTCTCCTCCTCCTCGTGGCGCGAGACGGCCGCAGAGAACGACGACTTCAGGAACGCGAGGTCTCGAAGATGCGCCTCCACGGCGCGGCCGAGCCGGGGCGCGGCAGCCTCGCGGGCGGCGGACAGGTCGAGGGCGGCCTTCCGGTAAGCCGCGAACGCCTTCCCGGCCGCGTCCTCCGCCTTCCTGACGGCCCCCTCGAGGTCGGCGAGCTCGTCCCTCTCACGGCCGAGGGCCTGGCGCTTCTCCAGCACTTCCGCGAGCGTCGGGCCATATTTTCTTTTCAATTTGGCAAGGGCGTCGAGGCGTTCCGCGACGAACGCGGCCCTCGCGGGGTCGGCTTCGAGGCCCTCCAGGTCGCGGGAGGCTTCGAAAGCGGCCTGAACCATCGTCTCGATCACGCCCGCGAGCGCCGCGCTCCGGGAGGCGTACGAAGAGTCGATTTCTTCGAGCTGTTGGAGAGCGCGCCGCGCGGCCGAAGCCGCCGCGATCGCTCCGTTCTCGTCGGACTCCAGCGCGCCCGTGGCCGCCGCGAGAAGCTGGCCCACTTTCTCGACGTTCGCCAGTTTCTTCCTTTCGGAAGAAATCTCCTCGTCCTCCGCCTCTTTCGGCTCGACCTTGTCGATCTCCGCGATCTGGAAATCGAGGAGCTCGAGCCGCTTCGCGCGGTCCCCCGCCGCGCGCTCGAGGCGCTCGACGTCGCTCCGGCGCGCGCGCCACTCGCGAAAGAGCGCAGCCATCGCCGCAGACTTCTCCTCGAGGCCCGCGTAGCGGTCGAGGAGCTGGCGTGGCGAGTCGGGATCGAGGAGATCCCGCGCTTCCGCCTGCCCGTGAAGGACGAGGAGGCGGGGCGCGATCTCCTGCAGCGTCTTGAGGGCCGCCGGCGAGCCGTTCACGAGGAGACGGCTCTTACCCCCGGCGGCCACTTCGCGCCGCACGACGACTTCGAACGCGCCGCGTCCTCCTTCCTCGAGGAGCCCGGCGTCCGTCAGGACCGCGCGCGCCTCCGGATCGTCGCAGTCGAACGCGCCTTCCACGACGAGCCGCTCGGCTCCTCCCCGCACGAGCGCGGGGTCGGCCCGCCCGCCCGCGAGAAGCGTCAACGCATCGACGACGAGCGACTTCCCCGCTCCCGTCTCTCCCGTCAGGACGGTGAGGCCTTCGGTGAACGCCACCTCGACGTCTTCGAGAACCGCGAGGTTACGAACGCGGAGCGACGTGAGCACGAATCAGCGGCCGCGGCGGCCGCCGCCCGCGGCGGCCTGTCTCCCGCGCAGCCAGCGGAGCGTCATCCCCAGCCCGAAGGACGTGGCGCCGACGGGATAGCCGGCGTAGTCGAGGGAGTAGTACGCCGTGCCGGCGATGTCGAGATGAGCCCACGGGGTCTTGGCGTCGACGAATTCCTTCAGGAACATGGCGCCGTTGATCGAGCCGCCCCAGCGGCCGCCGGTGTTCTTCATGTCCGCCCAGTCGGACTTGATGTTCTCCTTGTACTCCTCCCACATCGGCAGGCGCCAGAGTCGCTCGTCGGTCGTCTCGCCGGCGTTCACGAGCTCCTTCGCGAGGGCGTCGTCGTCCGTGAAGACGATGGCCGCTTCGAGCCCCAGCGCCACGAGCGCGGCGCCCGTGAGCGTCGCGTAGTCGAGGATCACGGCCGGCTTCCACTCGGAGGCATAGTCGAGCGCGTCCGCCAGGATGACCCTGCCCTCGGCGTCCGTGTTGTCGATCTCGGCGGTCTTGCCGTTCCGGAAGCGGACGATGTCGCCGGGCTTATAGGCCGAGCCGGAGGGAAGGTTCTCGGTGAGAGCCGCGACCGCGACGAGGTTCACGGGGAGACGGAGATCCGCAGCCGCGAGGACGACGCCCATCACCGTGGCGGCGCCCATCATGTCCCACTTCATTTCGCCCATCTTCTCGGCCGGCTTGATCGAGATGCCGCCCGAGTCGAAGGTGACGCCCTTGCCGACGAGCGCCACGGGCGCTTCGCTCTTCCGGCCGCCCTTGTACTCGAGCACGACGATGCGCGGCTCTTCGACCGAGCCCCGGTTGACGGCGAGGAGACCGCCCATGCGCTCACGGCGGATCGCTTTCTTGTCGAGGACCGTCACCTTGACCCCGCGGGACTTCGCTTCCTTCCGAACGCGGTCCGCGAAGTCGCGCGGCCGCATGTCGTTCGAAGGCGTGTTGCCGAGGTCACGCACGAGGCACGCGACACGCGCGACGTCGCGAGCATTCTCGACCTCGTGCCTTTCGATCTTCGCGAAGGCGCCGGAGGGCTCGAGGAAGACCGTGGCGAGCGGCTTCTTCTCGGGCTCGCCGGTCTTGTAGTGCGGGAATCCGTAGTCCGCGAGGAAGAGCGAGCGCAGGAGGAACTCCCGGGCTTCGCCGGCGTCCATCCGCTTGAGCGTGAACGGGAAATCGAGGATCGCAGAGGTTTCGCCGCTCCGGTTCAGCGTTTTCACGGCGGCGCGCAGCATCCCCCGCGCCTTTCGGGGGGAGATCTCCGTCTCCTTGCCGACGCCCAGAACGTAGAGGCGCGACGCCCTCTTGCCTTCCAGGGGAAGCGTGAAAACGGCTCCGTCGGCCGCCGGCGCGGCGGGCGCCGCGGCCGCGACGCGTGCCCTGAAGTCCGCTGGAAGCGACGCGAGCGCCTTCGCACGGCCCTCTCCGGCCGCGAACACGACGTGTGCGTCGACACGCGCCGCGCTGGCCTTACCGTTCAGAATCGAAATTTTCAGCAATGCATCCTCCGCCGGACCTGGCCCGGAAACCCCCGAAGTTTAGCGCGCCGGCTGCCTTTAGAATCACGCAATGGCTCACGTCGTCCTCGAAACCCTCATCCCCGGGCTCCCGCCTCCCAGGCGCGGCAAGGTGCGGGACGTCTACGACCTCGGGGATCGCATCCTCCTCGTCGCCACCGACCGCATATCCGCCTTCGATGCGGTTCTCAGCCCGGGTATCCCCGACAAGGGAAGGATCCTGACGGGCCTCTCGAACTTCTGGTTCGGGAAATTCGCGGGCGTCGTGCTGAACCACCTCGTCGAGACCGACGCCGCGCGCTTCGGCGGCGCCCTCGCGCCGCATCGCGAGCTCCTCCAGGGGCGGGCCGTCCTCGCCCGGAAATGCCGGGTCGTGCCCTTCGAGTGTGTCGCGCGGGGATATCTCGCCGGTTCTGGCTGGAAGGACTACAGGGCAACGGGACTCATCTGCGGTCAAGCCCTGCCGGCC